>JAVKCN010000062.1:0-23503 GCA_040222715.1 Cyclobacteriaceae bacterium | reverse complement strand
TCACCTGCTTCATTTCGTAGCCTGTCTGCTCAGCAATGGCCTCATACGATTGTTGCTGCCAGTAAAAGAGTTGAAGACATTGTTGCTGTTCAGATGATAAATGTCCCAGTCCCTCTTCGAGTAGTTGCCATTGCTCCTCTGATAATGTTTCGTCTTCCGTTTCCTCCAGACTTTCCGCATGCCCATTCAGCGGAATATGATGGATTTTGGCTTTTCGTAACTGCATCAGGCAGTAGTTTCGGGTTACCACATAGAGCCAGGGTTTAAACTGCCGTACCTCTTCAGTACGCAGGCGGTCTACCAGCAATTCAAAGATCTGCATCACCGCATCCTGGCTGTCTTCTTTGCTCTTAAAGTATTTAAGGCACACCCCATAGACCAGCGGCATGTAGCGCTCATAAAGCTCGCCCAATACCGGGAGCTCACCCGAGACCTGGTACTTTTGTAACAGTTCAGAGTCATCCAAAGCTTTACTACTGCGTCGTTTGAAGAGCATATTGTTGCAACTACACTAACAGGATGCAAATGCTCATCCAATTCCACACGAGAGATAGAAAAAAAAAATTTTTAGTATGTCGTGTGGAATTGAACCTCCTGCTGCATCCTTTAAGAAACAACGAATATAGTTATGAAAACGATGATCTTATTATTAGCCGGGTTGTTGATGGCTTTTACGCTGCAACCCGCTACCCAAACCATTACCGGAACGGTCACTGATGGCCAGGCCGGCACTGCCCTGCCGGGGGTGAATATCATTATTAAAGGTACCACCACCGGCACCGTGACTGATATCAACGGGCAATATCGTATAGAAAATGTTTCTGAGAAGGATGTGCTGGTCTTTAGTACCATTGGGTATGTAAGCCAGGAGGTTAAGGTAAAGCAGCAATCGGTGATTAACGTGAAAATGACAGCGGATGAGCAGCAGTTGTCCGAAGTAGTGATGACCGGATATGCCACGCAAAAAAGATTGATGGGGAAATTTGCTGGTGTTAATGTGCGGAACAGTCAGGCAGTAGCTTCAACTCCCATGATGTACGAAGCAGAAGAATCAGATGTATATTATCCACCGACGGACGGTGAACGGCCCGAAGAATTTAATACGGAAGAATACGCTACCATCCGGGAAAACCCATTTCTGGCAGCTACCCGCAATCCACTCTCTACTTTTTCTATTGACGTGGATGCTGCATCTTACGGCAATATCCGTCGCTTTATCAACCAAGGTGAAATGCCGCCCAAGGATGCGGTGCGTATTGAAGAGATGGTGAACTACTTCACCTACGATTATCCTCAGCCCAAAAGTGATGTACCGTTTTCTATCAGTACCGAACTAGCCGAATGCCCCTGGAATCCGCAACATCATTTGTTGCACGTAGGCTTACAGGGGAAACAGATTCCTACCGAAACCCTTCCCCCCTCCAACCTGGTCTTCCTGATTGATGTCTCCGGCTCTATGGAGTATTCTAACAAGCTCCCCCTGCTCAAAAAAGGATTCCGCATGCTCACCGACCAATTGCGCGATGAAGACCGGGTGGCTATTGTGGTGTATGCCGGAGCGGCAGGAGTTGTTTTAGCGTCTACTCCGGGTAGCGATAAAGCCACCATCAAGGAAGCCATTGATCGTTTGCAGGCCGGAGGATCTACCGCTGGTGGTGCCGGTATTCAGTTGGCTTACGATATCGCCAAAAAGCACTTTCGCGAAGGAGGTAACAATCGGGTGATTCTGGCTACGGACGGAGATTTTAACATCGGCGAATCCAGCAATGCAGGTATGGAACGCATGATTGAGAAAAAGCGTGAGGATGGTATCTTCCTGACCGTTCTGGGCTTTGGCATGGGTAACTATAAAGATTCCAAAATGGAAGTGCTGGCCGATAAAGGTAATGGAAACTATGCCTATATCGACAACATCCAGGAAGCTAAGAAAGTACTGGTGAGCGAGTTTGGTGGCACCCTGTTTACCATTGCCAAAGATGTAAAATTCCAGATTGAATTCAACCCGGCTAAAGTGCAGGGCTATCGCCTCATCGGCTACGAAAACCGCGCCCTGAAGAGTGAAGATTTTCACGATGATAAAAAAGATGCGGGCGAACTGGGCTCTGGCCATACCGTCACGGCCCTGTACGAGATTATTCCGGTAGGAACCGATGCAGGCGACCTGTTGAAATCCGTTGACGACCTGAAGTACCAGCAACAGAAAACTGAGCGATCCGCCTCCCGCACCGACGAATGGCTCACCCTGAAGCTGCGCTACAAAGCTCCCGACAGCAATACCAGCCAGCTGCTCGAGCAACCGCTCACCAACGAAGTGTTGTCACTCGAGCAAACATCGGATAATTTCCGTTTTTCGGCATCTGTAGCCGGCTTTGGCATGCTATTGCGCGATTCAGCATTCAAAGGCGACCTTACTTACGATGCAGTCGCTCAACTGGCTCGGGAAGCTCAGGGGAAAGACACGGAAGGCTATCGACAGGAATTTATCCGCCTGGTAGAATCCTGTAATTTGCTCGCCAGTAATTGACATGAAGACTATAAGCAGGAAACTTAAGCCACTTCCTGCTTATAACTTTACCAATCTTAACATTTAACAGTTTTCTCTATCGGTCGCTCTCTCGCAGCCCTTCCAATATTTTTGACATGCACCGTAAGTTGTAGGCTTACAACCAATTGTACCATTACCGTGCTGACCCCAGCAGGCTTCCTTTCCTCCATTCCTGTTCCATTTTTACCTCCCGTCTTTTCTCCGAGAGTAACGTCTTTTTCCTAACTTTCCGCAGCTAATCAATAATCTTTGTACTTATGGAATTTAATGTGAATGATGCGCTGGCTACGATTATGGATAAACTGGAAGCCTGGCTGGAGAGAATTACTGCCATGTTGCCCAATCTGGTGCTGGCTATTTTTGCTTTTGTGGTCTTTCTCAACCTGGCGCGTCTCGCCCGTCGTCTGTTTGCCCGCGTTATTACCCGAGCTACCGAAGATGTAGGTATTCAGCGGCTACTTACGCAGTTGATGTATTACGTATGTCTGAGCGTGGGCATGTTTGTAGTGTTGGAAATTCTGGAGCTGGACAAAGCCGTGACTTCCCTGATCGCCGGTCTGGGGGTGGTGGGTATTGCCCTAGGTTTTGCCTTTCAGGACATTGCTGCCAACTTTATTGCCGGGGTCATTCTGGCTTTTAAAAAACCATTTAATATAGGTGATGTGGTAGAAATCGATGGCACCTCCGGAGTGCTGGATCGTACCGATTTCCGCCTTACTGTCATCCGCACATTTCAGGGGCAGGAGGTCTATATTCCCAACAAAGATGTAATTCAGAAGAAGATCATCAATTATTCTATTACCGGCGAGCGACGTATTGATCTAAAGATCGGCGTTTCCTACGGGGAAGATCTGGAGCAGGTCATGCAGGTAACGCTGGATGCCGTAAAAACAGTGGAAGGGGTGAGGCTGGATAAAGATATTATTTTTGATTATTATGGCTTTGAAGACAGCTCTATCAATTTTAACCTGCGCTTCTGGATTACCTTTCCGGGCGAACCCAGCATTCTGGTCATCATTAACCAAACCATCATTGCTATTAAAAAAGCCTACGATGCCCAGGGAATCACCATACCGTTCCCCATCCGTACGCTGGATTTTGGCATCAAAGGCGGTACCAAGCTTTCGGAGTTGAACCTGGGCGCGGCTCTGAATGGAAACAGTAAAGAATAAGCTCCTTTACACCTTTCACTTCAATAGTTTGTATCTATAGAAAACTTAAGGTGAAGGCATAATATAATGTAATATATCCGATAAATCGCCGGTAGGAAATGGACAAAAAATGTCAGAGATGTAACTGGATAATTATGGACTTGCATCTATCAGATGAACAGCGGTTAGAAATCTGGGGGTTATTGCAACAAGACCTCAAAATGTTTGCTATTAAAGCAGTAAAGAATTCGACTGGACTTAGTTTGAGTGATGCAAAGAGTGCAATTCAACATTTAAATAAAAAGTTTGGTCATTGTAATCGATGCAGCTTTACTAATTTAAGTGCTGAGAATATAGCGTGCCCGAAATGCAAAGCGTTTAATTATAATTGGCAGATAAACCCCTCGTTTAATGAAGAGTTTTGCACTCACCTGGAATGGAAGCTAAATTCTGATTATTTAAGTGGTGGAAATGACAGAGGCTATTGGTGTGATGGAATAGACCCTTTCCCCAATGATTTTAAAAGTTTATCGGTTAAAAACCTGACAATCAGTAAAGAAATCAAAACAAAAGCCTGGATTGAAAAAGATGGGCAAGATAGCTATGACTTAGTCGTCAAGTTTGGTCCAAAATCAATGGAAAAGTATATTAAAAGTGAGAGCTTAATTGCTTGCATTCCGGACGAATGTGATAAACACTGGCTAAGACTTGACTTTGAAAATAAATACCTAGAAGTTTTATTGAAATAGCCAGAAGTTAGTAACTGTAGTTAAACCTTAGGGGGTTCTCATGAAAATTAAAATAGAAGGATTTAAACGATTGCTGGTAGAAAGTGCACTGATTGTATTCAGCGTTTTATTTGCCCTGTTTATCAACCGCTATGCTGAGAACCAGAAGACACAGCAGCAAAAGAAGATAGCGATGGAGCGTATTGTGCAGGAAATGAAAAATAATCGAGAACTTATAGATTCTGCGGTGCAAATTCATGAGGGAGTCTTGGCGCGTCTACAAAAAACAGCCACTATTGAAACCGATTCTTTACGTCTGTATCTGCACCAACGAGGTTATTTTGATGTTAAAGCCTTTGGTTTGCTGGTTGATGAGCAAACATTTTACCCAAAATTTCCCAGCAATACTTCGTGGCAGGCAGCCATGGCTACGGGTATTGTTTCAGAGTTTGATTATCAGGTGGTAGAAAACCTGACTGAAGTCTATGATATACAACGTTTTTTTATAGAGGAAACACTCAAATCTATCACGGGAGTCATCTACGCTCCGGTAGACGAGGACATAAACAAAACCATTAATACTTTGCTGCTACAGGTAAATGAGCTGGTGCAACAAGAATATACAACGATGAACACCATCGATAAAGCACTAGAAACAATTCACCCGAGCAATACCACTCAAGTCGAGCCGTAGGCGAGAATATTCCCACTGCACCAAACTTTTCGGAAAGGCTTATGTGTTGATACTACAGACTTTTTTCAGCATGACGACAGTAACAGCAGCAAAAAAAGATATTCGCAAAACCAAGCCGGAAGATGTACGAGCATTCTTGTTGGAAGCCGGTGAGAAACCCTTTCGGGTGAAGCAGGTTGAGGAATGGCTATGGAAGAAATCGGCCACCAGCTTTGCCGAGATGACCAACCTCTCCAAGCAAACCCGCGAACTGCTGGAAGCCAACTTCACCATCAACGCGGTGCAAGTCCACGAGCAGCAGGTGAGTAACGACCGGACCATCAAATCCATGTTTCGCCTGCATGATCAACATCTGGTAGAGGGAGTGCTGATTCCTACCAAGTCGCGCATGACCGCTTGCGTATCCTCTCAGGTCGGCTGTTCTCTGGCCTGTAAATTCTGTGCCACCGGCTATATGGACCGCAAGCGTAATCTGGATGCTGCCGAGATTTACGATCAGGTGGTGCTGATCAACCGGCAGGCTGAGGAGCAGTACGGAATGCCGCTGTCTAATATTGTGTACATGGGCATGGGCGAGCCACTGCTGAACTATGCCAGCGTGCTAAAATCTGTTGAGCATATCACCTCCCCGCAAGGGTTGAACATGTCACCCAAACGCATTACCGTATCTACCGCCGGGATTGCCAAGATGATTAAGAAACTGGGCGATGATCAGGTGAAGTTTAATCTGGCGCTATCGCTGCATGCCGCCAATGATGAGAAACGCAACCAGATTATGGCGATCAACGAAACCAATACGCTGGAGGTGCTGAAAGAGGCTTTGCAGTATTTTTACCAGAAAACCCAATCCCGCATCACGTTTGAGTACATCGTCTTCTACGACTTTAATGATACACTGGATGATGCCCGGGAATTGTGGCAGTTCACCAAGTACGTGCCCAGTAAGGTCAATCTGATTGAGTACAACCCCATCAAAGAAGCTGACTTTAAAAATACCGAAGAAGACCGTTTGGACCAGTTTGCCCGCTTCTTAGAAAATAAGGGCGTGACTGTGAATGTACGCCGCAGCCGGGGCAAAGACATTGACGCCGCCTGCGGACAATTAGCCATTAAGCAGAAATAATCCTAGTTAGGTTGTTCCTGCTCTTCCTCCAACTTTAACATAAAAGCGTACTCCAAGGCAGTTTCTTTATATTGCTGAAAACGGCCTGAGGCGCCACCGTGGCCGGCATCCATATTGGTTTCCAGTAGCAAAAGATTATTATCCGTTTTCTTATCCCGCAGTTTGGCCACCCATTTGGCGGGTTCCCAGTATTGTACCTGTGAATCGAACAGGCCAGTAGTGACCAGCATATTCGGATAGGCCTGCTCCTTCACGTTGTCGTAGGGTGAATAAGACAGCATGTATTCGTACGATTCCAGTTTTTTAGGATTGCCCCATTCATCAAATTCGTTGGTAGTGAGGGGAATGGACTCGTCCAGCATGGTGGATACCACATCTACGAATGGTACGGCGGCAATAAGACCGTTGAAACGATCGGGAGCCATATTAGCAACGGCACCCATCAGCAGGCCACCGGCGCTACCGCCCAGCCCATACAGATGCTCTTTAGAAGTGTAACCTTCAGCCACAAGGTGATCGGCGCAATCGATGTAATCGGTGAAGGTATTTTTCTTATTGAACATCTTGCCGTCTTCGTACCATTCACGCCCCATGTCCTGTCCACCTCGTATGTGGGCAATAGCCCAGATAAATCCGCGATCCAGCAGACTCAGGCGGGCACTGTTGAATCCCGGGTCGACCGAAAATCCGTAGGAGCCATAGGCATACAGCAATAGAGGCGTGTTGTTTCCCTGTCGCATCCCTTTTTTGTATACCAGCGAAACTGGAATTTGCTTGCCATCCTGAGCAGGCACAAACACTCGCTCGGTCACATACTCATCTGGGTTATGTCCGCCAACTACTTTCTGCCGTTTTTTAAGTTCCTGCTCACGGGTACGCATGTTATAATCATAGATGGTGGTAGGAGTGGTGAGCGAAGCATAGCCGTAGCGCAAAATTTCCGTGTCCTGTTCCGGATTGGTCGCCGATGATAAAACGTAAGCTGGCTCGTCGAACTGAATATAGTGCTCTTCATTTGATTGCCGATCCATCACCCGTAGTTTAGGCAAGGCATTCGATTTTTCGGTGAGCACCAGGTAGCGCTGAAAGACATCCATATCATCCAACAGAACATCCTTACGATGGGGAATCACTTCCTTCCACGCTTGCTTATCAGTAGCGTTGGCAGAGGTTTCCATCAGCCGGTAGTTTGGTGCTTCCCAATCAGTAAGGATATAAAATTTGTCGCCAATGTGCTCAATACTATAGAGGTGTTTCGTCTCCCGGGGAGTAAACGGTTGGAAATCGCCATCGGGCTGATCAGCCTTTAGCAAGTGATAATCATTGGCTAACGTACTCCGGTGCCAGACAATAATATAATCCCCTGAAGTAGAATTGGTTACACCAATGTAGAAAGCAGGATCTTTCTCCTCATATTTTAGTTCATCGGCAGTTATTTCCTCACCCAGCCGGTGCCGCCAGATTTTGTTGGAAAGCAGCGTTACCTCGTCCTTGGTAGTATAAAAATACGATTGGTTATCTTTCGCCCAGGCACCATCACCCTGGGTATTCTCAATCTGGTCGGGCAACATCTCCCCGGTTTCCAGGTTTTTGAAGCGAATGGTGTAGACCCTCCGGCTCAGCGTATCTTCGGCAAAAGCCAGTAATTTGTTATCCGGACTTACTTTTAAGCCTACCACGTTGTAATAATCGAAACCTTCGGCCAGTTCATTTACATTCAGTAAGACTTCTTCTTCGGCTTCCAGACTTTCTTTTTTGCGTCCGTAAATCGGATATTCCTGTCCTTCCTCGTAGCGGGTATAGTACCAGTAATCATTTTTAAAGTAGGGCACTGATTCATCTGTCTGGCTGATCCGGCCCACAATTTCATCGTAAAGTTGCTCCTGAAGTTCTTCGGTATCCTTCATGGCCACTTTAGTATAAGCATTCTCATCCTCCAGGTACTGAACCACTTGCTGGGTTTGTTCATCCGGCTTGGTTGAGCGCTTTTGCTCATCAGTAAGACGCATCCAGAAGTAAGGGTCTACCCGGGTATCGCCGTGGATAGTAAGTGCGGAATCTTTTTTCTGGGCAATCGGAGCTTCGGGCAATTTATCGGACATAGTATTGGGATTGAAATCACAGGCCAACAACCAGCCAATGCTCGCTGTAAGGCATACTGTTTTTGTAAGGTTTATGAGCATGGTCGGAGGGTTGTGGAGTGATTGATCACATAAATAATTTACAAATATACAGTAAGGCCGAAGATTATAACTGTTTCCAACTAACCTAAGGGCATAAAAAAACCGGACGTTTGAGGTCCGGCTTGGTGTATGATCGTAAGATTTGCTAATTATCCCTTCCGTGTACCTGAGCCGGAGGTGAGGTAGCCTCAACTGCCGTAAAAGGTTCCAGAATTTTATAGGTATGTCTGGCGTCCTTAGGTACCATATACGAATCTCCCGGTTGCAAGGTCACAACCTGTCCTTCGGAATGCAGCTCGGCTTTTCCTTTGATGACGTATCCCACGGTTTCGTACGGGCGGCTCACTTCTGGTTTATTCTCATCTGGTTGCTCATTCTCCCATAAACGCATAGAAAGCGTACTCCCGGAGGCCAGAAACTTCTCAGCACCCTCAGTTGGAGAATGTGTTCCGTCTATTTTCTTAATGGTGGTATCAGCCATAACAATAGTGGTTTAAGGTTAAAAAATAGTTTCATCTCTATCAACCGATCTGCGCAGACAGTTGTTTAGGGAATGATGACTACCGGCTTGGTGGTAAACTGATAAAATTCCCCGTTGGTCAGCCGGTAATGTACGGTAAACTGGTGTTCGGTAGCTTCCCGGGGTGCAGAGACCAGTTGCAGGGTAAAAGGGTCGTCAGAAGCCATTAAGTCTTCATCTACCAAAAGATCAGGCAGTCCAACAATACGCCCGCTATAAGGCTCATAAATTTTGATGATGGAGTTGAGCGTATCTCCTGCGGCAATCACCTTACTGCTAGTGGCCTGGGTATAGTTGGCGGTGCTAAACACCGCAATATCGGCAATTTCTTCGCTGGGCTGAGGGGCGGCTGGAGAACAGGCATATGCCTGAAAACCACCAGTAACCTGAGCAGTTTCGCTCCGGTATGTTGCTTCGGGTGTAGCCCGTATACCAAATTCTGTATAGACTACCGTGGCTCTTTCACCCAATGTTATAAAATTCGAGTAACTATTGCCCAGGGCCACATTCGCTCCACTTATTCCTTCAACATCTATCAACTGTTCTTTGAAGGAGCCGCAACCATCGTCATCAAAGCAACCTACATTCAGAATTAAAAGCATGGTTAAGCTTATCCGAATTATATCTTTCATTTGCATACCTCTGATGTTTCCGGTTGCTCCTACAGAAATTGTACCTTTTTTATCCAGGAAAGGTACCATTCACCCACTGATCCTACACCTCTGGGAGTAAGATCCGCCAACCGTTACTCTCCTGATTTATAAGCTATTGCGAATTCAGGTGAGCCAGTAATAGATCATGCACGTCAGTGGGAGCGAGAGAGGTTTTTCCAAGCAGATCCGTTTGCTGACTAATGAGCAATGGCCGATCGGCTGCATCTGAATTAAGACGACCGTGCGAGCCTTTCACCAACGTGGCATCCAGTGGAATTACATCCATCAGGTAGCGAAACCCGAGCTTCTTTTTAAGTACTTTTAACCCGACTTTCGCCATTGGGAATCTGATCTTAGGGTCAAGAAACATTTCTACCGGGTCGTAACCGGGTTTTTGGTGAATGTCTACCGTTCGGGCATAATCGGGGGCTTTGGCATCGTCCAGCCAGTAATAGTAGGTAAACCAGGAGTCAGCTTCGGCAACCGCTACCAGTTCACCAGCCCGGCCATGCGCCAAGTGATGGATTTGTTTCCCTTCGGCATCCAGTACCTGTTCTATGCCCGGAGTGGCTTCCAGCAAAGCTTTCACCTTGGGCAAGTCTTCCGGGTTTTGTACATATACGTGCGCCAGTTGATGATCGGCCACGGCAAATGCCCGGCTGACTCCGGCATCCAGGGTTTCCAGTCCCAGCTCGTTCTTCACAGTGATGTATCCTTTCTCTCTCAAAACCCGATTAATGTGCACCGGTCGGCTTACCGAGGTAATTCCGTATTCAGACAACACCACTACCCGGGCGCCCTGGGCCTCGTAGTAGGTGATCAGATCTTCGCAAACAGCATCAATTTCCCGCAAATCTTTCTGAATGTGCTCAAAGTCAATGCCGTGGCGTTGGAGGTTGTAGTCCAGGTGGGGCAGATAGATAAGTGATAGCGTTGGGTTATGCCATTGGTCTATTTTCTTGGCTGATTCGGCAATCCATTTGGTAGAGTTGATGTTGGCATTCGGCCCCCAGAATTCGAACAGAGGAAAGGTGCCCAGCTCTTTTTGCAGACGGTCGCGTAAATCCATCGGCTGGGTGTGCATATCCGGCAGCTTTCGGCCATCGGAAGGGTATAGGGGACGCGGAGTGGCGGCATAATCGACTGAGGAATACATATTGTACCACCAGAAAAGGTTGGCACAGGTAAAGTCCGGATCAATTTCCCGGGCCAGATCCCAAATTTTGGGTGCCTGCACCAGTTTGTTGGACTGCCGCCAGAATTTAATCTCGCACTCATCACGGAAGTACCAGCCATTCCCAACCACTCCGTGTTCGGTGGGCCATTTTCCGGTAAGGTAAGTCGCCTGGGCCGAGCAGGTAACGGCGGGCAGTACCGGTTCTATAGAAGCCTGCTTCCCTTGCTGACTCCAGCGTTGCAGAAAAGGGGTGTGCTCTCCGATTACTCGAGGAGAAAGGGCTACTACGTCTATGACTACCGTTTTTTGCATGGGAAAACGAATGAGTGAATGATAGGGTAATTGGTTATTGATGGAGATTTACTTATTGTAGTAGTCTTGAACCCATTGTAGTTCGCGGACGATAGACTGGGCGAGGCCGACCTGGATTTCTTTGGGTAGTACCTCCCAAGTGTAGGTTTCTACTTCCAGATGGTTCGTGATTGGGGTTTCCTCCAGAATATCCAATACTTCCTGGATGGATTGCTGGGTGGAGGTAAGGGAACCGTAGCTGGGAACGAACAGCGGCACGTGGAAATGGGTGCGCCATTCGGCTACTTCCGGCTGATGAATATGCTCCAGCGCCTCGGGCAGATCGGGGTAGTGCAACAACTGCCGGTCACGTTTACGAGCCACTACCTGATGCAGATAGGTAGACTCTACCAGCGATTGAAATGCCTGTATTACGGAGGTTCGCTCTTCTTTTGAAGCGGGTAAATCAGCTTTCAGAGCAGCACTGATCTGAATCTTTCCCACCCGGATGCCTTCCGCCGCCCAGCGTTGAAATACCTCCTGGGGCTTTTCATAGACCACCGCAAAGTGACACACATCGTAGCAAAGTTGGATATGCGTTTTCAGGCAATCTTCAGCTTCATCGGGGCTTAGCCCAAGTTGCTGTTGCAGGATGGGGATGCCAACCGGAAGCAACCAGTCATTGAAATAATCAATCACCTCCTGGGTATTTTCTAACATGCCATCCGGTTCAGGTTCAATATCCAGGTGCAGGAGTTGCCCGCTTTCCTGCCGGTTGCGGTAAAGTCTTGAAGCTATCTCTACCAGATGCTCGGTCGATTTCTGCCTGACCTGATTCCGAGCCTCCTCATCCGCATGCCACCATTTGTACGATAAAGGCGAAGTGGAAATTCCACCGTCCATATTTGAAGGCAGCAGTTTGGAGAGGATAGAGAATAGTTGCAGCGTATAATTGTAGCGTTCGGAAGTCGTCCAGTCGGGCTGGTGCACCTGGTCTTTGACTACCTGCCGGTGAAATCCACCGTAGGGAAAGCCATTCATGGTAAAAACGTAGCAGTTATTTTCTTCCAGCCAAGTCTGAAACTCATCCAGTGCGGTAGGTTCAGCTAATTGCTCACCGGCTTGTTGGGAAAGTCGTAAGCCGATGCCGAAGGGTTGATCGGGTGAAAGAGCTGAGTGCACCGCCGGGACATAAGTTTCCAGGCTTTTAAGTACTTCTTCCCAGCTTTCGGCGGGGTGGATATTGGTGCAGTAGGTAAGGTGGTGTTGGTTGGATAACTTCATGGTTGTTAGGTTAAAAAGTATTGCTAAACCTTTGGCTAATTTGATTTATGCTTTTGATGAGCAGAACTCGCTGTTTTTGACTTTCTAACATTCGCCCTCAAAGCCGGGCGGGCTCATACTTTTTTCATCGATAAAAAAGTATGCAAAAAATCTAGGAAACCTTGAAACCGCTCCGGCGGCCCGGTCGCTTCGCTCAAACAGCAAGCTTTCCCAAATTAGTAGACGGATAAATTTTTTAACTCCATAGTATGCATTGAGTTGCAAAAATTATGAGAGTACGCCAGTATTTTGTAGGGCGGCTAATTGACTGATCGCTTGTTGGATGACGTTTTTATCCATTTCGTGTACTTCGACTCCCTTACCGATTTTCTCCAGCAACATGACCGTTAGTTGGCCGCCCAGGTGCTCGCGGAACTCGTCCAGTCCTTGAAGCAGTTCGGGAGTGTCTAGCTCGGAAGTGTAAACAGCAAAGCCTAGTTGAAGAATGAGTTCGATAATCCGGTGAAATTCTTCCTGGGTGAGCATACCTTGCAGGAAGGAATAAGCCACATCCAGGGCGATACCAATGGCGACAGCTTCCCCGTGGCGAAGTTGATAATCCGTCAGTTGCTCTAGTTTATGGGCGGCCCAGTGACCAAAATCCAGTGGGCGGGATGATCCACTTTCAAAAGGATCGCCCCCGGCAATGTGTTGCAGGTGAATCTCGGCACAGCGATGGATCAACTCCTGCATGGTCGGAAGATCGCGGTTGACTAAAGCAGGAGCATCCTGTTCAATTTTCTCCCAGAAGGCCGCATCCTTGATGAGCGCTACTTTAATGGCCTCAGCAATACCAGCCCTCCAATCCCGCTCATCCAGGGTATGCAAAAAAGCCGAATCATTGATAACTGCATAAGGCGGGGCAAACGTGCCCAGAAAGTTCTTCTTTCCGAAGAAATTCACTCCATTCTTCACGCCAACTCCCGAGTCGTTCTGAGACAATACGGTGGTGGGAATTCGAATATGACGCACTCCCCGATGGGAGATTGCCGCGGCAAACCCTGCCATATCCAGCAATGCCCCTCCACCAATGGCTACGATATACGAATGACGGTCAATACGGTATTGGTCTGCCGCTTCGGTTATTTGTTTCAGATATTGGGTATCGTTTTTCACCGGCTCTCCACCCGGAACAATCAGCGGGTCAGCAAAAAGCGAGAGAGAATCCTCGTGGGTTTGTATGTAGTTTTGAATATCGGATGACAACCGGGGGTGCGCCTCGGCAACTCCCTGGTCAATCACGAAATACAATTTAGCGGGGGCTTCCTTCGGGAATATATCTCGTAACAGCGTGTTTTCGGCCTGAAATAACTGATGCGTGAAATGTACCTGATACTGAAAAGCGACGGAAAAGGATTGTGTAATGGATCTCATATAAACTTACTACTCAGCAAATACAGCAAAAGTACAATAATTGCTGCAATATAAATTACACTTTATTAAGAAGCTGTCAAACTTAACGCTTCAGTTTTGTCATACCCCTTTTCGCATTTCTCTTTGTTACTAAAAACCAACCTCACAGCTTCTAAGTCACGGCAAAAAAGCGGGCCAGCCCAAAGGAGATGGGTAATAGCAGCAATACCAATAAACCGTATTCCCAACTTGTAAACACCGCTGCCAGGGTAGCGTCCAGGATAATCAGGGATATTACTCCGGCTTTCACCGCTTTCCCGATAAACTGAGGTTTTAAGTAGTGGATGGCTTTCATTAAAGGAGGAAAAATCTGCGAAGCAAACAACCCAAGAAACAAAAAAGCCACCCAGTTTACTTCAGATGAAAAGCTAATTAACAGCACAATACTCACGACCACCAGTGCATACAGCCCGGCTCCGCCCCACAAAGCCAAACGGTTGCCTCCGTGCACCTCTCCCCGGCTAATCATGGTGATGGCCGCAATATACACCACCGGAATGATACTAATGTACCAATAAGTGGAAAGGGTGGCCGGAATCAGACTCATACCAAGTAAAAGGTTTCCACCCCGGCAAAGTCCCATATTAAGAGGGCCGAAGATTAATTGATGTTTTCCCCAGGCATCGTAAAGCAAAGCACAAAGTGCAACCGCTAACGCAATGATAGCGCTAATCCAGGATACCTGAAGGGCCATGAGAATGCCGCCAGCGAGGAGAACACCGCCCAGCATTCCGGCTTCGGTCACGGACACATCTCCGCGAGGGATGGCCCGTTCTGGTCGTTCTTTCTGATCCAGTTCCGCATCAAGCACATCGTTGAAGACCACCCCACCACCGTACAGGCCAATAGTGGCCCCAATCAGCCAGAGCAGATGAGTAAGATAATCGCTGTTCCAGTCATTGTTGTTCGTATAAAGCGCCAGAGTAAACACTCCAGTAGCGGCCGCCCCCGCCATAATATCGGCAATGGCCGTTACGATATTGGCTGGCCGCATCAATTGTAAGTACGCGAAAAGTTTTTTTTGGAAGGACATGTACTGATTACTGATTTTTGAATCGTTCGTAAATATCAAAGTCGAACAAACTGGCATGGGTAACCTCGTCTACCGCTAGCACCAGCAGAAACCCCTCGTAAATATTGCCCTCACCCTCCTGTTGTCTTTCCTGATATAAATCCCAGTATTCGGTAGTAAATATAATTTCCTGGGTTTCATTTCTATATCCGCTGATAAGAGGCAGTACAGATAGATATGAGCCACTGGAGGGCCGAGGCAGGGATAATGGCCAGCCAATATACACCTTTCCGCTTTTCATGGTAAAAGAGATAAGCGCAGCATTTAAAAAAGCACTTCTTACCAACTGTTCCAGTTCATTACCAATAAATTTGATAGAACGACTTAGTGCCTGAGTATCACTAATAAAAAGGTTAGAAAGGTGAGAGAGAGCAATTCCTAAACCGAATGACAGGATTGATGTGCCAGTGTAAGGCAACTGTAGGGGAATATATTGCTTGATACCTTCTAACCAGACTGGCTGAAGGGTCTCTAATACTTTGACCCCGACGATAGCCAGTCCGAGTAAAAAAATACCCGCTAGCACTGCATTAAAAATTAATTTTTGACGGTCAATGCGCTGATGTATATATTTGGTAAGGCGGGAAGTAATTAAAAAATAATATCCTCCTACTAATGGGAGTAGCAATAAATTAAAAGGCATACAGAGCTATGCTGCGCTAGAAGGCTTGCGATCACGTTCTTTAATTGTCTTATAAATAGATGACCGTTTAAACTGAGACAGTACGCGCCGGGCTTGCTTGCTAGCGAGAATATCCTCAGGCTTTACATATAAACGCCCACCCTTGCTATGGAGTGTTATGGTATCAGTATTCTTGCTCATATATACAATATACGAAATTTATCCTGGAAATGTTGAATATACCTAAGAGCACCGCTTCTATTTGGGCTCATCTACCCGAGGCGTCTGACCGCCCCGCAGCACGGAATTACCGGAAAATTTCTTACGTTGATCTACTCCTTCGGGCTGTTGCCAGTCAGCCTCTTTCATTTGCCCGCTTTGGCCGTAGGCATCCAGGGCATTCTGGTAGCAGGTAAGGCGGATGTGTTCTTCGGGGATACCCTGTTCTTTCATCAGTGCCGCGGTTTTGGGTACGGAAAGCGGATCGCTGATGCCCCAGTCGGCGGCGCTGTTCACGAGAATGCGCTCCGGCCCGTATTGCTTTACAATAGCTACCATGCGCTCCGGGCTCATTTTGGTGTGGGGATAAATGGAAAATCCTGCCCAGAATCCACGATCCAGCACCTCCTTAATGGTTTCTTCATTATTATGGTCCACGATCACTTTATCCGGGGTTAGCCCGTGTTCTTCGCAGACGTCCATGCTGCGGGAGGTTCCGGCTTTTTTATCGCGGTGGGGAGTATGGATCATCACGGTCATCTCCATATCCCGCGCCAGCTCTAATTGCTCGCGGAAGTATTTGTCTTCAGCAGCTGTCTGATCATCGTACCCGATCTCGCCCACGGCTACCACTCCTTCTTTATTCAGAAACAATGGTAGCAGTTCCATCACCTCCTCAGCCAAAGCTTCATTATTTGCCTCGCGGGAATTCAGCCCGATGGTACAGTAGTGTTTGATGCCGAACTGACTGGCCCGAAAGCGTTCCCAGCCAATCAGGCTACTGAAATAATCCTGAAAGCTACCTACCTTGGTACGGGGTTGCCCCAACCAGAAGGCAGGTTCAATAATCGCTACAATACCAGCTTTCTGCATGGCTTCATAATCGTCGGTAGTGCGGGAGGTAACGTGAATATGGGGATCTATAAAATTCATATGTCTAGGCTGTTTTTGTTTTTTGTAAAGCGTGTTGTTGGCCAATTGCATCCCAGCGAAGGTTGTCTGGCAATGGCGGTTGATTTTCGATAAGTTTTTGCAGGGCGGAGCTTCCACTTTCTTTACTCGCTAGTACCGCGGCCTGCTGTTCCAGCATAGTTCCTTTTTCCAGCAGGCGCCGAATATCATCCTGATGCTCTTCTGTGAGGTACGGTGCCACTCCACGCCAAAGTTCAGGAGTAACCGGGCGATGCGCCGCCCAGCGCTCGTGAGCAAAATCAACCAGCATACGTGCCTGAGCTGGATTTCGTCGTTCGTTTAATTGCTGAATCAGATATAAGGGCCGGTCCATAAAGATAGCCTTCAGTACCATCTGGTTCCAGGGCGCTTCTTCCAGATACTCAGCCGGATAGGGGTTACGCAGAGCGATGGCATCAAAGACACTGGTAATATTGGTCCGCACGCCCTCAGAGGCACGATACGCCAGTTGCTTCGGGTAAGACAGCAGCGGAAGAGACGCATACAAAGTTCTTTGTTCATCCATATCCGCTGTCTCAAACAGTCGATCCAGTACAGCCCGATAGGCATCAAATGAGTCGGTCGATAATTGCAGTAGCCAGTAGGTGCGGGCCGCCTGCAATAAGGTCCACTGGCTTAGATCCCAGCCCGAGCGTATCTGCCGGGCTTCTTCCACCGCCTCTTCATTCAGTATTAACTCCGCTTTGCCGAAACGACGGGCCAGAGTGCTGAAGGTAAGATAAAAACTTCGGGGGCGGAGATTGTCCTGATACTGGGTAGCTTGCTGCATCAACCATTGCCCAGCCTCATGAGCCGACTGCTGGCTGATCAGTTGGTGTAAAAATTGTCGAGCGGTTTCTTGATAGGTTAGGTCGTCCATGAAATCATCTTGGAGGGTCTAAAGTAATATATTCTACATAACAGAAAAAAATTCTGACTCAAATGATTATAAATGAGATAGGGCTATTTTCTTTATACTTGTATGCCCTTAACAGTATCATGAATGATGTTCTTACTTATTTTTACTGGTCAAGTGTTCGCTTTTCATGCGTAAAATAAGAAATTTGTCGCCGATATGGCAGATCATTTACTCTCGCTCCTAATTTTTATGCCCCTGGTGGTGGCGCTTGTGGTGTTGTGTATTCCGGCTGCCTGGCAGCAAGTGCATCGTATCAGTATGATTGTTGCTACCGGATTACAATTATTGATTGCCGGAGCGGTCTATTTGCAATTCGACGCAAATGCTGCTACGACCACCCCTTCTTCTTCTGCCTATTATAACCTACAACTGGTGGAAAGGGCCGATTGGATCAGCCTGAACCTGGGCAATTTGGGGCATTTGTCTATTGATTATTTTGTGGCGGTAGACGGCATCAGCCTGCCACTGGTGGTGCTTTCCACCCTGATTTTGCTGATTGCCGCGATCTCCTCCTGGACCATCCCGCGACAGGTAAAAGGATATGCCCTGCTGTTTTTACTCTTGAGTGCTTCGGTGGTCGGTTGCTTTGTGGCGCTCGACTTTTTTCTCTTTTACCTCTTTTTCGAGTTCATGCTATTACCCATGTACTTCCTGATTGGGATATGGGGCGGAAAACGGCGGGAATATGCCTCCATCAAATTTTTTCTGTATACCCTGACGGGTTCTATTTTTATTCTCATTGCCATGATCGGCCTGTACATCAGCGTGATTGACCCGGTTACTACGGGGGAAATGATTGGGATGGGTAATCAGGTTTCGGATGAAGTTATTGCTTCGGTACAGGAGCAATTGCAGCAAGGTGGTATTGATAGCTGGAATGTGGTTCGCACGTTTGATATGGTGGCGATGACGAACATTGGAAATTATCTGCCCGGCAGCAGTTTAGCCATCGACGGGTTGCAATGGGGTGGCATACCACTACGCTGGCTGGCCTTCTGGGCATTGCTCATCGGTTTTGCTATTAAATTACCCTCGGTACCACTGCACACCTGGCTACCCGATGCGCACGTAGAAGCTCCCACCGCTATTTCGGTGGTGCTGGCGGGGCTGCTGCTAAAAATTGGCGGCTACGGTATCTTCCGGACAGCCTACAGCATGTTTCCTGAAGCCGCTTTGCGCTTTGCATGGTGGGTGGGTTTTCTGGGAGTCATCTCCATCCTGTACGGGGCCTTCAATGCCCTGGCCATGCGGGATCTCAAAAAAATGATCGCCTACTCCTCGGTATCGCATATGGGCTTTGTTTTGCTGGGACTGGCCTCGCTAACATCCGAAGGAGTAAGCGGAGGTTTATACCAGATGTTCAGCCATGGTTTTATCTCGCCGCTTCTCTTTCTGCTGGTTGGGGTGCTTTATGACCGTACGCACGACCGGATGATCGCCCACTACGGTGGACTGACCCAGAAAATGCCGTACTTCACTGTATTGGTCATCATCGCGTTCTTTGCTTCGCTGGGACTGCCGGGTTTCTCAGGTTTTATTGCCGAAGTGCTCACCCTGCTGGGCGCCTTTAATTCGGCGACGGTCAACAACCTGCTTCCTCGCTGGATGGCAGTTTTTGCCACTTTGGGGCTCATCCTGGGAGCAGGTTATTATCTATGGACTTTACAACGCATGTTTTTCGGACAGTACTACGTGCGGGAAGAACGCTGGACGGATCAGTTAAAGGACCTGTCGATCCGGGAATACATTATGTTGGTTCCGCTGGCCCTGGCAACTTTGATATTCGGTATTGCTCCCAGCTTATTTTTAGATGTGGTAGGCGAATCGGTACGGCATTGGGTTACTTTTATCAACGAACAGGGAATGTTGTACCTGGAACAAATGATTGGTCAGTAATTGCCCCAACCTGCTACTTATGGAAATTATCGCCTCATTACCCAACGATTTACGACTGATCCTGCGCAGTGGCCCCTGGCTATGGCCGGAGGTGGTCTTGGTCGCGGGCATCGTGGTGGTGTTAATGGCAGATCTGCTGTTCAGAAAGAAATCAAGCATCCTGTTCATCAGTCTGTTGATCCTGATTGTACTGGGCAATGGATTTTTTCTGTACCAGCAATGGAATGTGCTCTCGGTAGATGAGTCCCTGCCTCGTTTTCTGGACCTGCTCGTGCTAGACCGCTTAGCCATCTATCTGAAAGGCTTATTTGGCCTGGCACTGCTGTTTGTGGTACTAATGAGCTTTCGCTGTCGTTCCCAGCAGAAGAGTTTTGAGCGGCTGGACCGGATCGGCGAATATTATATCATGCTACTGGGCATCGCGCTGGGCGCTTCGCTGATGGTAAGCACCACCCATCTGCTGACCATGTATCTGGCGATAGAGTTAGTCTCGCTCAGTTCGTACATACTGGCCAATTTTAATTTTGACCGCAAAAGTGCTGAGGCCAGCGTTAAATATATTTTATACGGCGGGGTTGCTTCCGGGCTGATGCTATACGGGATGTCCTTACTGTATGGACTTACCGGAACGTTATCAGTCACCTCCGAGGCATTTATTGAAGGGTTGGGAACGGCATCGCCACTGCTGAGCAGTATTGCCATTGGATTTACTTTATGTGGTTTCCTGTTTAAAATATCAGCCGTACCGTTCCACATCTGGACTCCCGATATTTACGAAGGGGCCCCCACACCCATTGCCGCTTTTTTTTCAGTCGTACCCAAGCTGGCGGGTATTGGCCTGCTGCTCCGAATTGTTCCGCATGTGTTTTCTGCCGCTCCTGACTTTCCGGGGGAGTGGTTGTTGGGCATCATTGCCATGGTTACCATGATTGCCGGAAATGTAGCCGCCCTGCACCAGACTGATGCCAAGCGCATGCTGGCCTATTCGTCCATTGCCCACTCAGGCTTTCTGCTGGTGGGAGTGCTGGTCATTGATCGCTGGGGTATGTACAGTGTGCTGTTTTATGCAACAGTTTATTTATGCATGAACCTGGCGGCATTCTGGCTCATCAAGCAATTACGGGCGCGTACTGGCACTGACCGTATCGCAAGTTACCGGGGTTTGGGATTGGATGCCCCCTGGCTGGGTGTAGCCATACTGCTGGTGATGGTGGCCCTCACCGGATTGCCACCTACCGCCGGGTTTACCGCCAAACTATTGATCTTTTCATCGCTCTGGGATCATTATCAGCAAAGTGCTGAACCTCAGTTACTGTACGTACTCATCGTCGGCGTATTCAATACCGTGATAGCGCTGTTTTATTATCTGAAAATTCCGTATTACTTATTTTTTAAAAAAGCTGAAAAAGCTACTAAAACGCACGCTGTTACCTCTCAGGGGCAGTTTTCGTTTTTTTTAGATAAAATTGGGATAAGTTTACTAATCATTCCGTTACTATTATTGTTCTTTAAAGCAGACTGGCTATCAGCTATTATTAATCAAATAATCAGCGTACTTTAGTACCATCACTGAACGAAGTCCATTACGTCTATGAGTGAACCAATCAAACACGAATGCGGCATTGCCCTCATTCGCCTGAGAAAGCCCCTACAATACTATATTGACAAGTACGGAACCCCGTTGTACGCCGTTAACAAGCTCTACCTGTTGATGGAAAAGCAACACAACCGGGGGCAAGATGGAGTGGGGGTAGCCAATATCAAGATTAACGTTCCTCCCGGCTCACGCTACATCAGCCGGTATCGCTCGGTTTCAGAGCGCCCGATCTCGGACGTATTTAAGAAAATCAATAAAAAATTTAAGAAAGTACGGCAACAGTGGGGCACCGAACGATTACAGGATGCTGAATGGTTGCAGGAAAATGTTGCATTTAGTGGGGAGGTCTGGCTAGGTCACCTGCGTTATGGTACGCACGGGAAAAACGCTATAGAGTACTGCCATCCTATGCTAAGGCAGAACAACTGGCGCAGCCGGAACCTGGTGATGGCCGGAAATTTCAATATGACCAACGTGGACGAACTGTTCGATATTCTGGTCAGCCTGGGGCAGCACCCCAAAGAGAAAGCCGATACGGTTACCGTGATGGAGAAAATCGGGCACTTTCTGGATCAGGAAAATCAGGATTTGTTCGATCAGTTCAAATTCACCCATACCAATCAGCAGATTACCGAGATCATTGAAGATAATCTGAATCTTCAGCGAGTATTACAACGCTCCTGCAAGGATTTTGATGGCGGTTATACGATGGCAGGCCTTATTGGCAGTGGTTCTTCGTTTGTCGCGCGCGATCCGGCTGGAATACGCCCGGCCTATTATTATGCCGATGATGAAGTGATCGTGGTTGCTTCGGAGAAGCCCCCCATTAAAACGGCCTTTAATGTGCCGTATAATGAAATTAAAGAAATTCAGCCCGGCCATGCGCTGCTGATTAACAAGCAAGGCGAATACGGTGAATATCAGTTTATTGACCAGCTTGAGAAGCGGTCCTGTAGCTTTGAACGCATCTATTTTTCTCGGGCTTCCGACCCGGATATCTACAATGAGCGCAAAGATCTGGGAAAACTGCTCATTCCTCAGATTCTTAAGTCTATTGATTATGACTTACAGAACTCAGTCTTTTCTTATATCCCAAACAGTGCTGAAACGGCATTTCTGGGTATCCTGCAAGGCTTGGAGGATCATCTGAGCAATGAACGGATTCAAACCATCAGCGAGCGCTCCAAAGGTGGGGCTGTAGATGAAAAGTATTTAAATCAACTGCTCTCGTTTCGCCCCCGGGTAGAAAAACTGGTGGTGAAAGATGCCAAGCTGCGTACCTTCATTACCGCCGACGATCACCGGAACGACCTGGTGGCTCATGTGTATGACACCACCTACGAAGTAATCCGAAAGGGAATTGACAACGTGGTGGTTATTGATGATTCTATTGTGCGGGGCACCACACTGGAGAAAAGCATTTTGCGGATGCTGGACCGGCTCAACCCCAAGAAAATTGTGATCGTCTCCTCGGCCCCTCAGATTCGTTTCCCCGACTGTTACGGCATCGATATGTCTAAGATGAATGAGTTCGTCGCTTTCCGGGCCGTATTGCGGTTATTGAAAGAAAGCGGGCTGGACAATCTGATCGACGAGGTCTACGATTTATGTATTACCGAAGGGCTGAGGCTGGGAGCACCCAACTTCGTAAAGAAACTGTACGAGCCCTTTGCCTACGAGCAGGTATCCGAAAAAATTGCTGAGATTACCCGCCCGGCTGATCTGAAGTCGGATTATGAAGTGGTATATCAAACTGTAGAGAACTTGCACAAAGCCTGCCCGAGTCATAAAGGGGATTGGTATTTTACTGGCAATTATCCTACCCTGGGTGGTAATTTGGTGGTCAATAAATCTTTTATCAATTTTATGGAAGGCAAAACTGTGCGGGCATATTGATCTTTTGATCCATCGTCCGAAGGTAATCGTCTACAGGCATATTGGGTACTTGATAAGCGCGTATAGCGTTCCAATACTCAGGACATTCAACGAGTATCTCTAAGCTCTGCTCAATAACTTTATGCTGTAAAACAGTGTTTATATAAAAAAACACTGTTTTATTTTATATGGCAAGATCATCAACAGCAACAAAAGATACAATTTTTCAGGATGTCCCTGACCTAAAATGGGTGGATCGCATCACCAGGATGATGGATTCTAAATTCAGGGTGCCCGGCACAAACTTCCGTTTCGGTTTAGACCCCATTTTAGGGCTGGTTCCCGGTTTGGGGGATGCGGCCTCGGTAGCCGTATCAGGTTCATTAATCTATTATATGGCCAGGCATGGAGTAAGCCGCAAGGTGATTATCATGATGTTGGGCAATGTGGCACTGGATGCCATTTTCGGTAGTATTCCTATTCTGGGTAATGTTTTTGACTTCTTCTTCAAAGCTAATCAACGCAACGTTCGCTTGCTTAAACGCCATTAC
>JAVKCN010000061.1:0-66252 GCA_040222715.1 Cyclobacteriaceae bacterium | reverse complement strand
GTATTCTTGAGCTGTGAGGTTTTCCAATCCAAAGCTATTTTCTTAAATTCGTTCAATAAGTGAGTGTACATACTTGTCGTTATTGTTCGCACATAAACAACAAGCTCTTGTGCCTCACTTATCCATTTGTACCGTAGTATGCTTGCTTTGATAAACCTCCTGTCTTTTCAGGAACCCTCTGGTCTAATAACATCGATTTACTTTTGAGGAAAACCCGGCTCTGGAACTGACTATTAATTGGCCAGGTCTTTTTTAACGCTAGACGATGCTGCGTTAGCACGGTCACAAAGCCGATTAACACCTGAACTCAGGGTAAGTAAAGATTACTCTATGCGTAAAGGGGGGAATCACCCTGTTTTTTAGATGATCTTATCCATGTTATTTCAGCACTGAGATGCTGGTACTTTCAGCCCTGGTTTTAGTTCATCAGGTATGTTGCTCCTGCATCTGTCGTTTGATCTTTTCAATATCCACTGCCGAGCAGGAGCCACAGCCTTTGGCGCAGCTCTCTTTGGTATTAAAATGAGTATATATTAAGCGTGCCAGGTAGGCCAGCGCCGCTACAAATAAAAGTATGATGATGATTGTCTGAATCATTAGGAAAAAATTTGATATACTGCAAAAGCCGATACGTAAGCCAATACTGTCATATAAAGTGTTTGCAGGAGCGGCCATTTCCAGCTTTTCGTTTCACGCTTTACAATAGCCACCGTACTGATACATTGCATGGCAAAAGCATAAAATACCAGCAATGAAAATGCCACCGCCGGAGTAAACCGGGGCCCACCCGTTTCGGGGTTGATTTCATTCCTCAACCGGCTTTTAATGGTGCCTTCGTCTTCTACTTCTCCAATGCTATACAGGGTGGCAATAGTTCCGACAAATACTTCCCGAGCGGCAAATGAGGTGAGCAAGGCAATTCCAATTTTCCAATCGTAACCCAGGGGGCGAATGGCCGGTTCAATCCATTTTCCGAACTGGCCAGCGTAAGATTCCTGCAAGCGAACACTGGCAATGCTTTGGTCAAGGGTTTCAGCCAGGGTTTGATCCTGCTGCGCCTGGGTGCGTACCTGGTCTTCAGCCCGCTCCATCGTATCTCCCGGGCCATAAGAGGCCAGTACCCAAAGAACAATTGAAACCGCCAGAATGATCTTCCCGGCTTCAAATACAAAGGTCTTGGATTTTTCGAGCACGGTGATACCCACATTGCCCCAGCGCGGCCAGCGATAAGAAGGCAGCTCCATCACCAAAAATCCCCGGCTCTTGGCCCGAATTAGCTTTTTCATCACCCAGGCAGAAATGATAGCCGCAAAAAAGCCCAACAGATATAAACCCATCAATGTGAGCCCCTGGAGATTGAAAATACCTCCGTAATTTTCATCCGGTACCACCAAACCAATCAGAATTACATAAACCGGCAGACGTGCCGAGCAGCTCATAAAAGGAGTGACAAAAATGGTGATCAGCCGATCTTTCCAATCGTCAATTCCCCGGGTAGCCATGATGGCGGGAATCGCACAGGCGAGTCCTGAAATGAGTGGCACCACACTACGTCCGTTGAGTCCCACCCGTCGCATCAGCTTGTCCATCAGAAATACCACCCGAGCCATATACCCGGACTCTTCTAGTATGGTGATAAAAGCAAACAGAATGGCGATCTGTGGAATAAAAATTACAATTCCCCCGATTCCGGGTACAATTCCCTCCGAAAGCAAGTCCGATAAAGCTCCCTCGGGAAGCGTATCGTGCAACCAGCCGCTAAGCTTGCCAAAAAACAGGTCAATAAAATCCTGCGGCACTGCCGCCCAGGCAAAGATGGCCTGAAAAATAAAGAGTAGCAGCCCGAAAAAGATAAGGTATCCCCATACCTTGTGCGTAACCAGATGATCTACCCGTTCGGTAAAACTGGTAGGTTTATTGGTGGCCACCGTTACTGCCTGCTCCAGAATATCCTGAATGCGCTGGTAACGCTCCGTAGTTTCTTTGATTTGCAGTGCTTTACCGTCAAAACCAAACTGTTGCTTGGCGTCCGACAGTAGTTTTCTTTCCTCCGGGCTGAGGAATCTTAGCGTCTCACCGTATTGTAGCAGCAAATAGGCCTGATAATAATTCTGACACTGAAACTGGTGCCTGATCTCCGCGGAAGCCTCCGGAGCCACTGCCTGAGGATTATAAAATGAAACCAAAGGCGGCTCAACACCCTTTTCCAGTATTTCTTTCAGTTCGGCGACTCCTTCTCCCCGGCGGGCATTCATCGTCACCACCGGAACATTGCCTAATGCCTGACGAAGTTTAGCTATATTCACTTTTAATCCCTGTTTGTGCGCCAGATCAGCCATATTCAGCACCAGCACCAAAGGCAGGCCTAAATCAAGCAGTTGGGTGAATAGCAGCAGGTTACGCTCCAGATTGGTTACATCGGCGATCATCACTACCGTATCAATCGGATGGTTTTTCAGATCGAGCAGCGTATTGGCGACTACTTGCTCATCAGAGGAGCGGGGAAATATGCTATAGGTGCCCGGCAGATCAATGACCTGCACTGATTTTCCGGAGGGTAGGTGGGTGCTGCCGCTTTTACGATCCACGGTTACACCAGGGTAGTTGCCTACTTTCTGGTTAAGCCCGGTCAGCAAATTAAACAGACTTGATTTTCCTGAATTAGGGTTTCCTACCAGCGCAATCTTCTTCAATCCGGTTGATTGTTCTACGATGGTAGTCGATGCAGATTTACTCATGTGACTTCTACCAATTGGGCCTCTTCTACACGCAACGAAAGCTGATACCCGGATATTTGCACGGCAATGGGATCGCCCAATGGGGCCGTAAAATTAAAGCGGATGGCCTTGCCCGGTAGCAACCCCATCTCCAACAGCTTTATCGTCAGATCCGATGATTTCAGACTATGAATAATGCCTTGCTCGCCGGGAAGTAATTGATCAAGGGTTTTCATGGGCACGGACGTTTTATGATCAGAGAACTAGTTTTGACAAATGTAAATTTTATTTAGATTTTATCTAAATAATACGATAAAAACTACCATTGTTTATGCATTCGAGCTGATTTTTTTTTGAGAGGTTACCCACGCATCATTTTAAAAACCCAAGTCCCCTCTACCTGAGGATCTATGGCCATAAATTTCAGGCGAATCAGTGGATGAGTCCAGGTACGTTTTAACCGTTCGTCCGTGATGGCAATTTCTTCCGTTTCAAGTTTGAACCGAGTGACATCGTACTGAATCTGCAAGGTAGCCGAAGACGTCCTACTTTTCAAACTTAGTTTTCCGGGCTGGTTTTTAGCCACCGTGTAGGCGGTCATCAGGGTTTGAAAAAACGCCCCATTAATTTCCTTTACCTGAAAACTGTCGGTCAAAACCAGACCGTTGTTCCGGTTCAGTTGCAATGAACGTTGCCAGTAATTAACCTGAGCCTCGGCCGGATAGGCCATTGCCATATTTAATTCAAAAGATGCCTGCGTTTCGTCGGTCTCATACTGCACGTGCTGCGCCATAAACTGCCTTCCGTTATGCTGCATCACTCCATTGATGGTCGGCACGTTGTGGTAGGCTGATTGCATCGTCCAGATACTGTAGCGATCATCACTAAAGGTTTTTTTGGTATATTCTTCCACCCCGATGTCGATAATGGCGGGCTCACCGTCCAGATACAGGATAAAGTTGCCCACATCATTATGGTTGTGGCTTTCGGCATTATGCCCGCCTTTGGCTGCCAAATAGAATCCTTTCGGTGTATTGGCCTCAGAGCGGGCGACCATCACCTGTAAATCGGGAAACCAGGCGTCACGCACGTAGGGAAATTTCCCTTCATACTGCGCTATTTCCTGGTAAGAAAAGAGCGTGCTTAAATGCCGGAACAGATTCCGGTCCTCTGTCAGCGGTTCTTGGGCGATATTTATTTTTTGAACCTGGGCCGCTCCCAGTTGCATCATCATCTCATCGTCTATTTGTTTGCCATACTGGTAGGTAAGGCTGCCGTCCAGATTAATTTTAGCAGACGCATCGGCAAAATTCACATAATACGGATCATCGATGTATACTTTATAAATGTAGCTACCCATTTTCTGAATCAGTGGCTCATCGTAAAAATCAATTGCTCCATCGGAAGAACTTCGTAAAAGTTCCAGGCAATCAAACACGGATGCTCCGGCCCGGTTCCAGTAGCCCGGACCTTCATCACAGCCTCCGTCGGCAGGATAGTGGTTGAGAAAATTATCCAGGCTGCGTAAGGCCTTATGGGTGTGGCGCGCTCGTCGTTTTGGGTCTTCTTCCACCAATAGCACACTGGTCAGCCAGTTGGAGATAATCCAGGGGTTCCAGTTATTCACGAGTCGGTCGCGGGCAAACCCCATCCACCAGAAATCATCCCGACTTTGTAATGGCTCCAGTATTCTCCGGTTAATTTCGTGGTAAATCCGCGGGCGTACCATCAGAGAAACTTCATCCAGTGCATCGCCCAACAGATAATCCGTCCAGGCCAGCAACGAAGAGGTTTCTGCGGCAAATAAATCTACTGTAGGCTCTTCTACATCGGGTAATCCACAGCCTTTGGCCTGTAAATACAGATGGGCGGGCACTCCCCAGTACGACTCTTCACAGATCGCCCAGATACCATTTACGATGGCTTCGGTAAACCGACCTTTCCCTTCCAAACACTCGGCCAGCACCCAGGTCCGCAGGGTGGAACGACGATGGTCTCGGAGGCTTTGGTAGCGGGATCGATTGCCTTCGTTGGCAAATTCCAGGAATACACTGGCGGGTAAAACTTCCCAGGGTTCAGCCAGGTCTGCTGCTGCTTCCTGAATATACATTTGCTTAATTTCTTCCGGAATCTGCTGCCAGGCTTCGCGTTCCTGGTAGGTTGGAAAAGGGTGCCAATCAGCTTTTGAGAGGATATCCCCAGCTAAAGAAGTATAGGGGTGACTACTACTTAAAAGATTAAATTCTTTTGATGTAACATTTTCACTTTGCGCATATAAACAACTGATTTTGAATGAAATAAATGAGGCAATTAAAAGTAAGCACTTGAGTAGTCTGGTGGATGAGTACATAGGTTGTCATAAGTTTGTGAGGTACATGGTTGGTAAATTAGCAAATTTGAAAATAAAGCGTCCCTCCCGAGTCGATTCAAAAAAAGTAGGCGGGCTATTTTTTTTCGCACGACTCTGCTGAAAGGCAACTTTATATTTTTCATGCCGGTTGGTTACTCCGCTTGCGAATACACGGCTTATTTGCTATCTTTTCGCAAGATGTCGCTGTTTTTTAAACTCACAACCCTTCTGTTTTTCAGTTATCTACCGGCCTTGCTCGCGCAGGAACCTCCTGTTACCTTTGAAGAGCATATCCGCCCGGTGCTGGATCAGCATTGCTTTTCCTGTCATAATGTGGGCAAAGTAGCCGGTGGCATCAACCTGGAGAAATACGAAAATGCCGGCCACCTAATCGATGACGGTGAAATCTGGCTCAAAGTAGTTAAACAGGTGCAGGCTGGGCAAATGCCTCCCGACGACAAACCCTCCCTGACTCCCGAAGAGAAGACGATCCTGGTGGAGGGCATCAACGATATTCTCATTAGTTCACTGAAAGAAAATAATCCGGGCCGGGTTGTCATCCGCCGACTCAGCCACAGCGAATATCACTACACCATCCTGGACCTAACCGGCGTCGATTTTGATGCTGCTCATTTCTTTCCCGCCGACGGTTCAGGGGGGCGTGGATTTGATAACTATGCCAACACCCTGTTTTTCACTCCCCTCAAGATGGAGCGCTACTACGAAGCGGCCTCGGAGATCGTAGATTCGCTCTATGCCCAACCGCCGCTTTGGAAAAAACTGGTTCCTTCCACCTACCGTACTTCGTGGTGGACTTCCGTCAGACAGTGGTTTTCCGGGCTTTTTTCCGATGAGATTGATCCTTTAGATGCACCCACCCAGGTAGCCGAACGTAGCCTTTTTCCGTTTGCCAGCCAGGCCTACCGGCGCTTTCTAACCGCCGAAGAGAAGCATCAGTTCCGCACCTTGTTCCGCAAAATATATCAACCATCCACCGACTCAAAAGCGTTTGATGAAGCCCTGCTTGCTACTTTCAAATCAGTACTGGTATCGCCGTACTTTTTGTATAAAGTAGAAGATGAGCAACCCACCGAAGCACCTTATGCCCTCGGTGACTTTGAACTGGCCACCCGCCTCTCATATTTTCTTTGGTCCAGCCTGCCGGATGAAGAATTGTCTATGGCGGCCTATCAGGAGAATTTGCACGACAGCCTAGTGCTGCGCCAGCAGGTACAACGTATGCTGAAAGACCCCAGAGCCAAGCGATTCTCCGAAAGCTTTGCTACCCAATGGTTTGGTATCAGCCAGCTAAAAGACCAAAGTCCGGTGGATCCTGAACGATTCCCGGAGTTCACTTCCACCCTGCGGCAGGCCATGTACCAGGAAACAGTCGACTTCTTCCACCATACCCTCACCCAGTCTCACACCTTCCTGGACCTGCTGGATAGCGACTATACCTACCTGAATGAAGAACTGGCCCAGCACTACGGTATTCCGGGGGTTAGTGGTCCGGAAATGCGCCCGGTCGTTTTGGAAGACCGCAAGCGTGGTGGAGTGCTGAGTATGGGCAGTGTGCTGGCTTCTACCTCGCTGCCGCTACGCACCAGCCCGGTATTAAGAGGCAAATGGGTGCTGGAAGAAATAATGGGTACTCCCCCTCCCCCTCCGCCCCCCGATGCCGGGGTGCTGCCTGAAGAAGAAGCCGCGCAACCTGATGCCAGTCTGCGCGAACTACTGGCCGTACATCGCGATAAACCGGAGTGCTACAGTTGTCATCAGAAAATGGACCCCATCGGCCTGGGACTGGAAAATTACGATGCCCTGGGCCGCTGGCGCACGCATTATGGCGAAGAGCCTATCGTAGTCTGGGACACCCTATCCAGTGGAGAGGTATTTCAGGGACCGGCCGAGTTGAAAAAAATCTTACTGTCCAAACAGGAAAACTTTGCCCGCACCCTGGCAGAAAAAATGTTTACCTATGCCATTGGGCGGAATATTGAGTTTGTGGATGAACCCACCATGCAAAAGTTAACCAACAATCTGCTAATGCATCAATTCAACCCCGAAGAGTTTATCATGGAACTGGTATACAGCTATCCGTTCCGCTATAGAATCAACGATTTTCGACCTAAACTAAAATCTTCATGAGCAAGTCCTGGCACATCTCTCGTCGTCGTATGCTGAAAGGCCTGGGCGCCACCGTGGCCCTTCCTTTTCTGGAAGCCATGATTCCGGCAGGCTTACAGGCGGCGACGACCCGCCCCTATCCTACCCGCAGTGCGTTCATGTTCATGCCCAATGGCGTACATCCCGATTTATGGACTCCCACCACCTGGGGTCGTAACTTTGAGCTTTCGCCCATATTGCAGCCTCTGGCAGGAGTCAAAGACGATATTATGGTGCTGAATGAACTGATGAACCAGGCTTCCATTTTTGAAGGTGCCGATGGGCATTATGCCAAAACTGCCAGTTTCCTGACCAGCCTGCCCATTTACAAAACAACTGGAGACAACATTGACAGCGGTGGCATTTCCGTAGACCAGTTAATTGCAAAACACTACGGTAGAGAAACCCTGTTTTCTTCCCTGGAATACGGATTGGAGCGCATTAACTCCGGTATTGATGCCAACGTTGGCTTCACCCGACTCTATGGCTCCAGCATTGCCTGGAAATCTGCCAGTCAGCCCTGCTCCAAAGAAATTGACCCCAAACTGGCATTTAACCGCCTGTTTCGCGACTATGTACCGAATGCTTCAAAGACCGAAGATCCCTGGAAGCAAAGTGTGCTGGATATTGTGCTGGACGATGCCAAATCGCTGCAACGCAAACTGGGGCGCTCCGATCAGGATAAGCTGGAAGAATACCTCGAATCTATTCGCTCAGTAGAGAAGCGGGTAGACAACGAGACCCAAAAACTGGAATTGGAAGCCCGCCTGACCCCCGATATGCTCCGGGAAATTGCCCACCTGAACCTGCGTATCGACGAATTTTCAGAATACCACTTGGGCACCGACATCACTGAAAAAACCCGGCAGATGTTTGATATCATGACGCTGGCCTTCTGGAGTGATGCGACGCGGGTATCCACCTTTATGTTTGGCAATTCGGTGAGTAACCGGAATTTCTCTTTTCTGGAAGGGGTGCAGGGTAGCCACCACCAAATGTCCCACCATCAGAATAATGAGGATAATCTCCGTCAGTATGCGGCCATCAACCAATGGCATATGCAGCAGTACGCCTATTTTCTAGAAAAACTAAAATCTATTCCTGAAGGAGATGGCACCCTGCTGGACCATAGCATGGTGATGCTGGGGTCTGGCTTACGGGACGGTAACCGCCACTCGCCCCGCAATCTCCCTATTGTAGTAGCTGGAAAAGCCGGAGGAAAACTGAGAACCGGCCAAAATCTGCAATTCTCCGAAAACACTCCGCTGTCGAACCTGTATTTATCGCTACTGCACGTATTAGATATACCGGCCGAATGTTTTGCCGACAGCACCGGGGAGCTTTGTGACATTTATGCCTGACAATGAGGGAAAGCACCGTACAACAACCCGCCTGGTTTCAGACATTGATCCGATTTCGCTATGCTTTGCTCCTGCTCAGTGGCCTGCTACTCAGTCTGCCACTGTTCCCCTTTGCCCAGCCTCCTGTTTCGGACTGGGTCTATTTTTTAGGACGCTTTCATCCGCTGATCATTCACTTTCCGATCGTGCTGGTAGGGCTATTGCTGTTCCTGGAAGTGCTTCACGCACTCCGCTGGATTAATGTTTCTCTTTCCCTACGGGGTCTGATGCTCGGTCTGGCCATGCTTAGCAGTCTGGTCGCTATTCTGCTGGGTTTTCTATTGTATCGCACCGGAGAATACACTGGAGAGATCATGCAACTTCACCTCTGGGCAGGGGTTGGAGTGGCCGTAGGAACGCTCTGGCTGGGATTTCTTTATTTACATGCACTACAGTATCCTGTCGCTTTTTACCAGCATGCCTATCTCCTCGTTTTGCTGATGACCAACGGGATACTTGCCTTTGCCAGCCACCAGGGCGGCTCCCTCACCCACGGCACGGAGTACCTGACGGAGTACCTGCCCAGTTTACAGCCCGTTCCTACCAAATCTGAAGAAGAAATGCTGGTCTACGAAGATGTGATCATTCCAATGCTGGATGCCAAATGCTACAGTTGCCACAACGAACATAAGACCAAAGGAGATTTGCTGCTGACCAGCCTGGCCGACATGACAAACGGTGGTAAAAGCGGCGAAGCAGGTCTGGTGCCCGGACAACCGGAACAGAGCGAGGTATGGGAACGCGTTGCCCTACCGGCTACCCACGATGATCATATGCCTCCCGAAGGAAAGCCCGCCCTAACCGCCACCGAAATGGATCTGCTACAGTGGTGGATTGAAACCGGGGCCGACCCAACCGCAACCTATGTAGCTGCATTGGCCGATAGCAGCATCGCCCTCCCCCTGACCGACTACGTCGCCGGATTACAAGCGGCCCATCGCAAACAATGGAAAACCGAACAGGAACTGAACGAGCTGGTCAGCCAGGTGGTGTATGAGGAAGCACCTTATATCATTGAAAACGACCCGGCAAACCCTAATCAGGTAACCTTGAGCATGCGATTTCCTCCGACAGCCTTCAGCGACCAGGACTTGACTGATCTGCGTCCATTGTATGATCAGTTGTCGGAAGCTTCCCTGATCAGCAGTGAGATTACGGATGACGGGCTCTACCACATTGGGCAAATGAAGCAATTACGCGTCCTGTCGCTACAAAAAACCGGGATTGAGGGTTCTGGGCTGGTATACCTGATGGAGTTACCACAACTGGAAACCCTGGATCTTTCCTTCACCAGTGTCACCGATGCCAATCTGCTGTACATTACCCGATTCCCGTCACTTCGAAGCTTGTACCTCTACGAAACGTCGGTCAGCGCACCCGTGCTGGAAGCGCTTCGAGTACATTGCCCGGATCTTTCCATCCATATCACCCGAAGCCCAACAGAATAGATTAGCATTCTCTTCCCGCATTTTTTGTATCTTTCTAGCAGAAACAACCTCCATCCATGCCCAGTGCCCTAACGAAGATCGGCCTCGTATTACTGGTAGTCTTTCTGCTGCCCGCCATATTCTATTCAGTGCGGGAATTAAAAGCCGTGCAGGAGAGTGAGTTGATGATCGAGGACATCTACAATAATCAGTTAGAGGCCATTCTTTTCTCAGTCAATCAGTACTCCGAAGACATTGTACGTTCCTGGACCCAGGATTGGAGTTCCATCATGAACGATTCACTAGAGAATGATACTGAGGTGATTAATCAGTTTTTTGATGAGAATTATGCGATTCATGAAGTATTTGTTCTGGATTCTCTGACGGATACTGAGATCAAGTTTTATGCGCATGATGGTGACCGTTTGTTCTCAGATCATGCAACATCTTTACGATCGATGATCCGCAATCGGCAAGATGTACTACAGCGCCTGTTTCGCTACCGGGAAAGTGGATATCTGAAAATCCAACCCCTTACCACAGATACGACTGAGCTTGCCTCACTGGTTTTTCTTTCCGGCAACTGGCAGCAGGCCCAAAAGTTATATGGTTTTGTGCTCAAGCCCGATGTGTTCATCAATGATTTCCTGGGGCCCCGCATTCATGCCATTGCCCAGGAGCAGTTTATCATTTCGGTACACCGGAATACCGAGTTAGTGCCTTTTTATACAACGGCCAATCATGTCAAGCATGGGGTGAGCAAACAGCCCCGCAAGGCGCTCTGGTTATTTCCGGACTATTATATCACCATTGGGTTGGATGAAGCAGATAAACCTTCACTGGCCGAACAACGCTTTCAGACCAATTTGTTTCTCATCATCGGCCTCAACGCGGTGCTGTTGCTAGGGGCTTGGTTTGTCTTCCGCACCATCAAAAAAGAGATTGAACTGGCTCAGGTCAAGTCGGATTTTGTCTCCAATGTGTCCCATGAGATCCGTACCCCATTGGCCCTCATTACCATATTTTCTGAAACCCTGCTGATGGGACGGGTTAAAAGCGAAGATAAAAAACAGGAATACTACCGCATTGTGAACCACGAGGCGCAGCGACTGACCAGCATGGTGAATAAGATCCTGAATTTTTCCAAAATGGAAGCCGGAAAACACCACTTTCACTTTGAGCCCATGGACCTGAATGTGGTGGTGGCTACCGTCCTGGAATCCTATGATTTTCATTTGAAGAACAAAGGTTTTACCTATCAATTCCACCCGACCGAAATGGAACTGACGATTACCGGTGACCGGGAATCAATTGCTGAGGCGTTGATCAACCTGCTGGATAATGCCATCAAGTACAGTGAAGACAACAAAGCGATTGCCGTACGCACCGGTATCAGCGAAGGGTATTATTTTGTAGAAGTACAGGACCAGGGCATTGGTATCTCTGAAGCCCACCAGCAGGCAATTTTTGAGAAATTTTATCGAGTTACTCAGGGTGCTTCCGCCCAACGTAAGGGCACCGGTCTGGGCCTGAGCCTGGTCAAACACATCATGGATGCCCATAAAGGCTCCATAGAAGTGACCAGTCATAAGAACGAGGGAAGCCTGTTCCGCCTGAACTTCCCGATCCGTTACAAAGTAAGTAAACTGATGACCAGCGAATGAAAAAAATTCTGATTGTAGAAGACGAACCCAGCATGCGCATGGGCCTCAGTGACAACCTGGAGTTTGAAGGCTATACCGTGGAATCTACCGGCGACGGGCAGGATGCGCTGGCCAAAATACTGCAACAAGCGTATGACCTGGTGGTGTTGGATGTGATGTTACCCTCACTCACGGGTTTTGAGGTATGTAAACAGGCTCGAAAAAAAGGCAATCGCACGCCCATTATTTTACTCACGGCCCGGGGCGAGGAAATGGATAAAGTACGGGGGCTGGAACTGGGAGCCGATGATTACATTACCAAGCCCTTCAGCCTGCGCGAATTACTGGCGCGGATCAAAGCTGTTCTCCGACGAGAGACTCCTAACCCGACTCCCACTTCCCCAGGTGTCTCGGCCTTTCAGATTGGGCGATTGCGTATTCTGCCCGATGCCTACGAAGCATTTTCGGGAAACGAAACGGTGAAAATGTCGCATAAAGAGTTTGAAATCATTCGCTATCTCTGGGAGCACGCCCGGCAGACGATCAGCCGCTATGAACTGCTGGAAAATATCTGGGGCTACGAAGAGGATCAGCCTACTACCCGCACAGTAGATAATTTTATCGTAAAATTACGTCAGAAAATTGAACCCAATCCCAATGATCCCCGGCATATTCTCACGGTACACGGCGTTGGCTATAAACTAATCCCCTAATAATGGCCAATGCCTGAGGGGTAACGATAGGTGTATCGATCATTATTCATACATCATCAATCATTATAAGTTTGATGACATCTTTTTACAACCTTTGACCAAGTGATGGCAAATGTCAGGTGGGTTCTCCCGTACTTATTAGTACCAACATTTACCCTCATTGCCATGAAACTTCCGACCTTACTGTTATTACTTATTGGGCTATTGTTTTCCGGTTATACCGGTGAAACTTATGAATATGTACAGGTGATCAACTGGCGATATAAGCCGATCATCAAAACCACTTTGAATGGAAAAAAGGCCTACTTCCTGATTGATACCGGATCTGACATTACCGTCTTGCACAGCAAGAAAGCCGAACGCTTCGATTTTCAACCCTTGATTGCCAGCAGTCAGAAACTACAGGCTATGGGATTTAACGGGGATCGGCATACTGTTTACAAGGCCACAGACGTTAAACTAGTCATTGGCACCATGCCGATCAAAGCCCTGTATAAAACCTATGATCTGTCGGGAGTGGTACGGTCAATACACAATCGGGTAGGCATTGACGTAGCCGGAATTATCGGTTCGGATGTGATGAAGCGTTATGGATTTATCATTGATTATCAAAAGCAAACGATTGCCATTAAAACCAAACGAAAATAATCAGACTACTATATATTGCTGCCGCCAGCGAAGTAAGTGGCGCAAAGCTATTTAGGATTGTATTATGCTCATAATCAACAATACACTCAGAAATATTATTCTTCTGGGCATCGCCCTGGGCCTGCCGTTGCTGGCGTGGGCGGATAACTGGAAGATGGAACTGGACCTGTCCGGCACCTGGAAATTTTCCATCGGCGATAACCCCGAGTGGGCTTCCCCGGAATATGATGATGCCTCCTGGGAAAGTATCCGGGTGCCCTCCCCCTGGGAAAGTCGGGGATTTCATGGCTACGATGGTTATGCCTGGTATCGAAAAACATTCCGGCTACCGGCCAACCTCAACACTGACAACCTCTACCTTTCCCTGGGCTATATTGACGATGTAGATGAAGTCTATCTCAATGGCAAGCTCATTGGCTTCTCGGGGTCCTTCCCTCCCTACTTCCATACCGCCTATAATGCATATCGCCGCTATCCGATGCCCGCCGAGTGGCTTAACCCCAATGGCAACAATGTGATATCCGTCCGGGTATACGATACCAAGCTGGACGGCGGTATCATTGCCGGGAAAATCGGCATTATGGTAGATGACTCCGAAACCCAACTGGATGTAGACCTGCGCGGAGTATGGAATTTCGCACTGGGTGATAACCTTAAGTGGAAAGACCCTGACTGGAAGGATGATGATTGGGAGAAAATCATGGTTCCCTACTTTTGGGAAGCCCAAGGGTTCTACAACTACGATGGCTACGCCTGGTACCGGAAAACCTTTTTTCTGCCGAACGAATACGCGCATGAAGATATGCTCCTCCTCCTGGGCAGGATCGATGACTATGATCAGGTATTCGTTAATGGAGTGAAAGTGGGTTCTACGGGCTACCTCAGCAACGGCGAGGTGAATATGCGCGATGATGCCGCCTACCAGCAAAACCGAAACTACACCGTTCCGGCTGATGTACTCCAACCCGGTAGTTTCAACACGGTAGCCGTGCGGGTGTACGATAAATACATTGATGGGGGCATTTACAGTGGCCCGGTCGGTCTGATCCTGCAGAATCGATATACCCGCTTCTGGCGGATTTCCAATTAGCAAGATTACACAATTGAGTAACTGACATTACACACAACACGCCGACGTAAAGGAAAAGCATCATCATTCGGAAACCACAGGCTGCAAACGATCTTCCAGCAACTCCGTCTCCAGCACTTTTTTATTGTTAACCAGGAAAAAAGCGGCTAATGCCGAGAGCCAGGCCAGGCCGGTACTGATCTGCATTACGCGATTGAACATCAAAATAAACGATTGTCGGTAAGCATCCTGCACCACCGATTGATAAGCCTGAGGCACTTTGTCCGGCACCTGGGCATCGCCCAGACTGGCGGCCTGTTCCATCACCGCCATTTTTGCTTCTTCAGCCAGAGGCAACGCCTGAACGGGTGTTTCCAGAAATTTCGTAAAAAGCACCACCGCCATGGCCCCAATAATTGCGTTGGCAAACACATTGGCGATGCGGGTCATAGAATTATTAATCCCGGAGGCTGTCCCCGAATGCTGATCTTGCACGGCCCCCATCACCGTGGTGGTCAGGGGCACGACCGTAAAGGACATACCGATTGCAAAAATGATGATACCGGGAAGATAGGTAGTCCAGAATTCCGAGGGCCCCTGGGTCTGGCCAATAAGCGAGAACCACAAAAAACCAAATCCGGTGACAGTAGCTCCAGACACCAGTAACCAGCGCGGGCCGAAACGGTCAACGAGGCTCCCCACCCAACGGGCCAGCGAGGCCATCACGATGGTAAAAGGTAGCATGATCATACCGGCCTGCATTTGTTGATACCCCTGTATCTGAATCAGGTTGAGCGAAAGGAACAACATGGCGATGGCCAATGCGGCGTACAAAAAGAAGGTCAGCAGATTTGCTCCGGTGAAAGTACGGTCCCGAAATAGCCGGAGGGGCACCATAGGATATTGCTGACGTCGCTCAATCCAGATGAACCCGATCATACACAGACTTCCCAGAATCAGCGAAACGTATACTTTCCAGTGCCCCCAGCCTACTTCCGGAATTTTGAGGAATCCGAAAGTTAATAATGCCAGACCAGCCGCAATGGCAAAGGCCCCTTCGTAATCCAGGCGCTGGTCCGGTCTTCCATCTGAGCTCTCAGGTACTTTGAAATGCAGCACCAGCAAAGACAGCAGGCCGATGGGGATATTGATATAAAAAATCCCCCGCCACAACCCAAGATCTCCCAGTGCCCCACCCAGAATGGGCCCTCCCACCGTTACCAGGGTCGTAATGGCCGACCAGGTGCCAATGGCTTTCCCCTTTTCCTTCTGATGAAAGGCCGCTGAGATGAGCGATAGACTACCGGGAATCATCAACGCCCCCCCGATTCCCTGCACCCCTCGAGCCACAATGAGCCAGTCAACATTGGAAGACAAACCACAGGCCACCGAAGCGATCATAAAAATGACGATGCCCACCATAAAAACCTTTTTACGCCCCAACTTGTCTCCCATGGCCCCTCCGACCAGGATCAGCGAGGCAAGCATCAGCAGATAGGCATTGAGTATCCAGAAAATATCGGTTCCATCAGCCTGTAAATCCTGTTGCAGAGAAGGAAGAATGACATTGAGGGCCGTAGAATCAATAAAGGCCATACTGGAAGCCAGAATCGTGGACGTGAGAATCCACCGTCCGGCAGCAGTCTTTAGGGTTATCCCGGAGGGTTGGGTTTCAGTGAGCATAACGATATTTAAAATTACAGAAAAAAACCCGGAGGCTTTACATTTGCCGGAATAAATAGTATATCGACCCGTTCGTAAGATGTAAGCAGTATTGTTGATTTATGGAGGATTCAGCCAAGCACCCCCTAGGGTTTTTTCGTCAGGAGTATACCGATATTCCCCCGATATTTCATTCGCATAATACCAAAGCCCCGTTTGAGCAATGTATTTCGTGCAATCGTCCGTTGCTGGCTCCCAATACCCAGTATCTGGTGGAGAAGGCCTTCCGGCATTACCGGGAGTATAACACCACGGATGTGATCTTTGAGTATGCCATGTGCCTTGATTGTGCCGATCTTATGCGGAAAGAACTGTCACTTTCCTCGCTCTCTCGTATTCAGGAGTATTTTGATGAGAATGTTGATCTGCACGAACGACGGGAAAAACTGATGAAAGATGCTTCTCTCGATACCTCTAAATGGCTGGATCAGTGTCTGGTTACCGGAGCAACGACCGATACACTGGAAGAGTACCAGATTTACGGACACTTCATGGGCGACCGCTGTGTGTTCTCTTTCATGCCCTACATGATCGGCGGCCCGGCGGTGGATGAGATCACCAACCTCCTCTCTGCCAAAACTTTAGGTGAGATTGACCGCTTCATCGACGAGAATTTTGGACTTCCGCCCGAGCTTAAAAAACCCATCCGGGACCACCCTATCATTCTGATATAAGACAACGTGGAGATTATCTCTTCAGGTAAATTATCGCAATCCGGCAGCATGACCCTCAGTAACTTAATCCTGATATCTCTCCCTTTAAACGCTTTCCTGCTTAAATGAAATTTAAAAACACCGTTTACGCCTGGTTACTAAGCCTTTCCTTACTTGCCCTGGCAGCCCCTCTTTCCGCGCAAAGCAATTTTGGACAGCTTAAGGCAGACTTTCTAAACCCCGAGACCTCGACCGTATTGGTGGCCGCCCATCGGGCCGTACACCATGAGTTTCCCGAAAACTCAATCCCTGCCATACAGCAGGCGATAGACCAGGGAGTGCATATCGTAGAAATTGATGTGCGGGTGACCCAGGATGGTGTGCCGATCCTGATGCACGACCAAACGGTAGACCGCACCACCAATGGCACCGGCAACCCCGAAGAACTGACCTTTAAGGAAATCCGGAAAATGTTTCTCTTGCATGAGGGGGAAGTTACTTCCAATAAAATTCCCACGCTGGAAGAGGCCCTGCTACTGACCCGCGACAAAGTACTGGTAGACCTAGATATGAAAACAGATCAGGTAGATCAGGTGCTTGAAGTAGTGGAAAAAACCGGAGCTAAAGGCCATGTGTTTTTCTTCGACAGTGATTTTGCGGTATTGGAACAGGTACAACAGGCCGACCCGGAATATATGATCATGCCCCGGGCGTACTCCTATCAGATGGCAGATTCGGCCATCCGGCTTTTCTCTCCGCAGGTAGTACACATTGACTTTTCATTTTATAATGCGCAAACGGTTAACCTGATCAGATCGAACCAGGCGCGGGTGTGGCTAAACTCCCTGGGCGAGCCGGATGATGCCATCCGGGCAGGAAATACGCAACAGGCAGCGGCTAGGCTGACCGCCCACGGGGCAACTATCTTCCAAACCGATTATCCCAAAGAATTGGCAGCGTTCTTCCTCACCCAACCTCAGGAATGAGGGAAACGGTTTAAGCGTCCACCAAACAATAGCTGATACGCCTAAGAATAGCCGGTAGGCAGCATATTCCGAATGGCTGCAATCTTCCATCGGTCGGCCTGGTAGATTACCATAAAAGTGCTCCACATTTTTCGGCTGCTCCCATCGGGATTTTGTATCTCATACCGCGCATCTACAATGGCCGTTTCCGGACTCAAAAAGCGTATTTTATCTACTGTCAGGGTTCTTTTACCGGGGTTGCTGCTGGAACTGCCCTGCATACCCTGGATGGCGGCCCGTATCCCGCTCCTCCACTCCCCGGAAGAAACCAGTTGGTCTATATCATCGGTTAAAATACTTTTGAGGAGTACCGTATCCTGCTTTTCCCGGGCTTCCGCGTACTGATCTATCAAGCTTGAAATATCCCGCTGTTGTTGGTTGCTGCCAGATGAATCCTGCGCCCAGCCGCATGCCGCAATCATTACATTTAACAAAACCAAAATAATACACTGTTTCATGATTAGTTCGTTAGGTTATCCATTTCAGGCAAATATACATTCCATTACCCATGGAGGCCGATGATGTTTGCATCTGGCTTTCAATGATCAAATTCAGTGCTGGCGCAACTTACTTCCGAATACTTTTCAAATTGGACAGGTCGCTGCATAACGGTTAACATAGGCGCTTATGCAATGTTATGCCGCGTCATTTTCGTATTTCTTTATACTTTCTAATTCAGACTTCTTCACCTTTGTTTCTTCTTCAATATCATAGTCATCTTGTAATCCTAACCAGAATTTAGCACTCGTTCCAAAGTAGTAACTCAATCTCAAAGCAGTATCAGCAGTGATTCTTCTACGACCTTTGATGATCTCGCTCACTCTCGTTTGAGGAATTCTTATATCTTTTGATAGCCTGTAAGCTGAAATTTCAAGAGGAATTAAGAATTCTTCCTGCAAAACTTCTCCGGGATGAATATTTGATAATTGCTCCATAATTAATGATAATCAATAATTTCTACTTCAGATGCCTGCCCATTATCCCACTGGAAGATAATTCTCCTTTGGTTATTTATGCTGATGCTATAATAAGCACTCAAGTTTCCTGACAACTTCTCTAATCGATTTGATGGGGGAGTTCTTAGGTCAGTTATATTCTGAGAGTTATGTAACATTCTCAATTTTCGTCTACCAATTTTTTGAATTTCAACAGGCCACTTGGTAACCCTTTCCCCATTCCATACTTTTTCAGTTTGCTTTGAACCAAAGGAAGTTATCATACTTACTTATCACGTTACTAACGCTAAAGATAAGTATTTGGTTTTCTTTTGCAAAAGTTCAATTTTGATGCGGCATAACGATTAGCATAGGCGCTGGCGAAGGCTTTGCCGTAGCATTGCGCTTATGCAATGTTATGCCCTGTGTTTACAACTTTTCTATATGTTCTCTGGTCAAACCCGTATATTTAGCAATCATTTCAATTGGATGACCGTCTTTCTTCATTTCTCTAGCAACGTCAACCATACCTTCGTCTTTCCCCTCTTTCTTAGCAGTCTCGATCACGCTGTAATTATCTCGGTAGACTTTTAGGCTTTCTTCGTATGCTTTCATATCTTCTGAATTTAATTTGGCTATTTCGGCTTCTGCGAACAGTTTTTCAAATACCTTCTCCTGTAATTTAACGGGTTTATCCTGTAAACGATGCAGATTCTTGAGTACGTACATCCATTTGTCAAATTGACTAACCAACTCTTCTTCCGTTTTGCGGAATTTAGGCATTTCTAAATATAGAAATGTCAACTTGTCATAAAAGACTTCCTGAGTCGTTGTATCTATTAACTGTACTTCTCACAGATACCTATCCTGTTCGCTGTGATCAGGAAAGCTAAAGTTCAAATTTCAAATCCTGTTGATCAATTTCATAGTGTTTTAGATCGTCAAGAAGTTGGGATTCCACCAATTTCCTTAAATCCGGTCCCATGTAAGTTGAAAATCCTAAATCTCTGTAATTTGGTTTTATCATTATTGGTACATGACGCACAACGATTTGGGCAGGTAGCGCAGCGGCCTTAGAGCCTTTTTCTGCCGAGCTTCATTCAACTTGCTTGTTTGCAAAAACGTTACTTTTGCTCATTTGCTAGCTGTGATATTCTGTCCTGTGTTACCCCTCGTTTTCTCTTTCTTTTTCTAATACTTCTTCCAATTGAATCTTATTCTCAATCAAATGATCTTCCGCTATTTCCCACAAAATCTGCGGGTCAATCGAATGGTATTCATGAGCAGCAAAATTTCTCAGTCCGTACATTTGTCTCCATGGAACATCTGGATAATTTTCTTTGACTGATTTGGGAATCTGATTAGCTGCCTCACCTATAATTTCGTAATTCCTAGTGACCGCATCGATGACCATTTCATTTTGTAAGAAGTCTTTAAGCCCATTTACCGTATCAAGATAGCGGATGATTTTGTCAATGGCTTCTATCATATCCTCAATGTAGGCCAAATAACTTCTATCTTTCATATGTACTTGACTTGCTTTAGGATGGCTTGCTTCCATTGTTTCCTTAATGATCTTTCCGTGACTAAATCTACCTTTCTGCCAATTGTAGACTCCAGATAATCTTTCAAATCGAAGAATTTCCAGCCAATCTTTTTACTAAATGCCACTAAAATATCTAGGTCTGAATCTTCCCGATAGTCACCATTTGCAAATGAGCCAAAATAGCCAATTTGGTCTACCCCAAATTCTTTTGTTAGGTATGGTTTTACTGCCTTAAGTTTGCTCTCTATTTCTTGAGGTGTTTCCATATCTTAAATTTAGCAGTTTCTTTTTTCAATTCAATGAGGGGTAACGTTTGATGCAGCGAACGGCCCGGCGCTGTTGGCGTTTATCTTTCAAGTATCAATTTCAGCACTTGGTGCGACTAGCTTTGAAGTCTAATTCAAACAGGGCTGGGCGCTGCATCTTTGTTAGGTGAAGTTATAAGTTTGTTACTTTAAACTCAACCCTTCTATTCTTTTGACGACCTTCTAAGGTCTCATTCGTGTCTATAGGATTTTGTTCACCAAACCCTTTCATAACCAATCGATTTGGGTCAACTTTTTTTTCTATTAAATACTCACCAATTGCGTTCGCCCGGTCTTGAGAAAGCTTTAGATTGTCTTCCTCCTGACCCACATTATCCGTATGGCCAGCTATCTCTATTTCTACCGATGGATTTTCGTGTAGATACTTTACCAATTGGTCAAGTTCATAATAGGAGGTGCTTATTATTCGTGCGCTAGCAGTTTCGAAAAGCACATTTCTTAGTTCTATGACTTTTCCTTTCTCTACTGCATCTAGCCCGACTTGTAGAGAAGCGCTATCACATGCATAAAATCTCATCCGATCTAAGCCAAAATCATTTCCGGTGGAACCCGGATTTTGGCTCACAAGGGTAATAGTAGCCGTCGTATTTGTTCTAGAATGCCAGTTAACAAAAAACTGTTCCCATATATTTTGTTTATCTGAGGTATGAAAAGGTTTACCGAGCAACTCTCCGTTGATGGAAAATTGCAGTACTGCAGGATAAACTGGATACAGATTGGAAGCCCAGGCAGAAAAAAAGTAAATTGTGTTTGCTTTCACCTCTATGTCCTGTTGCCAGACAATTTTGTTGGCTCCTTCTGAACCATCCACCGCTAAGAATTTACCATCCCCAGTACCTGTAAAGCATTTACAAAAAGTTTTTGCATCCGATACAATCAAATAACGCCCTGCGTTTGCTACAGAGTCAAACAAGTATTCTGTTTTGAAATTAATTTCATTTTCTTCAAAATCTCCATTTTTAATCAGGTTACGTTCCCCTGTAATCAATCCTTCTGGGCATTGGCTATAAAGCAGGAATATATGAAAGCAAAAGCTAATTGTCATTAGAAGCCTTTTCATGAATAGTTTTTATTTCTAAATTTCACCTAACGGTTGGGGCAGGCAGCGTGGCGACTTTGGAGCATTTTCCGTGCGAGTAAGCGTTTCAACATCTTGTTTGCATTGATGCTTCTTTTCACAAATCAACTAGCCATGCTGCTTGCCTTGTGTTGGCGGTATGTTATTTTATTTTCTTCAATAAGTTTCTCAGTTCATTCATATCTCCCCGGAATCGGCTTAATTCGGTTTTAAACATCAATCCCCATGAGTTACTTCCTCTTCTTCTTATCCAAGTCAATACAGGAGTCCATTCTTGTGTCTTGAACGTTACTCTATCAAACCCATCTAAATCATCATAAATCAATTCTTTATTTGAATTAATTTTCAGTTCTACAATTGATTCCCACTGTTTTTGCCAATAGGCATCATCATGCCAATTACTCACATTTAAGTTCTTGATCAGATTGATTTTTACATCCTGGTTTTTTCCAAATTGAAATTCGTAATCATCCCCTGATTTATATAGTCGCCAAGGAGAAGGAACCGAATCAATCTCCAAGTCTTGATATTTTAGAAAATTTATTTTCTCTCGCTTTACGGATTTTTCAATCTTAATCGGTAGCTGATCAAGTGGTTGAGGGAACACCTCCTCCACATTCATTAATACCTCACAATCACATCCACCTCCATGTTCAATAAAAAAGTCAATATGTTCGTGGAAAACGATGCCTTTGGATGCTAGGAATTTTGCGGTTAGATTAAAATCGTGTTTACAAGGTTCGGTCTCAAGCTTTAAGTCCAGATAATTAAAAAGCTCCTGAAAAACAGATTCTGGAAATGGTATAGTCGATAAAAACTCTTCTTCTCCCTGTTTCTTCCAAGCTTTTATTTTCTCTCTATGTTTCTTGTTATTGCTCATTGTAATTACCGCCAACATACGGATAGCGCATAGTTGCGGCTATCTCCTATATAGTTTCTCCTTATACCGTATCTTACAACCGCTTTGAAAAACAGCCCGATGGTTGTCCATACTGGCTTGTACGCATGCATTGTATAAGTCTTGATGCATAATCCAAGTTAATAATTTCTTCCCACACTTGGCTGATCCAGCCAGCTTTTTATATCCTGAATCGCTTTGGCACTGATCATTCCATGATGGCTGGAGGCAAATTTCAGTCGTTTTGGTTGTCCGGCAGATGCGGGGCATCCCAGGCCTGCGTTTTTTGCTTTGGCTTCACTTTCGTTCCGGTATCATTTTCACCTGGGCGATCATCTGTTGCCCAAACGGTATAGCTACCCGGATACACCGCGCTCCCCGGTGCGTAATTTTCTGAAAAGAAACCTCCTGCTTCATCACGCCCATCATCAGACTGAGTTGCGTCTATCTGCCCCTCAGGCTGGATAGCCGCAACTCGTCCACCTTTTACCCTTTATCGTCAACCATTCTCCCCTTAATTACGCAGTCACTACAATGCCGAGTACCTCGAGCAATTGGGGTTCGTCGGCCAGGGCGAGGCGGGCGGCGGCTTTGAAGCGGGAAAGCCATTGGCTGAGTTCTTTCAGGGCAACATCCCGCTGCTGGGTGGCGTGCTGGGCCTTCCCTTTTTTCTGAAGATTGTTCAACCGCAGGTTTTTGATAGATTGTAGCTGCCCCCGGGCCTGCTCCAGTTCGTCTTTGGTTACATCGTAGCGTTGCATCACCTTGGCCTGGGTCAGAAGACTCTCGTAGAAATCCGCCGCCTGATCTAACCAGACCGACTGCTTACGCGATATTTTTGTGTCTAATTGCAGGGTTACGTGCATCTCCGGCTGGTGGCGAAAGGCCATACGGGCCACGGCCCGATGCTCTACCAATAACTGCCGCAGCGAGACCAGTTCAGTCTGCACCTGTCGACTGGCTAATTTTTTGGAGGTATACGATACCTGATGGGATTTCGCCTGGGCCCGGGCATTGGCTACGGTGCTTATCCCCAGTTGAATCTTGGCTTCTGAATAGCCGACTGCGGCTAGTCGCTGCCGAATGGTGGGTTCGTTGAGGGCATTTGTCAACATCACATCTGCCTGATCTAGTTGCTGCACAATCAATGACATAGCTTCTCTCTTTTTTTGTGGTATACTAAATCCTAAAGATGCTCATCCGCGCAGTATTGTGCCAGCCAATACTACCCGATTCCTCGCATGGGTAAGATTCTTGCCAGTTCGTCGCTTTGTCCGGTAATGAACATCAGTGCAGTCCTACTTCCGGGGCCCAAAAAGTTTCTCTGTACCTGGTACATAGTACATCTGAAGGGGTAAAATGTATGACTGTAGTGACACTTTGGCATTTCCGGGCTCGAAAATGGTTGGGAGAGGCGGGTCCCCTTACATCCATCGTACATCAAACTCCCGCGGAGGTAGCCTCCCTCCTATTCTTTGGCCCCTAAATATGCCAGGTTGTCAGTGCAGCGGGAGTTTTTCCCACCAAAAAGTAACACTGCACCGGATTTTTAGGAGGCTAAGGGGGTAAAAAGGATGATTGTACCCGGTGCAGGGGCCCATCAGCGGCCATCCCCATCGCATATCTCTGGTGTAAGGTTCTTACCCCCGAGGCCACTGTTCGGTACAAAAGCGGGAGACACTCCCCAAAATGCTACCCAACACGCCCGCTTCCCGGCGGGGGCAGGTAACAAAACGGTACTGGGTAACGTGCGCGTATAACTTTCAAGGTATTATTCCCGGATGAGGCTGCTACCAGCCCGTTAAAAGTCTGAATAGGCAGTAGGGCGCAGGAAGATCAGGTCGGCTTTGGAGACGGTGTGCTGGTACTGGTCCATGGCCTTCAGTTTATTCCAGGCGGCGTCATTGTTAAAGTCCTCCCACAGTTTGTCCCGTTCCTCCCGGTTCTCAAAGGTCGTCATGTACATGAGGTTGGGCATCCGGCCACCGAACAGTACCTCGGCATAAAATACGGCATTGAAGCCCAGGCGGTCGAATATGCTGACTTCATCTCCCTTATTAAACATATCCACCTTGCTGGCATACAGTTTTTCGGTGGGGCCTTCGTAGCTGCGCAGCTCGTAGAAACGCTCGCTTTTCGGTGCCTTCAGATCGGGAGCCTCCGGGGCAGGCATGCCGGAAAAGGCTTTCAGCAACAGGGTTTCAATGCGTTCGTAGGGAGCCGCATCGTAGGCCGCATTCAGGTAATCGCTACCCGCCTTCTGGTACTTCTGGTCTTTCTCCAGTGTACTTTCAGTATTGATAGCCTTCTCCAACGAAGGATAAGCCGCCAGCACGTATATTTTCGGGGCTTCGTCTTCTATGGTATGGAATACTCCTACCTGCGCAATACCCGCCCGGTGCAGGGCCGGGATATAGGCCTCTTCCAGATACTGGTCAATGGCTTGGGGTTGCCCCTCCGGCCCCAGGTGGTAAACCTTCAGTTGGTAATAATACAGATCGCCAGACTGGGCGTGGCTAACCGAGGTACTTAGTATGATGCCCAGCAACAGGGCGAAGATGGTCAGGTTGTGTTTTTTCACGGGTATCATGGTTTTAGTTCTACCAACAATGATACACATCTTTGGAAAAAACCCTCCCCTCTATCCACAAATTAATTGCTCATTCGGGCGCAAGCTGGCTGTATAAAGAGCCGGGCAGTTGAATCCGGGCGGTTGCATCGGCTCCTATTTTCAGGGAATCGATGGCGTTGTATTCCGTGACAAACGCACTGGAATCCCGTACCGCTACCTGGGCCTGCCCTACCTGATTGTCCGCATTGATCCTCAGCGTGCTTCCCAGGGCTACACTGGCCGAAAGGTGCTCAATGGTATTTCCGGCCAGTAGAATACCTCCTGTTTCGCCTTCGGTCACCAACTGCAAATTCGACTGTTGCCAGCCCTTTAGTTTACAGATAATTCCCTGGCTGTGTACCGAACCAAGTTGGGGGGTGATAATATAGACACCGGGTAACTCTCGGGTAATTATTGATGCAAAAGAATAATAAGGAGGCAGCTTCATTTGGGGGAAGGTCAGCACCAGGGTATCATCCTGAACGGCCCATTGCACATTGTCATGCGCGTTTCTCTTTTTGATTTCAAATTTATCCCCCTCCTGCACCTGCACCAGCTCAAGATACTGGTTTTGCAGTTTAACCGCACTAAAACCTGTGACGACCTCGCTCGTATAGCCGTAAAATGGATCATTCTGGTCTATTTTATCGTACTCGGCTTTGAGTACCATGGCGGAACCTAAAATGGCCAGAAACAGTAGGGCCAACAGTGAGATAATAAGTTTATTACTGGTTTTCATGGTAAATGGGGTTAAGATGCGGGGTAGGTTTCTCGGACGAAGGTATCATAGCGTTGCTGAATGTCTTCCAGGCTGATGTCCAGCAGGTAGAGGGTGCGGAAAAACTCGGGCAGTTCTGTTTCCAGAAAGCGTTCTTTGCGGTAGGCCCGTATCCGCTGGCCCGACCGCTGCTCGGCAAAATAGCCCAGCCCCCGTTTGTTAAAAATAATCTCCTTTTGCTGAAGAAATTCATAAGCGCGCATCACCGTATTGGGGTTCACTTCCATCAGTGCGGCCATGTCCCGAACGGAGGGAATGCGTTCTTCGGCAGTCCATTTATCCAGCAGTATCTGCTCGCAGATGTAATCGGCAATCTGCTGGTAAATGGCTTGTTTATCGGTAAATTCCATGAGTTAGTCTTTATTAAATTTCTTTCTCCTTCAACCGTACATAAGTGATTGCCCACAAAGCAATCACCACCCCGGCCAGAAATACTTTTGTCAAAGTACTCACCGAAGAGGGGAATACGACCCGGTAATGACGACCTTCGAGAACATCCCAGAAAGTAAAAGGAAACGTATTAATATGATCGGGCGTCCCGGTAAACTGATACGCCAGGAACAAATTGAAGCCAAATGCCAGCACGAGGGCCAGCATCAGTACTCCCAAAGTTTTGATAAAGGCATTTTTGGTAAAATACAACGAGCCAAGAAAGCAGGCTCCCTGGAGCAGGAAATAGCTGAAACCGATAAAGCCAAACACTTCTGATGGTAATGGCCAATAATGCTGAACTGTAGGAGTCATATCCTGGTTTGCGAGGTAAATCAACCCATGGTGGAGGTAATAGAATATCCCCGCTACCAATACCACGAACAACAGGTTAGCCAGCCAGATGACCAGAAATTTTTCCAGCCGGGAAGCAGGCAGCATCAATGCTGGTATGCCCTGCGAAGGGTTATTGTAAGCACTAAAGGCCGTACCAGTGAACAGACTGCTACCGAGTATCACGACAAAAATTGACGAAATATGCAGGCCGTACAGCAGATCATTATAGCGCTCGGTGGCCAGAATGGGAGACATCAGCAGCAGCATACCCCCCACCATCAGGGCAAGAGTAATCAGATAGCTCCGGCGGTACTCGGCTATGTAGAATTTCAGCATTCGCTGAAAACGGGTAATATTAAATGACTGGTTCATAGCGATTAAGTAATGGTACAAGATTTACACATCAGATTATTTCAGGCACGATTGCTACCTAACTTTTTCAACCCTGCCGCCCTATTCAGTTATTCAACCCTTCGTTCATCAGCGCCCGCATCCGCTCAGGGTTTTGCACAGCCGCATTGAACAGGCGTTCCAGGTCTACCCGGCTTTCCTGCCGCTCCGGGTTTTCCATCACCACTGTATAGCCCTGTAAGGATGGTTCGGCGTAGAGCACCCGCTGGTCATCTTCGGTACTGCTGAGGGTGGCAAATCGCAGGCGCTCGCTGATGTACTCCAAACCCTGATGCAACAGGATTTCCCGGTCTTCCAGCACAATCACTGAGTCAATCAGGTTATCCAGGTCCCGTACCTGATGGGTAGAAATGAGCATGATTTTATCGTCGCGCAGTACCGAGGTCGCCAGCTTGCGAAACTGCTGTTTGGAAGGAATATCCAGGCCATTGGTGGGTTCATCCATGATCAGAACGCGGGTATTACAAGCCAGGGCGAAAGCAATCAGCACCTTCTTCCGCTGCCCGAAAGACAGGCCGTTCAGCGCGTGGTTGAAGGGCACATCAAACTCCTTTAAATAGTAGCGGAACTGCGACTCATCAAATTTCGGATAGAAGGGAGCCTGCGTAGCCACATACTTTGCAATGGAGATGGCGGGCAGGTAAATTTCTTCCGGAATGAAGCAGACCTCCTGTAAAAAGGCCGGCTGGCGTTTGCGGGGCGTATACCCTGCCACCTCAATACTGCCCTCATTTGGAAAGAGTAAACCCACCATATTGCGCAGTAAACTGGATTTTCCGGCTCCGTTTTTCCCCAGTAAGCCGTATATATGGCCCGCTTGCAGGGTAAGATTTAGCTGGTTAAACAGGGGCTGCTGACGCGGGTAAGCGAAGGAGAGCTGGTGTAAGCGGATCATATCACAGTGTATTAGTTAAGTAGTACACTGTAAATGTAAATAATATTCTGATAAAACCAAGAAAAGGAAGAAAGTTTTGTGCTTTAGGGAGTTCATTTCCGGGAGGAGACGGAATAATTCTGATAGGAAGATGCATTGAAGTGATTGGTGTTGGTAGGGAGCATTTATTTCTGATGAGCATGTATTAAGGTTTCATTACTATGTATCTGCTGGATTTGTAATTAAGCCTAATAATTACAATGAGAAATAAGTTTTCTCATAAGCATATAAGACAACATATATTCAGAAACATTCTCTTCTGAGAAGCCAATAAATTGATAAAGCGCATTACAAATAAAATATTCTCATATGGATGAATTATAATTCACATATACATTATAAATAATACAATTTTTTAATATATTACCTGATCGTTGTAATCAATAAAGCTGCTCATTCATTTTTGTAATACCCTTTATGCTGATATCGAACCATAGGGAAGTGTTGAAGCTATCTCTAGTTACACTCATATTATTACGCCTTCTAGCATTTAATTCATTTTCCCAAAGTTTAGATCGTAGTTTTCAGCTGCCTATTCCTATTAAGGCTGCAAGTATCATGGAAACAAAAATACAAGAGGATGGAAAAATCCTTGTAGCTGGTAATTTTCAATTTTACGAAAATAAACGGGTAGATAATTTAGTCCGTCTACATCCGGATGGAACATTAGATGAAAGCTTCTCTTATGCTCCAGATAGCCTAATAGAAATAAAGGGTATTGATTTATTAAGTACTGGAGAAGTTATAGTATTTGGATATTCTACCCTTATGAAACTCAGTTCATCGGGGCAGGCACTAACTGAGATAGATTCAATTAAGGGTATCAATACTCTTAATATTCAGGCTGATGATAAAATCATTCTTACCACTTCCAATTACAATATTAGTAGTAATAACTGGGTAAGTGCCTTATATAGACTTAATACTGACCTAACGATAGATAATACCTATAGTCAGATGAATCGCATCAATGGACAAATCCATATTGCAGCTTTACAAAATGATAAAATTGTTATTGCTGGAGAATTCTCTAAAGTGAATGCTATTGTTAAAAATAATTTAGCTCGTTTTCAGGATGATGGTAGTTTAGACTTTAATTTTGATACAGGATCAGGGACCACTAATTTTTTCAGGGCTATGACGGTGCAACCTGATGGAAAAATTCTACTTAGTCACACTGCTTTCAGTTCGTTTAATGGAATTCCATTAAACGGTGCCGGTATCATCAGACTAAATACTGATGGGTCATTAGATACTGATTTTAGGATTGATCCACAAATTGATTACAGTGAATCACCCGCCCTTCTTCAAGGTACAGATATACTAGTTGTAGTTCACCTTGTTGAAAATAAGTCATCATTAAAATACAGCCTATGCAGGCTAAAAAGTAATGGTGAGCTTGATCTAACCTTTACCCCCATTGACTTACATTCCAATCAGTTGATGATAGTTGATCAATCTAATAATATCATTATCAATTCACCAATAGATGTTAAAAAGGAATATTTACTAACCAGGTTTAGCAGTCAGGGACAAATAGACACCAGTTTCGATCCACCATTAGGTGCATATGGTACGATCAAGACAGGAGATTACTTCAATGGTTCACTTGTTATTCATGGAGATTTTATTCGAATTGGTGATGTGAGAACTCGTGATTTAGCTAGAATAAATCCTGATGGATCAGTTGATCCTAACTTCATCATTAACCCTTCTATTTCTCGTTCGGCGGTTGTAGACTGGGCCGTAACTCAGGTTTCAATATTTGATGATGACACTATTATGGTGGCTTTAGGAAATAGATTTGTAAAACTAAACAGGCGGGGCGAGCTCGATGCGCAATTTATTTCTGAAGACGCTACCTGGAACAAAGCACTGAATGTTGGAAAATTTCACAGATTAGACAATGGTAAGATAGTTACTTCTTCACCTTATGGTATAAACATGCGTAACGCAGATGGGTTTACTGATACATCTTTTCAAATCCAGACATCACAAATTACTAGCACACTACATCATCTGGGCATTCAATCCAAAGGAATCATTTATACATTTTCGTCATATCTTGAGGATTCATCGTCTGTTAGTATAAGAAGATTGAACTTTGACGGTATTATCGATGAAAGTTTTAATACAGATAGTGGTGCAAATAGTGCTATTTTAGATTTAGGCATTGTAGAAAATAATCAAATACTTGTCACAGGTTTTTTTAATCAATACAATGGAGTAAAGACAAGAGGTTTAGTAAAACTATCAGAGAATGGGCAAGTGGATGAGGCCTTCCTACATAATGTCAATACCTCTCTACCAGAAAGATTTTATCATTTCTATTCGGGTAAAAGTTTCCGTGATGTTTATATGATTAGCGTAAATGGTTCTAGATTTGGTAATTACGAACTCGCATTTCTCCAAAATGATGGCATATACAATACTGATTATCGTCTACCTAAAGAAATTATTTCTGCCAGCAATAAGATTCTTCCTATAGTTGGGAATGCTGATACGCTTATTCTTCTATCCAGATTTCAGTTAAGTGGGCAGGATGAACCTTCTTTTGCTTTGCGATTAACTTTTGATGATAGACCTATCATTTCAGGTACTACTTCTGTATTATCAACACCTGAGGATACGCCACTGGAGTTAAAGTTAAGTGATCTAATAATCACCCATAAAGACAGTGGCTTTCCAAATGAATTTGGCATGATCATACATGAAGGAGAGAATTTTTCTGTAGAAGGCTCATATATTATTCCAGATACTGGTTTTTATGGAAACCTAACCGTACCGGTTGCAGTAAATGATGGCAAAAATGAAAGTGACATATACAATATTTGCCTCAAGGTAATACCAGCAGATATAGCAGAAAACATCTCAGTCACCATCAGTGGAATTAATACTTTTACTAATGATACTTTAATCAATATCTCATTTAGTGAATACGTAAAAGATTTTTATCCCTCTGATATTAATATTACCCATGGCTCTTTATCAGCCTTATCTACTAAGGATAGTATCACTTTTTCTGCCGCAATCACTCCTGTATCAGATGGAAGGATTACCGTAGAAGTACCTGCTAGAGCAGTATTTAATAAGGTAAGTGATACGAATCTGGCTAGTAACCTTTTTGTATTTGAGTATGACGGCACACCTCCTACTGTGAAACTGAGTAGAACTGATACAAACAATACTGTTCTGGTAACCTTCAGTGAGGTTGTTAAAGGCTTCTCCTTAGAGGACATCCAGTTATTTCATGCTAGTATAGCAGATTTAACTACTCTGGATAGCCTTATTTTTATAGCCCATATTCTTCCTGATATTGATGGTGAACTCACTATTAAAATCCCTTCAGGAGTGGCTCAAGACCAGGCAGGAAATGATAATGAAGCTAGCGAAGCCTTAAAAATGTTTTACGATGAGAAAACCTCTTTTACCTTAACTATAGCGATAAGCGCTCTTATTCAAACGGAAATGCCTTTAGCCACAGTTATCTTGTACCAAAAAGTTGAAGGCAAGTTCACAGCGGTAGAAAAAGATAAAGTATCAGATACTTTATCTTTTGAAGATTTGGCAGAAGGAGAGTATACTGTGGGAGTTAGGCCCGTTGATACAACCTTTCTACCGACTTATATAGGGGACAAGCATACTCTTTGGGAAGCCAAAACTATTAGCTTATATCAGGATAGCCTGCAATACATCTCTTTACTTGAAAATCCTAAAGATAATCAGCGCGGAGGTTGCGTGGTTTCTGGCATTTTACTTCGCGATCCGGGAGCCAAGCATGGAAAAATTCTGACTGGTAACACGACCATTACTGGAGAAGCGTTGGAGGATGTTCCGGTTTACCTATTTCACCTAGAAACGCGCAAAGTGCTCATGTATACTGTTACTGATCGTCAGGGCAGGTTTTCATTTACAGGTTTGCAGAAGGGGAATTATCTATTTGTGGCAGACTATGAAGGCCTTCCAGTTGATGAATCACAAAACTTTATTCCTGTTATGACAGATTTTGAAACGGTAAGTATTACTGTAATTGCAGGTGGAAATATTAGAATCACGGATATGAATTTTGAAAAGCAGGTAACTTTCGTAGAGAATAAAGCACAGCAAGATTTGATACGGTACTATCCCAATCCGGTGAAGGATGAAATCCTTATGGATTATACTGCAGAATGGATAGGAGGAAATGTCACTATTCGTGATACAACGGGAAAGCTTATCAAAAACCAGCTTATCACATCTAATGCCACTCTTCTAAATCTTGACGGAATAAACTCTGGAATCTATATTATTTGCCTTACCAAAGAGATAAACAGGTTTTTCTTTAAAATATATAAGCACTAAGTTGATCTAGTCATTTAATTTGGGATTAACCCAGTGTACAACTTTTAGTAAAATCCCCGCAAAGACTTATAAGAAAAAGTAGCCCATTAATATCGAGCCGTTCAAAGCGCATTTAAGCATATTTTTTTTCGCAATTTTCCCGCTTTTCAAAAAAATACCCCCAGAATATCATTCTGAGGGCTTTGCGTACCTAGAGCCGGAGTCGAACCGGCACGGGTGTTACCCCATTGGTGTTTGAGACCAACGCGTCTACCAATTCCGCCATCTAGGCCAAAAATGGATTGCAAACGTAGCCAACTTTCCAGAAACTACCAAGATTTTCATTACTTAATCTCGGTCAAACTGGATCATAATCGGGCTGTCGTAACCTAAGCCCAATAACTCGTGGGCATTGCCCTGGTTGATCCCGATTTCCAGCCAGCCATTGCTGTTAAACAGCAGAAATACTTCTCCATAATCCACATCATGGTAGTGGTGATGCAGCTGCCGGGTAGTTTCCCGGCCAAACCGGAGTTGAAATGTCACTCCCTGCTGCAATAACTGAAAAGTTTCCAGGTCAATATTGGTGATTAAATTACCGTAATGATCCACATGCACTACGTGACCTACCATCTGTTTCTTGGTAGCTTTCAGTACCCTCGGAAGCTTGCGCTCTACTTCAGTGATGCTCGTGCCCAGTTTCTTGATATCTATTCCCTGACTCAGCGCAATGGCTACCGGAGCCAGTACGTTTTTGGTTGCAAAAGTGGTGAATTCGGGTATGTCCAGCAGCACCATCTTATCCGGGGCCTGTTCGCTAAGTAAACTTACCAATCCGTTATCAGGGCTGACGAAGTAATGACCCTGCAACTGTACGGCGATATAACGGTGCTGCGAAGATTGCGCATCTACCGCCAGCAGGTGGACTGTTCGGGGGGGAAAGTCAGCGTACACCGATTTAAGCACAAATGCCCCATGCGCAATGTTAAAGCGTTCAATCTGATGGCTGATATCTACCACCTGCACCCGGGCATCCAAACCATAGAGCCGGGCTTTCACCGCCGCCACGTAATGATCGGTTGTTCCAAAGTCGGAGGTAAAAGTAATTAATGACATGGTTTCGAGCGGAATATTGTGTACTTTTATAAAAGCAAAAGTAAACATTAAAGAATTGTTTGCGCGTTATATCAATAAATTCTTAAAAACTGAATTATAGCGATTGGTAGAGAAAGTAATTACATTAGAAGACGTCTCGCTACTGGATTTTTTGGGCGTTCAGAATAAAAATATTCGGCTAATTTCCGCTGCTTTTCCCCAAAGCAAGGTAGTCTCCCGAGGCAATGAAATCCGTATCCAGGGCAGCACACCCGAGATCATTAAGATCAATGATATCATCAACGCACTGCTGGATCACTACAGCCGCTACGGTAAGGTGGATGAAGATGAGGTAAAAACCTATATCAGCAATGAGAAGCAGCCAATGGTTGACGAAAGTGTGGATGATATCCTACTGTACGGCACCCGGGGGGCGGTGATCAAGCCCCGCACGGCCAACCAGTACAGTTTGGTGCAATCAGCTGCTCAGAACGATCTGGTGTTTGCCATTGGCCCGGCCGGTACCGGGAAGACCTATATCTCCGTAGCATTGGCCGTTCGAGCTCTCAAGAATAAGCGGGTCAAGAAGATCATTATTACCAGACCAGCCGTTGAGGCCGGGGAAAACCTGGGGTTTCTTCCCGGAGATTTGAAGGAAAAAATAGATCCTTATCTGCGTCCGATCTACGATGCACTCGGTGACATGGTGCCCAGCGAAAAGCTTAAGTTCTACGAGGAAAACAAAATTATTGAGATAGCTCCGCTGGCGTACATGCGGGGTCGTACCCTGCAAAATGCCTTTATCCTGCTGGATGAAGCCCAGAACACCACTCCCATGCAAATCAAGATGTTCCTGACCCGGATGGGACCTAACTCCAAGGTGATTATCACCGGTGACCGTTCGCAGGTAGACCTGCCTCGTAATCAGAAGTCGGGTATTATTGACGCACTGGATGTGCTACGAGACGTGCAAGGCATTGGTTTTGTTACGCTGGACAGTGAGGATGTGGTGCGCCATCGTATTGTAAAGGACATTATCAATGCTTATGATCGTGCGGACCATAAGCGGATGGATAACTAATATCTTGATGGAAGTTCGTAAGGCTACAACTGAGCAGGATCGTCAGCATGCTTTCCAGGTACGCAATGTGGTATTTGTACAAGAACAACAGGTAGCTTCGGAAGATGAATACGATGTGTACGACGAGACCGCTTCGCATTTTATTGCGTATGATAATCACCAGCAAGCCTGTGGTACGGCCCGCTGGCGAAAAACCCATAAAGGTATCAAACTAGAGCGTTTTGCCGTGCTTAAATCTCACCGGGCACAGGGTGTGGGTGCCGCTTTACTGACCGCAGTTTTGCGGGATGTGCAAGATGCCTGGGGTGAGCGTATCCCCCACCCCCACATCTATCTGCATGCCCAAACGCCGGCAGTTCCCTTTTACGAGAAATTTGGCTTTCAAAAAGAAGGGAAAGAGTTTGAAGAATGTGACATCAAACACTTCCTGATGCGCAAAGACTGAAATTGTTGATGTTTACAAACTGTGTACTTTCTTCAGTGTCAGTTTTTCTCTCATCGGCCTTCCGTCTCCGTTCCCCGGCTTCCATCTAGTTTCATTACTTCATGGCAATGGTCGGGATTCCTTCTACCAGTCCGGCCTCTTTGGCTGCTAAGAAGCGTTCGGCTTCCAAAGCGGCCATACAGCCCGTTCCTGCGGCGGTAATGGCCTGCCGAAATACATGATCCTGGGCATCGCCTGCAGCAAATACGCCTTCCACATTGGTGCAGGTTGAGTCAGAGTCCGTAATGATATATCCGTTCTCGTCCATCTTCAGATACTCCTTAAATATATCGGTATTTGGCTGATGCCCAATGGCTACGAAAAAGCCCTGTGCAGGAATTTCCGTTTTCTCCCCGGTCTGGTTGTTCAATACCCGTACCGCTTCCACTTCATTTTCGCCTAGTATTTCATCGGTTTCAGTGTTCCACAGTACTTCTATGTTCTTAGCCTTTTGTACGCGGTGCTGCATAATGGCCGATGCCCGCATCTCATCGCGGCGTATTAGTAAGTATACCTTATTACAGATTTTAGACAAATAGCTCGCTTCTTCTGCGGCGGTATCTCCTCCACCGACCACAACAACATCTTTTCCCCGGAAGAAAAAACCATCGCAAACCGCACAGGCAGATACTCCCTGGCCGTTGAGGCGCTTTTCAGACGGTAACCCTAACCACTTGGCCGAAGCTCCGGTGGCAATAATGACCGATTGCGCTTCAATTTCGTGAGTCTCATCGATCATCACCTTCATCGGGTAGGTAGAAAAATCTACCGAAGTAGCCAAACCAAAGCGAATATCAGTACCGAATCGCTCAGCTTGCTTCTGAAAATCCATCATCATTTGGGGTCCCATCACCCCTTCAGGGTAGCCTGGGTAGTTTTCTACATCAGTAGTCGTAGTTAACTGCCCACCGGGCTGAATTCCCTGGTAAAGAACAGGTTTTAAATTGGCCCGTGCTGCATAAACCGCAGCAGTATAACCGGCCGGACCTGAGCCGATAATCAAGACTTCTACTTTTTCAGTTGTCATAAGTTCTATTTCGGAATGTTCTTAACATCACTAGCTAAATTAAAATACGTAAGCGGTATTGCCAAAGTTGTAGACACAAAAAAAGGTCTCCCATCGGGAAGACCTTCGTATCTAAGTCTGATGATTTTTTATCCTAAATAAGGCTTTAATGCTTTGCTGCGAGAGGTATGTCGCAAGCGACGGATCGCTTTCTCTTTAATCTGCCGTACCCGTTCCCGAGTCAGGTTAAACTTTTCGCCAATCTCTTCCAATGTCATGGCATGTTCGCCATTCAGCCCAAAATACAACGAAATGACATCAGCCTCTCGTTGCGTTAAGGTAGACAAAGCCCGCTGTACTTCTTTACGAAGCGAGTCGTTCATGAGGGACGAATCAGGAGTGTTCTCAGAATCGTTTTCCAACACATCCAGCAGGCTATTTTCTTCTCCCTGAACAAAAGGGGCATCCATGGATACGTGGCGACCTGAGATTTTCATGGTATCTACCACTTCGTTGGTGCTCACTTCCAATACATCCGCTAATTCGTCTGGTGAAGGCTCACGCTCGTATTTTTGCTCAAGCTCGGAAAAGGTTTTGGAAATTTTATTCAGTGATCCTACCCGGTTCAGCGGTAAACGAACAATACGAGATTGCTCGGCTAGCGCCTGTAAGATGGATTGTCGAATCCACCAAACGGCATAGGAGATAAATTTAAATCCCCGGGTTTCATCAAACCGCTGCGCAGCCTTGATCAGCCCTAAATTACCTTCATTAATCAAATCTCCCAGGGTAAGTCCCTGATTCTGATATTGCTTAGCTACAGATACTACGAAGCGAAGATTGGCTTTGGTTAACTTTTCTAAGGCTAACTGATCACCAGAGCGAATACGCTTGGCCAGATCTACTTCCTCGTCCGGGGTTAATAGATCCACTTTACCGATCTCCTGTAAATACTTGTCAAGCGACTGACTTTCACGGTTAGTGATCTGTTTGCTAATCTTAAGCTGTCTCATTCACGTGGTTTCTTTTGCGATAGATTTGTTTAAGGATGCAACAAATAACCATTTTGGGTTAGTTCCGATAATTTCCGGCAGAGTTAGAGTTTCTTCTAAAAACGCCTTAGGTAATCAATAGAAACTATTGCAATTATGGTGCTAATCGCGAGATGGTTTCTCTGGCCGGGGAAGTAAGGCTTTGCGGGAAAGTCGATATTTTCCCGTTTTTTTATCAACATCAATGAGTTTCACCTTAACTTCTTCACCTACTTCCATGATTCCATCCATGCTTTCCACGCGCTCCCATTTGATCTCGGAGATATGTAACAAGCCATCTTTGGCCGGCATAAATTCTATGAATGCACCAAAGGGCATGATCGATTTCACCACTCCTTCATACACTTCGCCCACAGTTGGTAAAGCAACAATGCCTTTTACGCGTCCCAGAGCTTTATCCATCGCTTCCTGACTGGTAGCAAAGATATTTACGACTCCCTGATTGCCCACTTCTTCTATGACGATGGTAGTATTGGTTTCTTTTTGAATCTCCTGCACCACTTTGCCACCCGGGCCAATCAATGCACCAATCATATCGGAGGCAATCTTGATAGTTTGAGAGCGAGGGGCATTAGGCTTGAGCTCTTTGTTAGATTCGGAAATGGTTTTTGCCATTTCCCGTAGGATATGTAGCCGACCTTCACGGGCCTGCTGTAAGGCTTCGTTCAGTACCTCATACGGCAATCCATCCACCTTAATATCCATCTGGCAGGCAGTAATTCCTTTCTCGGTACCTGCCACTTTGAAGTCCATGTCTCCCAGGTGATCTTCATCACCCAGAATATCTGATAATACCGCGTATTTTTTAGACTCGCTATCCGTAATTAATCCCATGGCAATGCCTGAAACAGGTCTTTTCAGGGGTATCCCGGTATCCATCAGTGCCATAGACCCGGCACAGACCGTGGCCATGGATGAAGAACCATTGGACTCTAAAATGTCAGAAACCACCCGTATGGTGTAAGGATTGTCCTCATCGGCAGGAATACACTCTTTAAGTGCCCGGTAAGCTAAGTTACCGTGGCCGATCTCCCGGCGTCCCGGTCCCCGGTTAGGGCGAATTTCCCCGGTAGAAAAAGCGGGAAAGTTATAGTGTAGTAAAAATTTGTTGGTGCCAGATTTCATCGCTCCATCAATCATCTGCTCATCGAGCTTGGTGCCCAGGGTCACAGTGGTTAGTGATTGGGTTTCACCGCGGGTGAAGATGGCTGATCCGTGGGCGGTGGGCAGATAATTAACTTCGGTAAAGATGGGACGCACTTCGTCCAGCTGTCGTCCATCCAGGCGTTTACGGTCATTCAGCACGAGGTCCCGCGAAGCTTTCTTCTGAATCTCGCCAAAGTATTTACTCACTTTAATCAGATCCAGTTCATGATCTTCGGGTAAACTATCAATAAAGTCGTCTTTCAACGCTTTAAACTTTTCTTTTCGCCCATTCTTTTGATTGAGCCCCTGCCCGGCAATGTCATACATTTTAGCATAGAACTCTTCGTACAAACGCTGATACAGTGCTTCATCTCGCTCAACTGGCACAAATGCTCGTTTGGTTACTCCTAACTCATTGGCAAGATCTTCCTGAGCCTGGCACTGGAGTTTGATAACTTCGTGCGCAGCCTTGATGGCTTCCAGCATCACTTCTTCACTGATCTCCTTGGATTCGCCTTCTACCATGATAATATTCCGAAGTGATCCGGCGACGATCAAATTCAGATCAGCAGCCGCAGTTTCTTCCTCATTCGGATTTACGATAAAGTTCTCGCCTACACGAACTACCCGAACTTCTGAGATATGTTCGGGAAAAGGAATGTCCGAAACAGCGATGGCAGAAGAAGCAGCGAATGCCGCCAGTGCGTCTGGCATTACCTGAGCATCGGCTGAAATCAACATGATATTGACTTGCGTATCGGCCATGTAGCCGTCGGGGAACATAGGGCGAATGGCACGATCCACCAACCGACTGGTTAGAATCTCGTGCTCAGAAAGGCGACCTTCCCGCTTCAGAAAGCCCCCTGGTATCTTTCCGGCGGAGGCAAATTTTTCCTGATAATCAACGGATAATGGGAAAAAGCTTGGGTTTTCAGCTGCTTCAGCTGCTGAAACGACTGTGGCCAGCAACATGGTATCACCCATCTTTATGACCACCGCACCATCGGCTTGTCGGGCTAGTTTTCCGGTTTCAATTGTAATGGTTCTACCATCACCTAATACAATTTCTTTTGTCGCTACTTGTGGTTGCATAAATGGGATATTAATATAGTGGAAAGGCACTCAGCGCCATGACACTTAGCGAAGGCAGGCAGAACCAAATGAGAGCGTCTGAGGAAATCTAGTAAGCAAATTGGCAAAAATAAGCGGGCTGGAACGAAAAAAATACAAGAAGGGAATCTTTAGCAGATTCCCCGGATAGTCTTCGTTATTTACGTAAATTCAAGTCAGCTAAAACTGCGCGATAACGCGAAATATCACGCTCGTGTAAGTATTCAAGCAATCTCTTTCGTTTACCTACCAGCTTAAGCAGCCCCCGGCGCGAAGCATGGTCTTTTTTATTTTGCTTCAGGTGCTCAGTCAGATGGCTGATACGATACGTAAACAAAGCAATCTGGGATTCAGATGAGCCGGTATCGTTTTTGGCTTTAGAATGGCCATGATTCTCGAACACTTCTTGCTTTTTATCAGAACTCAGATACATAATTTTTCTCTTAATCTATGGGTTTGAAAACAGGGCACAAAGTTATTAAGAATAATACTGTTTTACAATATTATCTTCGTGTGTTAACCAATTAATCGCCTTTTTTGTTCAAACCGGAACGCGCCGACTCAACTTTTTCCATTGCATGAGGAGGCGGTCAAATAATACCCGGTAAAAATCCCCTTCCAGCAGTCGGGTATCCAAGCGCGCCTGAATGAGAAATACAATACCAAAAGGCAATAAAATGATATTGGGAAGCCATACTGCCAGGTATGAGCTCATGACCAGTTCTTCGGCCCACTTCCGGCTAATTTCAGTAAGCACATAAAACGCAATAAAAAAACAAACCGAAATAAGCACGGGTAAACCCAAACCTCCCCGCTTAATGATCGCTCCCAGCGGTGCGCCAATTAAAAACATAATCAGGCAGGAAACCGCCTGCGTAATTTTTTTATTGCTTTCGTAGGAGTTTTTACCAATATCACTCTCCAACCGCCGCAATTTCTGGGTATTAATCTGCAAAGTGTTTTTAATTGTTCGGCTTTGATTCAGTGCTTTTGACACAATACTGGCCCGCTGTGTTTCTGTAATTGCTGTGTCTATCTGGCTGATTAATGCAGTATCCACTTGCGTTACAATATGCTTTTCCCGATTTGCACTTTTCGCACTCATGGCGTTTTGCACCCGCTGACGCTGCCGTTTGATAGAACTGGCTTTCAATGCCGGAGATTCCAACCCAATGGCTCCGCCGCGGTTAATGGTTTCTACACTATCTATCGAATCAGTGGCTACTTCTGGCACCACAATTCTGTCTTCCAGGCCTTCCGGCATCAGTGAATCATAGCGTAAATGATAGTTGTAAAAATTCGTTGACCCTGCAAAAGCATCGTATTTAATCGCTATTTTTTCGTATTGCATAGAATCTATCGACTGAGCCAGTTGCTCCATCGTCTGCATTCTCCGGTGCGAAGCAAAGTACTCTTCTTTGGTTCGTTGCAGATCAAAACTTGCCAGGTCAAAAATGATTTTGGTCGTATCAAAATTATTACGTACAAACTTCTCACCGCTACTGGCACTGCCTGAACTGGCCAGTAAGGTGGTCGTTTCCGAATATCGATTACCTTTAAATAATTCCAGCATTAAATAGCGATCATTATTAATGGTATACATCTTTCCGGAATCAGCCAGAATCACATCCCGATTCCCCAGTCCGGTGCTATGGTCATAGATAATAACATCTTTGATCGTGACTCCGTCGTCAAACTTTTTATTGATCTTAATTTTAAAATTGGGAATACCTCCGTAGAAAACACCTTCCTGGATATCAAGCGCAGGTTTTTTCTGTTTGATATCATACAACAGGCTATAAGCTTTCAGGTTGGCTCGTGGCACCACATAGTTGTTCGACAAAAAAGCCAGACATGAAATCATGATTACGAACACGAACAAAGGTAACAGCGCCCGCGTAAGAGAGATTCCAGCGCCTTTGATGGCGGTCAGTTCAAAATGCTCCCCCAGGTTACCAAAAGTCATTAAGGAAGAGAGCAGCACTGCCAGCGGCAATGCGACAGGCGTCATGTTGATACTGAAATAAAAGAGTAGTTCGGCAAACACCTCAGCACCCAAGCCTTTGCCTACAAAATCGTCGAAATATTTCAGCATATATTGCGTCAGCAGTATAAATACCACTACGACGAAGGTCAGCAAAAAAGGTCCTACGAACGACTTGATAACGAGTTTATCAATCTTCTTCATATGGTAGGTATAACAACCATTGCAGGCAAAATATTTTGAAAACTTCGCATTTTTCCCTTAACCGCCTACAATTTCTTTTAAGGTATCAGTGAGTTGAGACCAGATTTCCTGAAATTCTTCCTCATCTTCAGCGGTGGTCGAGTCGGTAACATTTAAAAATACCGTGCCCGTCAGATCATTGGAATCCAGGCGCATTTCCAGAAAAGTGGAAGTTTCGGTAGGAGTATCAGAACCGTTTAAAAACTCAAAACGGACAAAACGATTCATTCTCTGGGAAGTCAGTTTGGCCCGATGCTCTTCGGCATCCCAGACAAAAGAGAATATTTTATCTTCATCGATGGTTACATCATCGGCAAACCACTGAGACAGCCCACTGGCGGTGGTGAGATAAGGAAAAAGCATCTTTCGTGAAGCTTTAAACTCAAATTCTGCGTTGAACTGATAATGATCCATACACATTAAGTGTTACCTTTTGCCGGGCCGTCTTACCTGGCACAAATGTATTTTGAGTACATGCAATGTAGTTTTTTTTAAGCATACCGCCAACGGAACTCAAAAATTTAATGGTTTAAGCACTTGCACTTACCAAGCTTCTTTGTAATTTTGCAGTCCATTTCGGAAGTAGGTGGTGAGGGTGTCCGATGCTAAAGCATTCATTCAGCCAGGCTGGTGGATTCTGGGAGCCGGTGGCATGCTTTATTTTATAGCCATATAAATACTCTCTACGTCCTGAAATGTATGATCCGGCGAGGTAGCTCAGATGGTTAGAGCGCAGGATTCATAACCCTAAGCGATTGAGCCACAACCTTTTGTAAATCAAAGGGTTATGATGAGAGAAAGAATTTTAGTACAACATAAGTACAACAACAATATTTGGTAAACGACTGAATATCAATATTTTGAAAAAATGGCGGGGTAGCTCAGATGGTTAGAGCGCAGGATTCATAATTGGCTAAAAAAGCCGGTTGTGCCCCCAGACAGAAATGTCTGGATGGAATAGGGTTAATTCATGGAAACCTAAATTCTGATAAAAAAATCAGGATATGGCAATCATGAGCCAAGCTTCGGAAGCGTCCGAGGAAGGTGCAGAGACTAGTTGGTGTGGTACGATCTTACCACATAATACAACATTAACGCCCTACACCTGACTCTCAATATTTATTGAGAAAGGTGGTGATATAGTCCACGCATTAGTGAAAGCTAGTGATAAGTGAACCCTGAGGTCGGCAGTTCGATTCTGCTCCCCGCTACAAAAAAATCCCGGTTTCGGCCGGGATTTTCTTTTTTATACAGGTCAATTTGTCAATCAAATAGCCTTCCCAGCAACCCCTTCTTCCGCTCCAACACCACGCTATACAAACTATCTCCCTGTGAATTCGGATTATTGAACTTAATCTCAGCCACAGCATTTTTTCTGCGGAACAGATTAAATGGTGGCTTCCCTGGTCGTTTGTAATAATGAAAAACTTCAAAATTGTGAATGACTTTGTACTCAGCAAACAAGGTATCCAATGAGGGCACATAGAGTCCTTTGAATTTGAGATCGGGGTTATTAAGGGTAAACTTTTTTGCCGGAATGGGCGATAAGGCTTTTTGTGATTCAAACAGGTAAACGGTGTCCACTGAACCGGTTTGAAAGGTGCCACTGGTAGATGAGCGAACCGATGAGTAGCTAATGAGATTTCTTTTAAGATTACCAACTTCCTTTCTAATTGTTTCTTTCAGATCAGCCTCCAGCACCAGTTTGGCATTGGCTGCATCTATCTCAGCAATTTCAGCACGGATCCGGTTCTTTCCGGCATCATCCCGCCAGATTTCAACCTCTTGCTGTTTGAGCTTGTAGATTTCCTGGTAATCATCTGTTTTCTGTTTTTCCTTTCTAAGCAATAAGAAAAGTACCACAATCACGACTGCCTGGACTATCCAGTAATACTTTCTGATGAAATTGAAAATGGTGAGGATTGTCATGGTTAGTTTCCTTTATCAGTTGCCATCCGGTCTTCCTTGTCTTTTAGCTCCAGCTTGATTTCATAAAGTAGTCGGGTCATATCGGCATTGGTGCGGGTCAACTGCTGAAAAAGCTTTTCCTGGGTCATCTTGAGTTCCATACTGTTTTGTTTCTGAGTATCCACATCATACTCCAGGCGTGCCAGCCTGACGTTCACATTTACCCACATGGTGATGATTACGATCAATAAACTGACCGAGCTAAAAATCAAATGCCCCATATTTAGGGTCGTGTTTAATCGTATGATGGCATTATGCTCCTTCTCCATTTGCTTCTTCTTCAAAATTGTTAATGATCTTCTGTTTGGTGATATGGTATTGAATACCAGTCGCTCCGTAGCGGTTTTTAGTAGCCACCGCATAGTTGTTGATGAATGTATCGTCTACTTTAACCACTTCCAGATTGATCCCGGCATCAAACAGTGGGGCTGTGCCTCCACGTATCGTTCCCTGAGTGGTTCGCTGAAAAATGATGATAAAGATGGTATCGGGGAATTCCTTTCTGAGCCGGTCAAATTCAGACGACTTTACGTGAAGTTTGTTCCAGCTATCAATGACGATCACGTCAAATTCGTTGGCCGCTTTCCGAATGGTATCAAATCCCTGGGGCAGTTGATCCGTGATAAAGATGTTGCTTCTGTTTTCCAGTTGAAGGTATTCTTCCCGCATCCTTCTGACCAGGTCAGACTTGCGGCCAATCTCCAGTGAGAAAATCGCCACCTGCATGTCCAGGTCGGCAAAGGCATTGGCCAGTTGGTAACTGAATCGAGTCTTCCCTCCCCCCTGGTCACCTTCCAGCGTAATGGCCAGTTCAAATCGCTCCAGGTCTCCCAGCAGTGTACCCAAATCTCCAGCCAGTCTAAATGAATTTTCTGAAGGTCGTTCATCAATTTCATTCATAGAGTCAAATAGGCTCTTCTTTCGCTTAGGCTTGGATGGCACTTCCGAAACCGTAGTGTCAACGCCATTTAAAGCTTTGATTTGTGAGCCTGACTCCAATTCTTTTCTCCACGAGTCGTTGATGGTAATTTTGATCTTGCCATTATCCAGAAGTTTGTTGTATTGCTTGATGAGTGTCTCCTGGATTTTGGTAATGTGTCTGGCCAGCAGAGATGATTTTCTGATTTGTTTGTCTAGAATGGCCTTTTGCAGCGACTTGATGTAAAGTCCCAGTTGATGTTTTGTTTTCACCTGGTTGTGCATCCTGATAAATTTCTCAACAAACTCTGCTGCCGCATCATTGCCTTGCTGAAGGTGATCGTTTAATTTCTGAATGTACAGGTCTATGGATTCAGTTACAGTTTGATCCTGTTTGTACCAAGCATTTGCTTCTAAAAAGAACTCGTGTCCTTCAAGAAGTACTTTGGGTAATACCTTCAGGTTTACTTCCCGGATTTTCTCTGAATAGTTGCTGACCGAAATCATAGGTCAAGGATAGACCTATTTGAGATTTAGCTTTCGGCTTGATTCGTTTTGAGTTCGGGTTATTTAAACATCCACTAAATTCAAGTTGAGTTTCAAGCATCTGGCCTTCATCTGTAGCTGATCGTTTGCACCATTCAACTCAGATTTCATCGGATAATTAGCCGTCAATACTTCTATTTTTATTTTATTGGTCTGCTTGGTAACTGCCACTCCTGACTGTTTAGTAATAGTATGCCATTTGTGCTTTTTGGTGAATCCATCTAACACATCCGAAGGATAACTACTCAGCAAAAATTTGCCCTCAACCTCACTTAAGGTTTCTAACAGTTGGCTAAAGTCTTTTTCGGTGTAGCCTTTATAATGGCCCATATCAGAGTTAAAGTAAGGTGGGTCGCAGTAGAAAAAAGTATCAGCAGTATCCCGGCTCTTAATCACCTGCAGGGCATCATTATTTTCAATATCCACCATATCCAGCCGTTGTTGTAAGTCTTTGGTGAATGCCAGCTTTTTATTGACAAATCGCTTTAGCGTACCATTACTGTTTCGCTCATAGGCATAGCCGCCAAATATTCTGGAGGAAAAACTCATATTGGTTTGTACCCAGAATGCCCATGCGCGTTTGACTGGATCATGCTTTTCAGCATTCTTCATAATGTCCTGAGTTTCTCGGTGGACCTGTCGACTATGTGGGGTTGCTTGTACCAATTTTTCCAGTTTAGTAAATTCAGTTTTGCAGACCCGATAAAAGTTGACTACCTCTCCATTCAGGTCATTGATTACTTCCATTTCAGATGGTTCTTTGGCAAAGAACACAGCAGCACCACCCACAAAAGGTTCGCAATAGAGTTTATGTTTAGGTATGAGAGATAGGATCAAGGTCACCAGCCGTTGTTTGCCTCCATAGTAAGTAATGGGTGTCTTTTTGACAAAATCAAGGTTTCCCAATGGTGATTCCAGAGTGCGGTTATTGTGTTTAGATTTACCTATAGGCTCCAAGCTATTCACGATATTCTCGCCAACTGCACTTACCACTGGTACACTCACGGCATTGCCCAACAATTGATATCTTTGGCTATCGCTGATGTCTATTATTTCCCCATCCAATATTCCTTTACAAGTCCAGCCATCCGGGAAGCCCTGGAGCCGTTCACACTCTAGTGGCGTGAACCTGCGGATAGTCTTCATATTAGTGAGTAGGTTTTCTCGCTCTGTATTAGTAGTCAACGCCCCGGTAATCCCATCTTCCCGTACTTCAAATTCCCGCTCCCGGAATGGCGCATAGTCTTTTCCTTTCTTCTGGTTTTTTCTTCTAATTGCCTTGGCTTTTTCCGTTCGGACAGAGCGCATGGGATGCCATTTCTCCAGCAGAAAATTATGGTCATCGGATTGGGTAATGCAGTTGGTGACACCTGCTTTTCGGATGTTGAGGTTTTCACCTTTTTCATACTTTTTGCCCCTTAGGGTAAGAATGTAAGGAGAGTAATTCCCGTTCTCACCAACCTTAGTGTTTATTGTTGGAGCAATGTTGGCTTGTGTGATGCTTTCATGGCTTTCTTTAACCGCTTGATGGTTTTCTCCGATAGGAAATACCTGGGGGCGGGTTTGGTTTCTAAGAGATCCGACAAGGTACACGCGCTCTCGGTTTTGGGGTAGAAACCAGGCAGTATTAAGCAGTTGCCATTGGCAATCATAAAGCCCAATGTCGGCAAACGCTCGCAGTACGATTTCAAAGTCTTTGCCCTGGTTACTGGAGAAAAGTCCTTTGACGTTTTCAAAGATAAAAAGACGGGGCTTGAGTTCGTTGAGGATTCTAACTGCCTCAAAAAAAAGCCGGCTTCTTTTTCCTTTAATGCCTTGCCTTTTTCCAGCAATGGATAAATCCTGGCATGGAGATCCGAACGTGACAATGTCCGGTTGTTCAATTTTTCCTTTTTTGATTTCTTCAACGGGTCCGGCATGGATGGCTTTTTTAAAGTTGTATTGGTAGTTGGCAATGGCATATTTGTCTATCTCACTGAAGTAATGCTTTTTAAATGAAAAACCGGCATCAGACAGGCCTTTCGGGAATCCGCCTATGCCACTGAAAAGATCAAGTAGGATTAACCCTTTCATTTCTTCCTAATAACCCTTTTGGATTTTTTACTTGCAGCTACTAAAGGATCTAGTATATCTTCCGTCTTATGGAGTTCATCAATTAAGGCTTTGCGAACGGCATTGGTCTGGCCAATGGCATTGTGAAAGCTGATTTCTTCGGTCAGGTGTCTCTGGTAACACTTAAGGGCTTTGATGATGATAGCTTCTTGTTGGGCTTTGGTCATGATTTTTTAGGTTTAGTTAAATCAAATTCATAGCGCACGGCATCAGTGGCCTTGCGCCTGAAGGCCATCAAAGCGTGTTCCGCTGATCTACCGAAAACTGGTGGAAGGATAAATTCATCAATCTTTTCGGCAATCTTGTTAAGTTCTCCAGTTGGCCAGTCCTTTTGAGTATTTGTGGTCAGAATGACAAGTAACCCACCAACGCTTAATAGCTGGAGCGTGTGATAGATGAAGGTCACGACCACCGATAATTGATCGGAATGCGGATAATTTGGATGAAAATAAGCGTGATATGGTGGCCAGCCAATGGCTAATGTGAATGGGTAGCCTGGAAGATGGCTAACCTTACGGTATACATCAGTGGAGGGCCAGTCAAACAGCATTTCCAGATTAATATTGCTGTAATTAACCTGCGAACCGATTAGTGGAAGATCATTTTTAGCTTGGAATACGATAGCATTCTGACTTAGACTATAACCATGATGCCTCGCCAGTCTCCCAAGCCAAATCTTCCAATTCCTGTGTACCAAACAGCGGGTGCAAATGTTTCACCTCGTTCATAGGACTAGATTAGAGCTTACCGGATTTCTTCAACTCACGGGTAGCTCGCTGGATGGCTTTCGTCCAGGCTTCACCTCGTTTCCGGGTGCGTTTGGCGTGTCTGCTTATTAGTGTCACCCTCTGGGTATTGGCTGCTTTTCCGGATGATGATCGTCTTTTACTTGTTTTCTTCCTTGCCATGATTCCTTTTTTTATCAATCATAGCAAAGGTCAAAAAACTGCTTTCGGGTTGGTTCGGGTTGAGGTGGGATTAATATTTCTAATCCCTTTTATTTCTAAAAAATGTGGTTTTTAACTAAAAAGAGAAACAGACTGTGGTACTCCAGGGGTTTAAAATTTATCGCTGGCCTATTTTTACTGCTTAATTATTTTCAATTTTCCCTGATCATGTTCTTTAAAAGCATTACTTCTTTCCAGTAAGCTTTCCATTTTATCCATATTTTCACCCACAATGGTTTCACTGAAATCGAGTGCCCTTTGCAGCATCCGGATATAAGGGCCAGGATCTTGCTGGCGGGTCAGTTTTCTCAGCGCTCCCATGTAATCATCTCGGTAAACTGTGGGTATGATAATCTTGGTTTGACCTGCATTGACCATTTCAGCATTCATCATGACCCTGGCAATACGGCCATTGCCGTCCAGGAAGGGGTGTACCTCGCTGACCATAAACATCATGTAAACGGCTTTAGCAAAGGGATCATCCAGCGCATTGTAATAATCAAACCCTTTGATGAGTGTTCCTTTTACAAGTTCATGATCTACAAAGAAAGTATTGCCTGCTCTGTTATTTCGGTCTTTAAATGCTCCCGGATTTTTAGATTTTCTGGCACGAAGTAATACCTTGTGGCGATACAACAGCATGTCAAGCAACTCTTCGGGAGTGGCAGGCGTTTGTTGCATCTCCGTCCGGTTACTTACAATCTGATAGGTACCCAAGACATCGTGCGAATCTTCATCGCGGGAAGGTAGAGGCGTATTGGTAGCAATGATCTTCTTGGCTTCCTCCAGTTCAAAGACCGTACCTTCAATGTAGTTTGAAAAGTAAGCTTCAAAAAAAGCAAAATTTCTGAAGGATTGCGTGGTTGCATTCTTTTCCGGGCTATCTCTGAACTGACGTTGCTTCAGTTCCACAAATAGTTTCTCAAACAGTGATATCCGGGAAGGGTCATAAGGAGCGCCAAGCGCTCGGGCTACCGCTATCGGGGATGAAAGTATTTTGGAGGGCTTGGTATTGAGTAGTGCGCTGATGAGCTTATTCAGTTTTTCAAATTCTGAATGCATGCCCAATTTTTCGGCTATATCCCGTGCACGGTCCCTTAGCTCATTTAATCCTGCTTCGCCTTTTACCCGTATCACCTGCTCCAGCCTTTCTTCAACCTCGGGTAAGGTCAGCGTTTTAGACTCGGGGCCCGGCCTTCTGGAAACTTGTAAGTTTTCCAGCAAAGCCCTTTCTTGTTGAGAAGCGTACAACTCTCCGGATAACGGATTATCCCCTTCTATCGGGCCTGGCCCTTCCAAAAACCTTAAAGTGATTCCTGGTATCGTTATCTTTTTGGTGTAGGAATAAGTAATAAATAATTGGTCAGCTGAAGTTGGTTTAAATTCCAGGGCGGAACGGTGACTTAGCAAAGCACCCGTATACAACCTGCCCAGGATGGTGAAAATATTTCGTCTTACAATATCCCCCGGAGTATCTTCAAAGTTAGATGAGTAAATCCGGGAGGCTATTTTTCGGAGCTTTCCTGCTTTTTCCAATTTGGAAATCTGGGTGCTAATCTTCGGATCGCTGGAGGATAAGACAACTTCTTGAAGGTGTATGGATGAAATATTTTCCATTATGAGAAACTTATCCCGCAATATCTAAAATATTTTCCAATATAAATCACATTATTTAAAATATTTTCTATTATAAGCTTGATTGAAACGATTAAATAATTCAAAAAAATTTCCAATTTAAGAGGTAAAATTTGGTTTGTAGTAAAATTATTTCCAATATAACGAAAATTGAATGGATTATTTTCCATTATAAGTTGGGGAAGTGCTGAAGTCTGCCATTCTGTAGGGATGTTTGGCACCTTTTCTTTTTGACTTCAAGAAAGAAGCGGGTGAGGTTGTTTGTGGAGTATTTTGAAGCAGGTGGAGTTGTGATATTATAGGTTCTTATAGATTGTAAAATTTATTTTTATGAAATGATCGTAATTAAAAAATTATACAAAATTGGTTAATACACTGGTCTATTTTAAAAAAATCTAATATTATAGTTAATAAATAAAAATCCAGCAATATATGTGGAGTGACAATGATACTGTTGTAGATCTTTTAGATTATCAATATCTGGTTTCAGCTACTACTAATATTATTCATAACCCGTCCTTGTTACCGTGTACCCTTGGCATTTACGGGGATTGGGGGAGCGGAAAATCAAGCTTAATGCGAATGGTAGAAGAATTATTGAGTGAAGATGAAAAGACACTCACCATTAAATTCAATGGCTGGCTATTTGAAGGATATGAAGATGCCAAATCGGTTTTAATGGGCACCATCTTAGAGGAAATTGCTGAAAAAAAGACGGTGAAGGGAGAAGCTAAAAAGCTCCTGACCAAAATGCTCAAACAAATTGATTTTATGAAAATTGCCAAAAGTGTTGCAAAGCATGGAATTAGTTTTGCCACTGCGGGGCCTGCTGGCCTGGCAATTACCGGAATGGACGATCTTATCAACTTAGCCAAACAGGTGAATCCGGATGATTATATCAAAGAAAAAAAGGAGCCTAAGGAAGATAAGCAGAAATCCTTGAGAATGAGTATTAGAAAGTTTCATCAGGATTTTGCCTGTCTTTTGAAGAAGCTTGAGGTTGACAAATTGGTAATCTTTATTGATGATCTAGACAGATGCAATACAGATACCGTGATAGATACCTTGGAAGCGATCAAACTCTTTTTGTACGTACCCAATTCAGCTTTTGTCATCTGTGCAGATGAAAAAATTATAGAATATGCAGTACGAAGAAGGTTCCCTGAAGTTCCAGGTAGAGGATTAGAAGTAGCTAGTGCCTATTTAGAAAAATTAATTCAATTTCCCATCCGACTGCCACGTCTCAATGAGTCTGAATTAGAAACTTATATCAATCTCTTGTTTGTCAAACTTTATTCGAAGAGTGAAGAAGACTTTCTTGCAGTAAGAGAAGAAGTCATTAATACTTCATCAAATAATTCGTTGGGTAGAAAATTCGATTATCAACAAGCTCAGGAAATCATGGGCGACATCCCTGACGAGTTACAAAAAGCTTTGCTTATTACTCAACAAATTAAATCAGTTTTGACGGTAGGATTAGATGGAAATCCCAGGCAATCCAAAAGATTTATGAATATGCTCATGATGAGAATTGGTATGGCTAAGTCAAAGAATATCACTCTGGAAATGCGGATATTGGCCAAATTGATGCTGCTTGAATACTTCAAAAAAGAAACTTTCATACGACTCCATCAATTTCAAGCAGAACAATCAGGAAAGCCGAAAGAAATTCAGATGTTGGAGAAAAAGTTGGTTGCCGATGGGCAAAAAGAAAAAAATGAAAATGATGTTTCAAAAACAAATGCCGAAATCGATATCTGGATTAAAGATGATTGGATACAAAGTTGGATAAAGGCAAAACCTTATTTATCTGGTGTAGACCTTAGCTCATACTTTTATTTTTCTCGCGACAGGCTGAATTCAGGAACCAATATTAAGCAACAAATGAGCTCTCAGGCGCTCGATATATTTCATAAGCTAACCTCGGGAAGTGAAGCATTTGAAAAGGCTGCTCTTCAAGAAGCATCTACGTTAAGCCCTTCTGATGCATCATCAATATTTGAGGAACTAAAGACAAAATTATTACAAGAGAGTGATAGCGATGGATCAATCAACAACTTTAAACTAATTTTTTCCTGGACAAAAGAACGGGGAGAACTACTGTCTCAACTACTCACGTTTTTAAAACCCCTTCCAGTAAAAATAATTCCGAGTTCTATTGTGACAATGCTATTGAGCATTGTAAAAAATACAGATTATCAACAAGATGGGGCGGTAATAATTAAGGCATGGGCTGAAAATGAAGAAAATAGCGATTTGGCAAAGATTGCCAAGAGTAGAATAAAACAAAGCAAATAGCATGGGAACCTCAAGTTCATTCGGTGGGCCAAAAGGAAGGCCTTCTCTGCTACCTCCTTGGGCGGACGAAGATTCAGTAGATAACATTCAAACCGATAATGAAGAAGAAAAGGATAAATCAAATGAAACAAATTCTTCTGAAACTACAGAGGAAGATAAACTTTCCGGCAATTATGCGGGTGCAAAAAACTCGTTATCCCGCTATGTTAATGGAGGTTCGGGTTCCTCTGTGAGAAATGCATCAAAATCTTATGTGAGGTCATTAGGGGGTGCGAAAAAAGCAACACGCTCTTCCTCTAGTGGGAAAAGAGCTGTGTCCGCATTTGGTGGGTTTCTTGGAAATGTTGCCAGGGACGGTATTAACCAGACATTAAGGAACCTAGGATTAGGTGATTTAATTGGTGAGTCCGCCAGTGTCGTGTTTGCCGGAATAGTTGATGCCATAGCTCCAACAGGTACATCAAATGAAGAGGCCGATGCTCGGCAGGCTATCGTCGATGCACTTAACATGCTTTATGATAAATATGAATTGGCTGATGATAACCTAAGCAAATTAGACGCTTTAAATGCAACTGATATTCGAGAAGCCATCTTAGATAGTGTCAAAGCTTATATCTACGAACGGTGGTTACAGGAGTTGAGCTTATGCATTGAAAAGCATAGTCTAACCCCTGGAGAAGCTACAAGAAAAGAGACTGAGATGAAGGAGCATATTAAAGCGGCTGTGGACTATGATTTTGAAGACCAAGATGTCCTGAATATGGATTTTGCTGAAGGCAGTGGTAAGGAGTTAATAGAAAATATATTTTATGAGGCTTATCAAACCCTAGAATCATGATTGCATTCAATATAATATTCCGGGACGGTGCGGAAGACAAGTTTACGGTATCAGAATCGACTCATGAGAAGAATATTTTCATTCCGGCCGAAGATGCCCATCAATCGGATAAAACCCTCTCAGAAAATATCTACCGGATTTTTGAGCAAAAAAAACTAACTCCATCGGATGAAGCATTGGAATTACTGAATGCAGCAGTATCAGTATACACTGCGGATCAACTAGTTTCTCGTGATACTTATGGATTTGACAACTGGAGCCGATATTTCAAATTGTATCTACCAGTAGTGGATCATGAAAAATGGCAGACAGCATTAGAAGACTTGCAAAATGCACTAAATTTTTTAACTGGCGATTATTGGGAAATATTTCTGAGAAAGCGATCTGCTAAGGAAAAAAATGACAATGCGCATGTTGTAAAAACAGTATCAAAAGTATCACTGCTTTCGGGCGGTCTAGATTCATTTATTGGAGTAACAGATCTTTTGGCGGAGGGAAATGACATAGCTGTGGTAGGGCATCATAAATCGCAAGGTTATGAAAATTCAGCTCAAGAGAGCTTAATTCAAACATTAAGAAAAGAGTATTCTGATAAACATATTGAAGAATTTCTTTTTAATGCCCAACCGGTTCAGAAACACAATAAATACGGAAAAGAGTCTAGTTCTCGGGCAAGATCAATATTATTCATAGGATTGGGCATTGCAGTAGCTAGTGCTTATGGTAATGAAATCCCGCTTTATATACCTGAAAACGGCTTAATTTCATTAAATATCCCACTAACATCCTCAAGGATAGGTAGTTCAAGCACACGCACCACACATCCGCATTTCTTAAATACCCTGGGTAAAGTATTGAAAACTATTGGAGTAGGAAATGAAATAATTAATCCTTACCAGTTTTTGACCAAAGGTGAAATGATTAAAAATTCAAAAAACCGAGCCCTAATAGAGAAATGTTATAACGAGACAGTATCATGTGCTCATCCCAATGCTGTCCATATCAATATTGCACGCAAAAATGATGAAAAGCATTGTGGTTATTGTACGCCTTGTATTATTAGACGTGCGGCATTAAAACATGCAAATCTCGATAGAGATGATCACTATGTGTTCAAGATCAATCAAACTCAACCTCCCTACACGGACGATATAGGGCGCGATTACCGGGCATTTCAGATGGCATTAAGTCGTCTGAAAAATAATAAGCCAAATCTTTCATTTCATGTTCTTCGATCCGGACCGCTTCCCAATAAAAAAATAGATTTATCCAAGTACATTGGGATTTACGATCGGGGGATGAAAGAAGTAGATAACTTTCTAAATGCTCAATCATGAACCTGATTGACACCCATTTCCATTTAGATTTGATTAACGATCCGATAAGTATTCTGGAAAAAATTGAAAAACAGAAGATTTATACGATTGCAGTCACCAATACCCCTTCTGTTTTTCACTATACCAAAAAGATTACTGAAAATAAGAAATATGTCCGACCCGCTATAGGTCTACATCCCGAACTTGCAGAACAACGAATACGAGAATTGTCACTTTTTAAGCATTTGATTCATGAAACTCGTTATATAGGTGAAGTGGGATTAGACAATATAAAAAAATGCTCATCGGCATCCCGTGATGCCCAGTTGAAAGTTTTCGATGAGGTAGTAAAATTAGCTCAAGAGGCTGGGAATAAAATATTAACGATACATTCACGGGGAAGTGAAGCGGAGGTAATAGACAGAATTGGAGAAAAATTTCCCGGTAAGGTTATTTTGCATTGGTATTCAGGAAGCTTACAAAATCTTGACAGAGCTATATCCAGTGGCTTCTATTTCTCTATAAATAGTGCGATGTGCCGATCTAAAAATGGACAAAAAATAATAAAACACATCCCAATAATCCGTCTTTTAACAGAGTCAGATGGACCATTTATTAAACTGAATAATAATGATAACTCACCATTGTATATTCAAAGCACCATAGAAAATATTGCTTCGATCCTAGGTCTAGAAAAAATTGAACTTGCCAAGACTATTTATAAGAACTTCAAAATAGCTTTAAATAGTCCATTAAAAATCTAAATGCCAGTGCCAGTTATCATAATTTTCATATTGAGTATCCTCGACAAAGTTTCATTACTCAATTTCGCATGCAGGCCAGCAGTCTCAATAATTTCATATTCAACATTCCAATCGTAGCCCAATTCGCTGAGCTTGCTTACCACTGAGGCACTCGGAGATTCGTTTTCAGATATTAGGAATGCAGCGATTTCTTTTCCATACCTTCTCTCGATAAAATCGAAAATATCGGATGGATAAAATAATCCGTTACAATAAGTCTTTGATTTTGGGCTGAAGTCTTCAACTTTCAACAAATGTGATTCTAGAGCTTCAATATTGCCTACAAAATGAGAAATCATTTCAAATTGGTCGTCATTGGATATTTTGAATAACCCAATCCCATTGGTTTTAGCGAATTCAATGGCCCCTTTTTGAAATCCCTTTGTGGTAATCACAATACCTTTATGGGCCTTAAGTTCCACCAATACCGACTTAAAGTGGCCGATTTTTTCTCGGGTCACGTTAGAATTCCATTGTTTGCATTCCACTAAAGTGAGGTAGTGTGCATTGCCGATTTCAAAATCATAAGATAGATCAATCTCATAGCGGTTACCGGCTTCAGAAATAAGCTTTTTTCGATGCTCAATTTTGACCTTGCCTCTTAAGTCATTTCTTAATAGCTTTTCTAAATGCTTCTTAGCAAGAAGTTCAAAATCCTCGAAATTCATTATTCATTTATTTAGACATATATAAGCTTAACTAAATCAATCAAACCAAATTAGGCTGATAACATAACCGTATTGATCCATATAAAGGCATTGTTCGTTCAATTCCCGGTCTCCATTTTTTGCATAAAACCAATCCTCCACATATACCGTCTCAATTTCTGAATATTTGGCATCTTCCTTTGTGAAAGACTCGCCTGCAACAGTAGTCGGTGGTAGTTTGCTTCCTACTTTGAATCGAAAGGGGTACTTGGGAAAGTCTGAACTTCTTAAAAACCACTTCACGATATTATCTTTAGATATTACCACAAAAATTTCATGAAATCCCACCTCTGCAAAACGAATAAGAGTAGCCAGTATACTTGTTTGAAATGTATCAGATAGATTAATAATTGTTCCAAATGAAAATCCCTTGCCAGGAGATGCGTCTCTAATTTTATACGATGGTATGAGAAGGCAGGAAGCAAAATAATCTGCTTCCATTTCTATCAAATTATTTCTTACCAGGTTCGTAAAAGAAGGATGTGGTTTGAACTTGCCTGACCTTAAGCCCTCACGATGTTCATCCAAAAAATAATGACCAAGCTCATGTGCCCAGGTAAATCGGCTCCTCTTCGATTGAGGTGCATTGCCACGATCAATATTTAAATGAATGTGGAATTTGGATCCATCAAATAGCAACATGCCATCAAAGAACTTTTCATAGTGATCATAATAACAAGGAATATCCTCTGTAAGGGCTATACTTTCGAGATCGGTAACATATCCATTTGAATAATCACGTACAATGAATTCAGTAAACTGCTCAATTTGTTTCTTCTTCTGAATCGGTATCTCCATTGTCTTGATTGCGCTTCATTTTCTTCAAAATATGTTCCGGAATGTTCTCGAAATTCCTGGCGGCCATCCTCCAGTTTTGAGTCGTCCCTTGATCTTCCACACTCCCATCTACCTGGATATTCTCAAAATCTCCTGCCATTATTTTCTTGGGATCGAGTATATCTCCTGATAACTCATGGTCATATTCTTTATACAGCTTATCAAACCGACCTAATTCACGATGATCCCTTGGAAAGAGGAAGCCAAGAGAACCAAGCCATTCATTAATATTATCGGTAGTGATATGTTTCTTATCCTTAGCCATATATCTCTATGTACTCCTTTATTTTTTCATTTGCCTGATGTCTGTAAAACCTGACGGAGCTCTGTGTTAGATTAAGCTCTTCTCGTAGTCTTTTTAACAAGTGCCCAGGCAGGTTATGCCCTTCTACGAAATGCGCTTCATAAGTTAAGTATATAATTCGGTGTTTTTCGGAAAGTCTATCAAGCGCCTTCTTAACAATCTCATACCGCTTTTTAAGAACTCCCCTTTTTTCAACAGCATAGTTATTGTAATCAGGCTCAGGCATTTCACAAACAATTTCTTCTTCACCGGTATAAGGAGAATTTTGCTCATTTCGCCAATTAAGCAGTTCTCTTTGGGCAATTCTGTAGAGATAAAATTTAACACCTGTATCATAATCAGCTGCCCTTGATTTTTCATGGTTATATTTAGGATATTTCCAAAAACGGTGAAGAGTTCTCTGTGATATCATGGCCGCCACATGCTTATCAAGGCCATTATTTTTACATATGACCTCACATTTTCTTACCAGATCCTCACCAAAACGAAAACAGAACACATGGAAGGCAGCTTGTGCAGCTTCTTCAAAGCCATCATCTTCTTTCATTTTGATATACTCGATGATATCTTCTGTGGTTTCGTCTTCGTATTCCTGCCAGTTCACTAGGGTCTCATAAAGCTATACAAAAAAGCGTTTATAATGATTTTGGTATAAGGGTGAAAGCATTCTTAACTTTAAAATTCAAAAAATTATGCAAAATCCAAAATTTCAAGTATTCAAAAGCTCGGCCAACAGCGAATATTATTATCGGTTAAGAGCAAAAAATGGTGAGATTATCCTGAATGGTGAGGGGTACAAAACCAAACAAGGGTGTCTGAATGGCATAGCTTCAGTCAAATCCAATGCTCCCTATGATAGCAGGTATGATCGAAGACAATCTGTCAATGGCCAATACTATTTTAACTTAAAGGCTATCAATGGTGAAATCATTGGTCGTAGTGAGATGTATGTGACTCGATCAGGTATGGAGAATGGAATCAGTGCTGTCAAGAGGGACGCACCTACTGCACCCATTGAAGATCTAACTTTGGCAGGAGCATATTAGTGCTCTTGTCTAATTTTTATTGAATGGATTTCTAACTAATACGATGAGTAGCTTCGTAGCCGAAGCACTTTCGGGTATCGCAACATTCCATGATGTAGAAAATCATAGTTCTCAGTCTTATTTTGAATATAATAGCATTTTTATTGATCAGCGGTTTAGCACATCACTGGGTGAGTTCTTAGGTAAACTAAGGCTCCCCTAACCGCTCAAACAAAAACCTCACAATCTCCGGGCGAAGGAGCTTGGTGTGTTTGGTATAACCGAACTGCTGCAATTCCTCAAAATACATATGGATCCAGGCCGAGAAGGTTTTGGTGCAGACATGGTACATTTCGGCCAGCTCGTATTTGTAGTAGGCCTTGATTTTTGGCGCTTCTTCATCCTGGAGGGCTATGGACATCATCCGGGATGAGGATGGTTGTGGGATGGTATGGAATCCGGTTTTTTCCATGTTAGTTAGTTCCCCCTCCCATTTTCTTCCAGATACTTAAGGGGATTTCTTCACGCAGGGCAGTATCAAAGTGATAGGCTTTGATCATCCCTTCCCAAGCCGGTTTGGTTTTCAGCATTTTAAGCAGGGTTTTCAAATCAGCCAGATCTTTGGTAGGCAAAGTATCTTTTTCGTATTTCACTTTATTTTCTAATGGCTTCAACTCTTTGGTGGTCAACTTCCGGTTCAGTCCCTTGAGTTCAATGGCGTAGTAGCTTTTGTCTTCATGCGCCTTCTGATTGAGGTACTGCTGAATCTCGCTGGCGGTGTACGCGCCTTTCCTCACCAAGCGATCATTGCGATTGAAAACCGCATAACGCTGCTTCCTATCTATTGGCTTGTTTCCCGATGTGACTACTTTCTTCTTCATCAGTACTTTAGGATTTTAAGATCAGATTGTTTCCAGCCTTTTTTGAGCATCTGCCTGAGCGCGGTTTTCGCTTCTTTTTTCGTTCGGTACACTTTGGGCTTGGAATGCACGCGGTACTTATCACTGGCTTTGACCTCACTGTCGAAAATGGCATATCCTTGCCCCTTTTTAATTGGTGTAGTAAGCTTTCGCCTTTTCTTTTTGGGCTTTTTGAGCAAGCGGATTGCTTCTTTCTCCGCCTCTGCAGGTGTGGTATAGATGGTGTGGACTTGTTCTATTTTCAATCCGCCCTGCACCTGACGAAAGAGTCCTGCTAGAGAATCTGGTCGGCCATCAAACACATCGGCTTTTTCGGAATGCGGGGTTGGTTTGTATACCACATACAATTTATTAAGATCAAGTTTCATAGCTGAATGAGTTTAAGTTGTCCATTACGGTCTATATACCCCAGGGTATTCTGCGGATAGCATTCCTCCGGGATCAGCTCTTCGCCAATGGTATTACCCAAGAATCCACCCAGCAAAATGAAAGGGTAATAGTCTTCAATTTTCAACTGTTTAGCCATCAAGAACCCAGCCATAGAGCCGATCAGAGCCAGTCCCGCCTTCTTTGTGTTTTTAGATAACTTCATAGCGTCTGGAGTTAATAAAAGAATTGGCTACTACGGCTACCGATGAAGCAATCATGGAAGTCCAGGCGGCAAGGCTCAGGGTTCTTCTGCGCTCATCCCGAAAGTCAATCAGGGTCAGTGTGAAACGGTTACCATGCATACTGCGATGGATTTTGGCCAGCTTCATAAAGAATTCGTAATCTTCGGTGTTGGCAAAGACCAGGCATCCAGCGGAGAAACTATCAATAACCTTCACTGATCCAGATTGTCTGGCTCGGTGGATATTGATCCCGAACTTACCAGTGTCAGGGGAACCGCTTTCAAACCAATTAAAAATACCTTTACGATCATAATCACGAATAACAGTAACATCTTCTACCTGAACCACCGCCTCGTAAATACCACGATGCAGTCCTATGGCATAGGCATTCACATATTGTCCCTTCTTGAGAAAAGCTGTGCCTTGTGGATGCATAGGATTGTCAAGCCAATATTGCCCTGGATCGGTGGTAGCTTGGAACACATGGTAGACCCATTGACCCAGCTCGTTCTTATAAAACACATGAATTTCATCGTCAAAACGGTTGCTGCGGACATACTTGCTCCGGTAGGCTACGATATTGAGCTCGTAGGGCTTTTCAAAGAGCCGATAGCCTTTGCTGCGCAATATGTTTCTGGTTTTGCTGAGCATTACTGATCTACAAAATCGCTTACCGCCCACACTTGTCGCTGGATTCTGCGCTTGCGATATACACCATCACCTTCTCTTGAGCCATCATCATTGGTGTTTCCTTCCACCGTGATTACCCATGTATCCTGCCATTGATCTACAAAACCGATATGAGCCGGACGCTTGAGGCGCTCATACCAAATCAGGAACACATCCCCAACTCTAGGTGTCTGCTTTAAAAATTCACCCCTTTTATAAATCAGGTGATGCCTGCTGGCATAGCTCGGCACCCATGCACTTTTCGGATGAGCTACATCCACCTGCTGGTAACACCAGCTTACAAAAGCTGCGCACCAACTGAATCCCGGACCAAAACCTACGGAAGCTAAATATTGCTCCACCTGTTTGCCCTGGTTTGCTCCGCCTTGCTCACGGACACCTACCTGGCTGAAATAGACTTGCTGGAGTCTTTGCCTCATTTGATTTTTTAGCTCAGCAGTACTTGCATGCTGCTGAGGGTTGATATCAAAAGACCCTACAGGGTTCTGGCCAGCAGCACTGCAGCAAACAAGAAAGCAAAGAAGATAAACGTAGAAAGTTTTAGCTTTTGCCATGATGTGATGGTGTTAAAGTCCTGAGCAAATTGTGAATCAAGATAATGATCTGATGTCGGCCAGATCAGCTTCATGAGTATGCGTACTATTCCGTGCAAAAGGAACAGCCCGATGATAGCGAACAAGTAGATTTGAAATACCCCGGCATCATAAGTCGCGGCAGTTGGATCTATTTTTCTGAGAAACCAAGCACTATTGGCCCAGAGAAAGAGCGCTACCAGGATGGAGGATAATTCTCTCCATACTTTTAGGTAGTTCCATAACCACTTGATAACAGGAACCACATTTGTTTTCATCCATTGTTTGAGTTTGTTCATTGTTATATCAGTTTTAAGTTTTGTGAAGGGGCATATACCGTTACCCCATTTTCGGTAATGATCTGGGCTATACCCTTATGATTATTGGCCAGGTAGCCTACCACCGTTTTAGGGGGAATGGCTGGCAACATATAGTCGCCTTTCCCATTGCGCAGCATGGTAGGTTTATGGGTAATAGCCACATCGAGTACCCGGCTGTTTTTTAAATAGCGTTGCAGGTCTTGCATGGTTTCCAACGTCCCAAGACCGGACAATGTCCAGGTGCCAGTGGGTGATTGTTTCAAGCCTATCCGGATAAACTCGGCCCTGATCTTCACTTTGGCCGGTTCATTGTTTTTGAAGGCCACACTAAGCAACGCATTGACCGGACTGGTTACCCTTACGCCACCGACCCGAGCAGTATCAAAATGACTTCTTACCTCCAGGTAATCGCTGGTGTTTTGCATTTGCTTTAAGGCATTGAGGGCAGCAAAAAGGTTCTGACTGTTTGCTGCTTTGATCAGCTCGTCAGCTACTGTTTTGCTGCTGCCGGCACTACTTTGAGCAGCAGGGTTGCTCCTTACAATTTTGCTAAAGGTGCTTTCCGAAACGGACGTGGAATAGCCTGCTGCCCGTAGTGCTTTTTCTGTTCCACCACCAAACACTCCATCAGGAGTGCCATCCGGACGGATGCTCGTGCTGCGGATATGACCGGCTGCTTCACCGCCCAACCTGAGCAAACCTTGTTGAAGCTGTTTCACCAGTTCGCCTCTTGATCCGCTTCTTAGTGGAAAGGAACTACTGCTTGTGGTTCGGGGGACTGAGGCAGGCAATGCTGGGATGATATTGTTGACTGTAAGTCCTTGTCCACGTTGCATCACCGCTCGGTCTTGCAAATAATTATACAAGAGATAACCACCGCCCAATACTGCCCCGGCTCCCAGGCCATAGATGATGTATTTTCGTTGAACACCTGCCTTTTGTTTGGGTACCGGTTGTTTTCGTCTTACTGATGCTGATTTTGTATTGCGTTTTCGTGTATTGGTCATCATGATCAGGGTTTTGAATTAATAATCTGTAATGCAGTAGCAAACTCTTCAGAAGAGAGTTCTTCTTTCAGGTCTGCAGCCAGGTTTCGTCCGTAGAGATCACGGTACGCCCGCTGCACTTTGTTCATAACCGAGCTAGTGGGTATGGTCTCCAGTACGGCAAATACAGCTTCTTCATCAGTGCCCCAGCCGAAATAGTTGTCATTCTCAAAAGCCATTTTGAGTTGAGTGGCAAAAGCGGCCGGGTTGCCTTCGGTCAGGGCCTGATTTTCCCGAATGCCTTGTTTAAAGTTTTTTACCACAGCCCTCACTCCCAGAAACACCCCAGCTGCGGCACCCACTGCTAAAATAGTAGAGGTCACCTGGCTGCTGATGCTGATTCGGGGGCGGTTCTGCCATGCGAGTTGCCCGGCTTTATATGCTATAGCTGGTACTGACATTACTTTTTAATTCCTAGTTTCATCTTCACCACATTGCGCACAAAGGCATCCGATTTGAAAATCTTCTCCATTTTGATGATGCCCTCGGCTTGAAAGGTGGATACCATAGTTTCAAAAGCTTTTTTGACCTGACCCGCTTCCACCTGGTTTTTAGCTTTCAGTTTGATATTGAAGTTGTATTCTTCCATTATACTTGCTCATTTTGCTTTTCTTGATTGGGGGTCTTTTGAGCTTTTCTGATCTTGCTCATTTGATTGAGATAGTAGATGACCTTGCTGATCATCGTTTCATCTTCCTTCACCTGCTCACCAAGCTGGCTGACCATCTGCACGACTTGCTCAAACTGCTCATCGTCAAAAAGCTCGCGGAAATACTCAGCGATGTTGAGTAGGTTTTGCTGCTCTTCAGACAGACTTGCTGCAGGGAGCAATTGCTTCACATCTTCCCCGCTCAGGCTTCCCAGAGTGCTGGCCAGTCCTTGCATTTCTTTAGGATACTTGGTGGCCAGCCCATTAATGGCACCCGGCAAAAGCACCTTGCCCAGTTCTACCAGGCTGAGTTTTTTGACCAGTTCTTCAATTTCACCAGATTTTTCTTCCAGGGCTTCTTCGGACTTTTCCAGCTCCTTCTCCAACTTTTCTATGTCCTTGAGCAAACCGGCATTTTCTTTTTTTAAAGTATCAAAATCCCGCTTGAGCAATTCATCTTTTAATAACCCCTCTACCTGGTTGTGAATACCACTGAGGGATTCCTCTTTACTTCTGGAAATTTCTTCCAGCTTTTGTTTGAGCTGCTCATTTTCTAATGAGAGCTTCTGCAATGTCAGCTTGTCTTCCAGTGATTTGGCGTAAGCAGACTTATCTTCTACTGATTCAGCAGTAGTTTTTATATGACCCGGTTTTTCTTCCCCATTCTGGGTAGGGCTATCTCTCAGCACCTGCAGATGCTTCTGTGCTCCGCTTAATTTGTACTTCACATAAGCACTCTCATTCTCTAGTCCCAGTGCTTCCATTTCTTCGTACTGCTCATCGGTCAGTCGCACCGATCCGGGTTTTCGTATTCTATCAGCTTCCATATCACTCATTTTAAGATAACCTGGATAAACTTTACTTTTCTGGGCACAGATGATTGGTTCAGGATTTCAATTCTGTCCGCATGCTCATGAATGTTTTCCGAAAGCTTTGGGTTGTTGTAATCGTACTCGCCAAAGTCCGAGCTGATCCGGATACCGGATTCGGCTTCCAGCAAAATCCAGAGTTCGTTAAAGGCAGCCAGCCTGATTTCCTGCTGGGGCTCCAGGTTTAAATCCTGAAATACCAAGCGATAGATTTGAAAGCCTCTTTCCTGCACCCTTTGGGGAATGTATCGTATGGCTAATTCTTCAGTCATTCTTAAGCACTTCAGGATTTTCATCAATCATCAGCCAGAGCCTTACTTGATAAGGCCCGGAGGTATACCCGGCATCTTTAAATGCACCGGTCACATAATCTCCACTGATTTCTATATCCAAGGGATGAATGGGCAGATTCGGGATCGGCTCATTCAGTTCAATCTCATTGAAGTTGCAGTTGGTATCAAAGTTGAACAGGTAACGGTCCTGCTTCAAGCGGTCATGATCACGGAAAATGGAAGTGGGTTCTATCACTTCGGTTTTCATCTCAATGCCCCTGGGGCTAAATAGAGTTAATTCTCCCAGTATCATCGCTTAGTAATCATCTTCTTCATCGTTATTGATGCCACCATCACCATAATTCTCAGGTGCGGGATGCACTTCCAGTTTTACCATGCCCAATCCGGCATACTTGCTTTCCCATACCCAATAGTCTTCCTTAAAATCCGTCCAGAAATCTCTGATTTCAACTGTTACAGGATCCTTGAATTTATCCTTCTGATCGTTCAATTTAAGTTCGGCCATTTCCAGTCGCTTAGGTTGGGCGTAATACAGCTTTTCACCTTCCTTTACTTCAATTCGGTACACCACCGGCTGGCTTCCGATCAGGTCATCCCGCAAACCGCAGACCAACGCCTGATTGATGTAGGTATCCTGGGCACTGCCGACATATACCCGCTTATGGTGTATTTTCTGATCCGGGGCACCGTGGGTAATGATAACTCCCACTACCTTACAACTGCCATGCGGCACTTTCTCTTTGAAGGTCTTATACTGCCCATTTTCGGTAATGGAAAATTCCACCGGCACAAAATGCCTTTTGATCAACAGCTTTTCTGCTGCTTCTCCTTCCAATGTCATTTGCTGGATCACTTTTCTGATCATATTTCCTCCTCCAATAAAAGCACCACCGACACCTGATAGCCATTGCCCAATACCGCCCGCTCATGATCTTTGTCCTCATAGCGCACTTTAACCGACAAATCCCCAGGCTGCACTTCACCCAAATCAAAAAACCGCTCCCGAGGTGCCACACTGATGCTGGAGATCAGGATCTTGCTGTCAAAGCCTTCCGGGAAAAGCTCATCGCCTCCAATTTCAATGCGCTGACTGCCCCGATAGTACAACTTATTGGGAAAGTCAGAGGTAAGTTGCAGGCCCTTGACAAAAGCAGTCTTCTTAGGCAGCTCCCACTTCACCGGGGTGTAGGGCTTATTGGCCTCATCAATATGAAAAGTGAAGGTTTTTCGCACTTCTCTTGTCTTATTTTCCATGAATAATTTGATTATGCTGGAACCGTGGAAGTACCAGCTAATACGACTTTAATAAGTGTTTTTTCCGGGGCATCCTCTCCTAATTCTATTGTAAACTCAAACTCTTCATCATCTCTAACAAACCTTGGGTTTTCCAGGATGTAAGTTCCTAGGTTTACCTGAAAATTGTTATCTGTAATGAACTCCTGCATAGGTCTTTCATCAATAATAATCTTCTTATTGGCCATGAAGGTGAATACTCCATTTTGAAGGCCCGCTACTTTTTTGATAGAATCAAAATTGGCCATTTTTAGAACTTTCTTAAGTTCAAGTTCACTATCAGGCAAGTCGCCTTCGAAGATTACTGCCAGTAATATGATCCTGTTACAAAGGAACAGCCGATCTTTCGGCAACTTAGTTTGAGTAACATTAGTGATTCCAATTTCTTTGGAATCCTGGGTTTCAAACATATTAATATTGGCCTTTCCTCCTGCTTTCTTTATTGAGTAGTAAGAAGCATCTGCCAACATCAACCGTCCTTCTTTGATCCCTTCGGCTACTTTCACCATAGCTGGGTCAAACTTTTTACCCTGCTCTCTCAAAGAAAGGTGGGCATTAACGATTTCGAGAAACTGTTCTCTTGAATTTTTCCGTACCATGTTATAGATGTTAGAATTTAGATAATTAATCAGGTGTTAGAGGACTGAAAGCCTACTTTGAAGCCAATTAAGTCTTTTGGAATTTGCTTTTTGCAATTTGGAATTTCACTTATGCTACTGCATTGATTTCTAGTGCATCTGCCCCCTTCAATTCTGCAATATCAGGATTGCCTAACTCACCAAGTCCTCCCACTGAATCAACGCCTTGAAGCTCGGGTTGCCCAATCAAGTTATCCGCATTACCATCTTCCAGTTGGCGGATGATGTCATCCACTTCTGAAGTATCGAAGTTGCCGATATCACCAATATCCCCGTTAAGCATGAGTATTTCACCGTCCTCCAAACCATTAAGGCCAAGCTTTTCACTCAGTGAAGGAGACAATTTGTCCAGGTATACTTTCTTGCCCAGGGCCTTCAGTGAGGATAACGCCCTATTTTTGGCGTTGGCTACTTCATCCTGAAAGCCATCCATTCCAGAAACGTTTTCTTCATTTCGCTGGACAAAGCCATTTGAAGCCACCATACCCACTCCGGCTGAAGTCAACCAATCATACTGGTACCAGGCACCACCAAAGATGGTAGCGGCTCCGATCCATAGCGAATGTCGTCCGACTGCTGACCCGGCTACCATGCCCACTAGCCCTGAACCGAGATTCTTACCTGTTTCAATCAGGCTATTTTTGATTAAAACTTTCTTTTCCATGATGATATCTTTAAGTTGTTAATTCAAGTTACAGAAGCGCAGTAGGTACCAGCCTCTTGGATTTCTTGCGGGCGCTTTTCTTTTTAGTCTTTGTCTT
>JAVKCN010000060.1:0-63568 GCA_040222715.1 Cyclobacteriaceae bacterium | reverse complement strand
TGATCAGGAATTTCTGCCGAACTTTTGTGGGTTATGGCAGCACTTCATTAACGGCGTAATGGAAGCAGTTTGGCTGAAAAGAAGACCTGCTCACTAAAAAGCTTACTAATGAAAATTCCCAAACCCACTACGATAGATTACGATCATACACCGCAGTAAAAATAAGAAGGCGGTTTCTCCCTACCAAGAAACCGCCTTCCTGAAAAGTCATAAAGCTTTACGCTACCAGCCCTCATTTTGGGTTAATACCCCATTGCTGGATTCTATCTCATGCGGTGGGATGGGCCACACATGGTGAATGGCAGGATCAAACTGAGGTCGGGCAGGCCATACGATGGAACCATCCTGCGTATGTAGCGGCTGGGCATAAGCAGCATCAGCATCGCCCCAGCGAACGAGGTCAAAATGTCGATCGCTCCACTCACCGGCCAGTTCGTTTCGTCGCTCCAGTTTCAGGTCGGCCAGGGTAGCGTTGGTGAGCGGGGTTAACCCGGCTCTTTCGCGCACCAAGTTTAACGGTTCATCCCCGTTTTTACCATCAGCAATCAAGGCTTCTGCTTTGATCAGCAGCACTTCAGCGTAGCGCATCAGCGGTACGTTCAGGTCGGTAGAGGGCTTATCTCCGTTGGGGTTTACGCGGCTAACGTCTGAGAATGGTTCTACATATTTGCCAAACATGTAGCCGGTTTCGTTATTAGAAGTGCGGGACCAGGTAAATTCTTCGCCAAAATAGTTGAATACCGTACCATTCTGAAAGATGGTTACATCGCGCCGGGCGTCGCCTTCCTGATAGCTATCGTACAGTTCGCGGGTGGGCTGGTAATAGCCCCAACCATTGTACTTACCCCATCCTTTGTTTTCAAACATCACTCCCGGTAAAATACTACCCGTCTGCACATTGGACACCACTGACCAGATATACTCGCTGCCCCAGTTATTTGCTGAAGAAAATACCGCCCGGAAATCTTCTGCCGGATTTCCGGTATTAATCAATGCATGTTCACCAGAACCAATTACCTGATCGGCGGCCTGTACCGCTGCCGCATATTTAGCAGCATCGTACTGAGCCCAGTACAGGTTGGTCTTGGCGATATAGGCGTAAGCAGCGGTTTTATGAGCCCGCCCGCGATTACTGGCATCATACTCACTGAAATACGGAAGGTGTTCCGCCGCCTGCTCAAATTCGCTAATGATATATGCATAGTTTTCCGTCACGCTGCCGGGTCGGGGCAGATTGTAGTCGGAAAGATTAGCCCGGTCTATGATCGGCACTCCGGCTCGGTCATCGCCAAAGCGGTAAGCCAGATCATAATACATAAGCCCCGACAGGAAGTAAGCTTCCCCCAGCACCCGGCTTTTCAGATCAGCGTCGATGTCCATCTCCGGCACATTGTTGATGATGTCGTTGGCCCGTTTGATGACCCGGTATTTCTTGGCCCAGATATCTCTAATATAGCCCTCATCGCCGGTGCAGATGAAGTTCTTCATGTTATCAGGGTCAGCTTTTACCCGGCCGGTCACCATATCATCGCTGGCATTGATAAACCAGAAATAACCGCGACCAACCATTTCATCGTCAGTAAACAGTTCATAAAGTGCGTTGGCCGCCGATTCCGCATCCTCGGCGGTTTGCCAGAAGGTAGCATCCGAAGGCGTGCCTTCCGGGGTTAGTTCCAGAAATTCATCGGAGCATCCGGCCAAGACCCAGAACAGGCAGATCAACGGTAGGTATTTTAGTAATTTCATTGTGCTCATGTTTTTATGTGTTTGTGAATGAGTGCCGGTATTTGGGCATTAGGGTTCGAAGGTGATTGCCTAAAACCCAACTCCCAATACCTAATCTTCAATGATTAAAACCCAACATTAAGTCCAAAAATGAAGCTTCGGGACTGAGGGTAATATCCCATGTCAATGCCATGATCAGCAATCACTTCAGGATCAAAGCCGGAATACTGGGAGAATGTCAGCAGGTTGGTTCCCGTTACGTAGAATCGCACCTGCGAGAGGTTTATCCGATCCACCAGAGAAGTAGGCAGGGTATACCCCAGCGTCACGTTCTTAACCCGCATGTACGAGGCGTCTTCCAGATACCAGTCGGACACCGTACCAAAATTATTATTCTCGTCTTTTACCGAAACCTGCGGAATATCTGACCCGGTATTGGTAGGCGACCAGGCATCTTGCACATCAGCCAGCATATTATAACCCTGCGTAGGCTTTAAGGTACTGAACTTCAATCCATTGAAAACCGTGATACCGCTTACTCCCTGTAATAGCACGTTTAAGTCAAATCCCCGGTAGGTCATGTTCAGGTTCACTCCGTAGTTAAAGTCCGGGAAGTTATCGCCTTTAAAAACCTTATCCTGCTCGTTGAGCATTCCGTCACCATTCTGATCCACAAACTTGAGGTCACCCGCCTGTGCATTGGGTTGAATAAGCTCGCCATCCGGGCCGGTGTAGCTATTAACAGCTTCCTGGCTCTGGAAAATACCATCGTTTTCATATACATAGAAAGAATAGATAGAGTGCCCTACCTCCGTTCTGAGGGGTTGAAGAATTCCCCGTACGTTGTTACCATGCTGAATATTATCGTAGTTATTCCCCAGGCTGGTGACGGTATTCTCAATAGTGGTCAGGTTACCGGAGATATCAAAGTTCAGTTCACCGATGGTATTGGTGTACCCCAACTGAAACTCCCAGCCTTTATTTTCTACCGAACCGGCATTTTCCCAGGGGGCATTACTTACACCGGCAGTTCCGGATAAAGGCACCTGCACCAGCATGTCATCGGTCTTTTTGAAGAAATAATCGGCATTAAAGTAAACGGTATTTTCAAAAGCCGTAGCATTCACTCCAATATCGGTTTGGGTAGTGGTTTCCCATTGAATATCAGCATTGGCAATACCATTGATGGCATACCCGTAGTAATCGGTATTAGACGCAGGATCACCCAATAACGCTTGCGTACGGCTTAACAGTACGGTCGTTGGGAAGTCTCCCAAAGCGCCTAAGTTGCCTATTTTACCCCAACTGGCCCGTAGCTTCAGGTCATCCAGCCAACCCATGTTTTGCATGAAGTTTTCTTCGGAGATCCGCCAGGCCACTGAAGCCGAAGGGAACGATCCCCATTTGTTACCATTGCCCAGTTTGGAGGAACCGTCGCGTCGTAAGGTAGCCGTCAGCAAATACTTACCGTCGTACTCATAATTCAACCGGGCCAGCGTAGAGATCAGTGAATTTTGCGTGCTTCCGCCATTCGGAGTTCCAAAAGGACCATTGGCGTTGGGGAAGAATTGCTGCGCAGGATCTTCGCTGGGGAAGCCCTGGGCACTCATATTGAAATAAGAGTACTCACTTTTTTGCGCCATATAGCCCACCAACAGGTTCAGCGAATGGCGTTCGGCAAACACTTTCTGATAGTTCAGCGTATTTTCAGCTACCCACGAGAAACTCAGGTTATCTTCCTGATACAACTCATTGTAATCAAAGATTTTCCCCGGCTCGGTAATGCGGGATGTAAAGCTTTTTACAGTGGTATTCGTGCGGGTCAACCCCAGGTTGAAACGATAAGTCAGTCCATCCAGAATGCTATATTCGGCATAGGCATTTCCGGAAAGCGTGGTAGAAGGACGTCTGGAGTTTAAGCGATCCAGGTAAGCAACCGGGTTGATGAGGTCACCGTAAGAACCAATATAATCGCTTCCCCGAGGGGCCACGCCTCCGTATAATCCAGCGGATTCATCTTCCCAGACGGTTGCGCTGGGTGGATAGTAAATGGCGGTGATCAACGCTCCGGTATACCCTGAGGTAGTATTGACCCCGTAGTTTCCATTATTATACAGTATTGTAAAATTCTCGCCCACATGAAATCGTTCGCCCAGGTCAAAATCGCTGTTCAGACGCAGGGCATAGCGATCCGCGTAGGTATTTCGCAAAGTACCTTCCGTTTTACGGTACCCCAGCGAAGTGTAGAACCGGCTGTTCTCACTCCCACCTTTTACCGACAGGTCATAGTTTTGAATGACGCCGCTGCGGAAAATCTCATCCATCCAGTTAGTGCGGGTTACCAGTCCGTAGGGGTTGGTATCAGAATTGATATAGGCCCGTCCTTCGTAATCAGCCGCGTAACCAGCATTGTCAAACGCCAGGTTCATAACATCGGCATACTCCTGGGCATTCAGCGCGTCCAGTTGCCTGGTTACGTTTTGCACCCCGGCATAGGTATTGAAGTTGATCTGGGGCTTACCCGACATTCCTTTTTTGGTGGTGATGATCACCACTCCGGCGGCGGCTCGTGAGCCATAGATGGCCGACGCTGAAGCATCCTTCAACACGTTCATTGACTCAATATCCGCCGGATTAGGAATGGGCGCTCCGGGCACTCCATCTACCACGTACAGCGGTTCTTCGTTGGATAGCGTGCCAATGCCCCGCACCCGCACCACCGGAGTAGCAGTAGGGTCACCACCGTTGCTCAGCACGGTCACTCCGGGTACGGTGCCCTGCATAACTTCCTGAGCGTTGAAGATGGGACGGTCCTTCAGTTGCTTTACGGTTTGCACTTCGGCAATCGCACCGGTTACATCTTTCTTACGGGCCGTACCGTAGCCAATTACCACTACGTTATCCAAAGAAGTTAAAGAAGGTTCCAGTATCACATTAAGTTGCGACTGCCCCCGTACCGGCACTTCTTTGGTTTCATAGCCAATGAAGGAAAATACCAGCGTGGCGGTTTCATCCACCGTAATTCTGAAGTTACCATCCAGGTCGGTGATGGTTCCTTCATTGGTGTCCTTGAGCAATACGTTCACACCGGGCAGGGGCATGTTCTCCTGATCGGTCACCACTCCCGCTACTGTCACTTCGGTAATTTGCGGCACATTTTTGGTTTTGGCAGGCCGTTGCATAACCACAATACTTTCGTTGATCCGTTTGAAATTCAGATCCGTTTGAGATGCAACCGAATACAGGATATCTTTCAACGATTGTTTTTTATTCTCAATCGTTACTCTCTGCTGGAGATTGACCTGGGCACTACCGTAGGAAAAGTAAAAATCGGTAAGCTGCTCAATTTCCTGTAGTACCTCTTTCACCGAAACCTGATCAAGTGAAAGTGTCAGTGTAACTTCACTTAGCCGTTGGCTGGGTTCGGCCATCACACGGGAGCCGAAACTGCCAAGCAGCACCTGCACAACCACAAACAGCATAAAAATGCGGATGGGTCGGGGGGTTGGGTAGTAAGAATTTCTCTTCATAGATCCTTGGTTAAAGAAGATTAGATGAAATAGTTATGGTATAAAAATTTGATTATTAACTGTTTACAGTTCAAGCTCGGGTGATTGACTCCAGTCTCTCCGCCTCAGTTTACTCCAGGCCCATCGCTCTCAGCTTACTCCAGGCCCATCGCTCTCAGCCTCAAACTTCGTTCTTCGGACTCCGGTCTTCCGACTTCCCTATCCTCCACGCTCCGAGCCTTGCTCTCAGCACTCGGCCCTATTCATTCACAACTTCCGGCAGTAAGGGTGACATGCGGTTGATCGATTTCAAAGTCAATACAGATGGCATGATGCATGATCTGTAAGATGTTCTGAAGCCGCTCCTGCTGGAAGGTTCCCGAGAACCGCCGATCACCAATGGATTCATCGCTCAATACAATCTGCACCTGATACCACCGCTCCAGCGTGGGAATAATCTCTTGCATGGGCTGGTCTTCAAAAATCAACTTTCCTTCTCGCCAGGCGGCTAAACGGTTCAAATCCAGGCTGCTTTTAATTAACTTATGATGGGCTGTGTCCAATACCACTCCTTCCGCGGGTGAAAGCACTGTGCTCTCCAGCGAATCCTTTTCTAAAGATACCCGCACCGAACCGCTGGAAACTTCAACCGCCGCTGCTTCCTGCTGGTACTGTTTAACATTGAAGGAAGTACCGAGTACGCGAACCTGAAGATCTTTGGTTTTTACCGTAAAAGGTAAGGCCTCATTTCTTACCACCTCGAAGAAACCTTCACCAGTTAGCTGTACATTTCTTGCCAGGAAGGGCTCAGGGTACTCCAGCGTACTACCGGCATTGAGCCAGACCTTCGTTCCATCGGGTAGTAGAATTTTCTGAACATTACCCTGGGGCACTTCAATCTTATTGATTGACAAAAGCGGCATATTTTCTGACGCTATCTTCTCAAACCGTATATAGACAAATACTGATAAGCTTACCAACAGACAAGCCGCTCCCCATCGGAGCCACTGCCCGGTCCTTCTTTTTCGGGAGAGCGTTCTCTCAAAATCCCGCATCTCATCCCGCTGTCTGGATTTTGTCATGCCTTTTAATAGCAATTGCTTGGCGCGGGTGCGATCGTGCTTAGGCAGTTTGGGAGTAGCTTTCCATTGCTGCTTAGCGTTTTCCCACTGTTGTTGGCGAGCTTCACTTTCAGCTAATAATGTAGCCAATGCCTCCTTATCTTCTTCGGAAGCTTCATTTGAAAAATAACGGCTGACCAACGTCCAGAAATAGTCTTCTTCCATACGGATGCTTGTTCATATTTATGACAGGCACCGACTAAAAAATCTGGTAGTCCTTCCGAAACTTTTTTACATTTTTTTGAAAATTGCTTAACAGAGCAGTGCAGCAAAGGTGATGAGCGTAGAAATATTATGCACCATTGAAGTGATATGCGCTTTATGACGGGACATAAATTTGACCGCCTGCGTCATATGCTTCTGCACGGTCTCGACGGAGATATCCAGCAGATCGGCAATTTCTTTGTACCGAAGCCCATCCAGGCGGTTGAGCCGGAACACCAATTGCCGCTGGGCAGGCATTTCCGAGATTAGCTGGTCTACCTGTTGAAATAGCTGATCATACTGCAAAATCGCTTCCGGATCTTCAGCGTCAGGTTCCTCTATAATACTGTTTTGCCGGAAGCTGAATTTCTCTTTGGCCAGCATGTTCAGGGACAGGTTTTTGGTGGCAACCAGCAGATACGCTTTGGGAGTTTGCCGAATCGCCAGGGTTTCTCGCTTTTCCCAGATTTTGAGAAATACATCTGCCACAATTTCTTCGGCCAGCGAGAGGTTTTTCAGAAAGTGCACAGCAAGTTCCAGCAGGGCATCATAGTGCTTGTCAAAAAGTACCTGAAGCGCCAGGTCATTGCTTTCCCGTATCAGTTGGAGAAGTTGCAGGTCTTCAAGCTGGGCAAGGTCCTTTTTCATAGATCAATCTAAAGCATTTCAACGATACTTCAAATGAACCACAGATTTTTGGAGAGTAATAGCCTGCTGCCATTATGATTCTGTTAAGGAGTAATGTGAGAATTATCGAAGAGTTAACACCGCCACGCAATGATGATTGTTGAATTGTTTTCGATAGCTGTTCATCCTACATTACTTAGCAGAGCTCACCTGCTGCAAATTCAATAAGCGGAGTGCCTGCTGATGATAGGTCGTCAGCTTTTCCTCGTATTCCTGCCGATCATCTATCATGCTTAGGAAGTAGTATGCCCCATCAGAGATCACAAAAATCAGATCGGCAGTCTGCTCCACATCTTCTACCTCCAACATTTGTTCATCCACACAAGCCTGTATAGCCTCAGCCAGCCACTGCCGCAGTAGCAGGGTCATCTCTTTGAATTTAAGCCGGATGCGCTGATCTCTGAATACCAGGGCAAAACAACTGTAAAACACTCCGTCATCAATCAGTTCATCCCACCTGCGAGAGAAGATATTATCCAGAATAGCTATCAGTTTATCCAGCGCAGCAGCCTTGCTTTTGGTTCTGAGCTGGTAGATGCTCTGGTATTGATCCACAATAAAATCAATGAGACTCAGCAAGAGTTCTTCTTTTGTATTGAAGTAATGCACCAGCAAACTGGGCGGCATATCCAGCAATCGGGCGATCTTGGCAAAGGAAGCATTCTCAAGCCCTTCCTTTTGGGCAACCTGGTAGAATGCTGCGATAATTTCCTTCTGTCGATCGTCTTTTAGGCTCTTTCTTCCCATAATGGCAAAATACGTTTTCCCTCATTATTGAGGCAAATAAATTGACTGAACGTTCAGTTAATTTTTGTTAACACAGCTTTCATCATGAGTTAACATGCCCATTTTACTTTTGCGGCATTACCTAAACCACCCAACTTATGAGAAAATACTACACATGCTTATACACCTGTTTGTTGCTGTTCCTTGCATCAGCTGCCTGGGCTCAGCAACCCGTTTCAGGTACCGTGCAGGATGCCAACGGCGAAGTGCTGATCGGCGTTTCTGTCCTGGAAAAAGGAACCACCAATGGCACGATTACTGACATTGAGGGTAATTTCCAGGTTAAACCTACCGGCGAAGATCCTACCTTCATTTTCTCGTACATCGGTTATCTTACGACCGAAGTAGCAGTTGGTCAACAGAGCACGCTGGAAATTGTGATGCAGGAGGATGTGGCCCAGCTTGAGGAAATCGTGGTAATAGGTTTCGGCACCCAGAAACGCGTGAACCTCTCAGGCGCGGTGGATCAGATTGACGCCCAAACCCTGGAGGACCGTCCCATTGCCAACACAGCGCAGGGGTTACAGGGCATGATTCCCAACCTGAATATTGACTTCGGCTCGGGCGAACCCGGTTCAGCCGCAAACATCAATATTCGCGGCATCACCTCTATCAATGGTGGTGACCCGCTGATCCTGATTGACGGTGTCCCCTCCGATCCGGTAGAACTGAACCGCCTGGCTCCGCAGGATATTGCTACGGTATCGGTGATTAAAGATGCTTCCGCTGCTGCCATCTACGGTGCCCGGGCGGCCTTCGGGGTCATCCTGATTAACACCAAGAACGGTAAGACCGAAGGCATCAATATTAGCTACTCCAACTTCTTTTCCTGGAACAAGCCTACCGTATTGCCGGATAAGGTAACGGACCCGTACATTTTCTCTCGCCTGCTGGAAACCTCTACCGACAACACTCCCTGGGACAATGTGAATTACAGCGATCAGTACTACGATTATGCCCGGCAACGCTCGAACGATCCTTCTGTTCCGGGAGTGCGGGTTAACCCTACCGATGACGCTGCCTGGGAATATATGGGAAACCGGGACTGGACGCGCTACTTTATGAGCGATGTTACCTTTTCTCAACAACATGCGCTCTCCATTGCCGGATCATCAGAGAAGATGCAATACTACTTATCGGGAGCATATAATCGCCAAAACGGAGTAATCAAGATTGCTGATGATTATTTTGACCGATATAACCTGCGAAGCAAAGTAAACTACCAGCCGGCCAAGTGGCTTTCACTGGGAAACAATACCTACCTGGTTAATACCCAACGGAAAACTCCTTCCTACCTGATGGAAGTCGATGGTAATAACAACCCTTACTTTTCTATTAATCAACTTTATGACTTCTTCCCTACCTACTGGGATAAAAACCCGGATGGCACCTGGGCCAACACCCCGGTGGGAGTTATGGCAGCCCAGATTACCGATGGTGGACAATACACTAGTAATTACCTGAGTCTGCAAACCCAGTTTAATGCCGAGCTAAGCTTTTGGGATGACCTGCTACGGGTGAACACCGATTTCACCTACCGCCGCGGAGCCACCAAAGATGAGACCTACCGCACTCGCTATAATATTGGTTACGGCCCGGAAGATATTCGAGAAGAAGGCAATAATTTCGCCCGGGAGGGAGATCTGTTTGAGAACTATACTGTGCTCAATACCTACGCTACTTTGCACCAGCAGTGGGGTATGCACGATCTGACCGCCGTTGTCGGCTACAACCAGGAATATTATCAACTGGATGGCCTGACTGCGCAACGTAACCAGTTGATCTCCCCCGCTTTTCCCTCAGTTGGGCTGGCTACCGGCGAGATATTTCTGACTGATAATGCCACTGACTGGGCCATCCGCGGGGCATTTTACCGGCTCAACTATATCCTTCAGGATAAATATATTCTGGAGTTCAACGGCCGTTACGATGGTTCATCCCGCTTTCCGAAAGACAGTCGTTTTGGCTTTTTTCCCTCAGCCTCCGCTGCCTGGCGGATCGATCAGGAAGCATTTCTATCCAACGTCAATGTGATCAGTAATTTAAAGCTTCGGGCTTCTTACGGCTCGCTAGGCAATCAGTCCGTGGGCGATTATGGGTACATTCCTACCCTGGAGGCGGGCGCGTCGGATTACCTGATCGGGGGCACCTTACCTCAGGTAGTAACGCCTCCCTTCCTGGTCTCTCCTAACTACACCTGGGAAAAAGTGTCTACCCTGAATGTGGGCCTGGACCTGGGCCTGTTTGAGGATCAACTAAGCATGACCCTGGATGTATACCAGCGCAATACCCTGGGCATGCTCACCCTGGGACGGGATTTACCGGATGTACTGGGAGCTCAGGAGCCAGAAGAGAATGCCGCCGACCTGGAAAACAAGGGATGGGAGCTGAGTCTGAACTACCGCAATAACTTCAACGCTGGAAACAGTCCGCTATACTTTGGTGCCCGATTTGTATTATCGGATAGCCGCGCCTACATCACCAAATTTGATAACCCCAACCAGAACCTCACCCAATATTACGAAGGTATGGAGCTGGGTGAAATCTGGGGGTTGAAAAGCGACGGATTATTCCAGAGTGAAGATGAAATTGAGCAGCTGGATGAAACCGCTATTATTCCCTGGGGTGCGCTTTCCATCGTTCCGGGCTGGCCCAAATACCAGGACCTGGACGGTAACGGAGCCATTGAAAAAGGCTACACGGTGGACGACCCAAAAGATCTATCTGTTATCGGGAATAATATGCCCAGGTTTCGCTTTGGCCTCGATCTGAATGCCAACTGGAAAGGGTTTGACGTGCGGGCATTCTTCCAGGGAGTGGGCAAACGAGATTACTATCCGATAGATTATCTGTACTGGGGATTTTACCAGCAACCCTACGCAGGGGGTTACGAACACCTACTAGACTTTTACCGTCCCACCGCCGACAGTGATGTAGACCTGGCTAAGCATTCACAGGCGTATGTGGATGCCGGACTGGCCGATCAGAACCTGAATGCTGAGTACCCTATTCTACAAGCCTGGCTGGCTGATCGCAACTTAGGTACCCGGGTAGATGAATCTATGGGATTAGCTATTCCTCAGACCCAATATATGCTCAACGGTGCCTACGTACGGTTAAAGAACCTGACGGTTGGATACACATTGCCTGTTACCCTCACTGATCGACTAGGTATTCAGAGCTTGCGGGTATTTTTCAGTGGTGAGAACCTCATGGAATGGTCGCCTCTCAAAAAGTTCTATGACCCCGAAGCCATCAACCAAAACCGGTTGACCAACCCCTCGGATAGCCCCGACCGGACCGGAAATGGCTATACCTACCCCTGGCAACGCAAGTATGCTTTCGGACTAAACGTAAATTTCTAATTGACTAAGAAACAACGCATGAAACGGATATATCAATATTTCACTATTGTCTGCCTGGGTCTGATGACATTCGCTTGTAACGACGACTTTCTGGAACGCACCCCGGAAACCAGCATCGGTGCGGAGGATTTCTTTAACTCTGAGGAAGACCTCTCCATGTACATTCTCAACCTCTACGATTTTCCCGGCCACGGTATTTATGTGGGAGATGCGGCTACCGACAATGCCGCCACCACGGGTAATACCGAACTAAAAACCATGATGATCAGCAGCCCCTCTTCGGCGACCATCACCAACGGCTGGGACTGGGAAGATGACTGGGCACAATTGCGAGCCGTAAATTTCTTTCTGGAAAACTATGAGAAAGCCGCGCTCACCGAAGACCTGATGAATCACTACCAAGGGCTGGCACGCTTCTTCAGAGCGAAGTTCTACGTGGAAAAAGTCAAACGCTATTCCGACGTTCCCTGGTACGATTATGTAATTTCCTCAGACGATGAGGAAGCCCTGATGAAAGCCCGGGACCCACGGGAATTTGTAGTAGACCGTTTGCTGGAAGATTTTACGTTTGCCGCCGAACATGTACAAAGTTCTTCCGAAACGGGTGCCGTCAATAGCTGGGTAGTGAAAGCCTATCTGGCCCGGTTTGCCCTGTACGAAGGCACCTTCCGCAAGTATCACCCCGAGCTAAATCTGCAAAGTACGGCCGACGAATTTATCCGCCTGGCTCAGGATGTTTCCCAGGATATTATCAACAACGGTGGGTATAGCCTGTACTCCACCGGCAACCCCACAACTGATTATTTGAACTTGTTCAACAGTGCCAGCCTTTCCGACAATCCTGAAATTATCCTGGCTCGTTATTTTGAAAACGACTTATTAAACAGCGGCTGGTGGGAGTATATGTTTGGCAACTATGAAGTTTCACCGGCCAAAGATTTGCTACAAACCTACCTGATGGCCGATGGCTCTTTCTACACCAATCAGCCCGATTATGCTACCCATAGCTTTGTGGCGGAATTTGTCAGCCGCGATCCTCGTCTGAGCCAGACGTATGCCTATCCAGGCTTTGAATTGATTTTCACGGGTACTTATGCCCAGGGTGGTGGAACCTATGTGCAGCAACTGGCGAAGAACTTCACCGGCTACCACCAGATTAAAGGCCTGGTGAACAACACCGAACAGGCTGCCCAAAATGGACTGGATATCCCCATCGTTCGCTATGCCGAAATTCTGCTTACCTACGCGGAGGCCAAAGCCGAGTTGGGCGAACTGACCCAAGGCGACCTGGACATGAGTATCAATCTGCTACGGACCCGGGTTGGCATGCCTCCGTTGATGATGAGCCCGCCGATTGATCCGGTGCAGGAAGCGCACTACGCTAATATTTCCTCAGCCCAAAAAGCTGAGTTACTAGAGATCCGTCGGGAACGAAGGGTGGAAATGGCGCTGGAAGGCTACCGGCAGGATGACCTGATGCGCTGGTATGCCGGAGACTTACTAGAGAAAGCTCAGGAAGGCATTTATTTCAGTGGATTAGGTGCCCACGATCTAACCGGAGACGGTATTCCCGACATTATGCTGATCGATGCGGCGGAGTCTATTCCCGAAGATAAGGAAGTCAACGAGTTGGGAGAGCCACTTATCTATTACCGGGCCGGTGCTTTCGGTCAGGATGCTTCGGTTTTTCTGGAAAACGGTAATGCGGGTACCATTCAAACCACTGCTACTCCCGGTACGTTTGAAGCGCCCAAATACTATTATCGCCCTATTCCGCAAGCGGATGTAGTGCTTAATCCAAATCTAACGCAGATCTTTGGTTGGGAATAAATGCAGACAATTATGACATTGCGCAAAAAGCTATTTCTTTTTATTTTCTTACTGAATGGTAGTCTGGCTTACGGTCAGTCTACCGCTCATAAAGTGGTATTTATCATTGTAGATGGCATTCCTGCCGATGTGATTGAGCAGGTAGAAACTCCCAACCTGGATGAGATCGCCCAGGAAGGGGGCTATACCCGGGCTTATGTGGGTGGAGGGAAAGATACCTACTCCGAAACTCCCACCATTTCTGCTGTAGGCTATAACAGCCTGCTTACCGGCACCTGGGTCAACAAGCATAATGTTTGGGGCAATAGTATCAAAGATCCTAATTACCACTACTGGAGTATTTTCCGCTTTCTTGAGGAGCAGTACCCGCAGAAAAAAACCGCGATTTTCTCCACCTGGCTGGATAACCGAACCAAGCTAATCGGGGAAGACCTAGCCGAGACTGGCAACCTTCAACTCGACTACCACTTTGATGGCTTTGAACTAGACACCGTACAGTTTCCGCATGATCAGGCCAGAAACTACATTCATCGGATTGACGAGCATGTTACCCAGGAAGCAGCCCGATACCTGAAGGAAGAAGGCCCGGATCTCTCATGGGTTTATCTGGAGTATACCGATGATATGGGGCATAAATACGGAGATAGCCCGCAAATGTACGATGCCGTTGAAGTAGCTGATCAGCAAATAGGAAAGGTATGGGAAGCCATCCAGCATCGTCAGCGGACCTTAGACGAAGAATGGCTCATTGTGATCACCACCGACCACGGGCGGGATGCGGCTACGGGCAAAGATCATGGCGGGCAGTCCGAGCGAGAACGTACGACCTGGATTACGACCAATGCGCAGGGCCTGAATACTTACTTTCACGACCGCCAGCCCGGTGTGGTAGACATTATGCCAACTTTAGCCCGATTCCTGGAAGTGGATATTCCAAGAGAGCAGGCATTAGAAATTGACGGTGTTTCTCTGATAGGTCCGGTCTCATTAGTAGAACCGGTACTTAAGCAGGAAGAGCAACAAGTTACGGTTTCCTGGAAAGCGCTGGAAAAAGAAGGCAACGTCCAAGTATGGGTAAGCTCTACCAATCACTTTAAAGAAAGTGGCGAGACTGATGAATATGACCTGGTCGGTGAAGTACCTTTGAGTCAAGAAAGCTTTGTGTTTGAGTTGGCTGATTCTTCATCCCCGGTGTACAAAGTGGTACTGGAAGGTCCGCATAACTCCGTGAATCAATGGCTTACGGACCCGGTACAAACCGGGCAATAATCTGGAGACCATCGTGGATTACAAACTACAGTCCTGACTACTTCTTAATGTACCCACTGGCAAGCGAGCTATCAGGTGCTTTTAAATACTTAGCCTCGCTTATTCTGCTTTCTCTGATATAGCGGTCAATTGGGATTCCAGTTCAGAGATCTGCCGGAGATACTGCTGTTCTTGGAGCTTCATCTCTTCCTGCGTCGCCAGTAGTTCTTCATTATTTTGTCTCATCGCCTCTTCCTGAGCGCTCAATGCCTTAGTCTGCGTATGGGCTTCCTGGTAGAGCGCTTTCATTGCTATCTGATTCTGACGATTGATCATCTCCGCCGCCAGGACTTCGCCCCCTTTTTCCGCTAGTTCAATCTCATGTTCGGTAAAAACCTGGAAAGACGCCAGCTCCAGAATACCGCATACCTGTTCTTCCACCTTCAGGGGTAGTATCAATAGACAGCCTGGCTGACTCTCCCCCAGTCCTGACTTGATCTGAAAATAATCCGCCGGAATTTCGGTGATCAGCGCGGGTTCCTTTTCCAGAAACACCTGCCCCGACATTCCCACTCCTGGGAAGATAGTATGGTGAACGTATTTCTTCCGCCCCCAGGCATAGCAGGCTTCCAGGTTCAGCACGACACCTCCCTCAGCATCAGTGGCCCGGATAAATAATCCGCCCTGAGTCGCATTGATTTTTTTCACCAATTGGCTGAGAAAGGAATCGTAGAAGCTATCGGACTGCTGCCGAATCAGTTTCGTAAAGGCGGCTACGCCGTTCATTACAAAACTCCGTTGCTGCTCTCTTTGCTGGACACTTTTTAAATCCGCACTCATCTGTAATAAAGATTCCCCTAACTGGTCCTCCTCACTGAGTTTCAAAAAACCATTCTCAAACACTCCCTGTCCTATGGATCGGGCAAATTCAGCATATCGGGTGATTCCATCACTGAGTTGATTGAGCGAGTTGACTGCATCCGCCAGCTCATCATTCGCTGTTTCAGCAATGGGCGGCGGAATTTTTCCCTGAGACAAGACCTGGATATGTTGCTGTAAACCCCTGATCCGTTGGGAGAGTTTCCTGGAAAATACCAGCGCCAACCCAATCCCGGCAATCAACTGCACGATGAACAGCCCTAAAAGTATGAATCTGGCAAGATCACGCTCTCGATTACTTCTTTCCTGAACCAGGGTTTCGATCGTTTGAGCTGCTTCTTCCGTTGCCCTGACCGTTTGATTGAGTTCCGCCAGCACTCCACTTTGCTGATCAAATCCAATCAGTTTTTCAGCTTCTACTACCTGATGAAACAGATCACGATACTCATCTACCCAGGATAATATAATCGCTACACTATCCTGCTGATGGACACTGGTGTTCAGGCTACCAGCGAGCCCCTTTCTAAACCCGATAAATGCTTCATCAAATTTGGTAAGATATCGTAGATCCTGCCGGAGCAGAAAATCTTTTTCGTGCCTTCTCAGCATCAGCATCTCCGCCTGGTCATAATCATAAGGCATACTTTCAACCTGATGAATCGCGCTTCTCAGTTGCCCTACTTTCCCGTAATCCTTAAAACCTCGTTCCCGGACACTCGCTATTAGTGTATCAAAGTCTAAAACATACCGTTCACTGTTTTCCCGCAACTGCTGCACCGCAGTAGCAAAGTGAGCCTCCTGATAAAACGAACTGGTTTCCAGTTTTCCGAGGAGTTGTTGAAGCGCTAGAGCGCTTGCCTGAATTTTATCGTGGCAAGTACTATGGTTTGTTTGATAAAACGTTTCCTGCTTTACTTCTGTGGTTAAGAATTCTTTTTCGCTGGCCTGCATCTGCCAGTTTAGTCTTTGTATTGAGGAGGCAATCAGTTCCAGTTCATGATAAGAGCGGGTTTTATACATGGTATAAAAAAACCAGACAGACAGGATGAATGAAATAACGATAATCGTTCCAAACGCCCGAAACATTTTATATCGAATACCTTTCCGAGAATGTAACTTGAGATTCATCTTGACGAAATAGCAGTTACCTCATTTGCTTACAAAAGCCAGTCCGTTCTTACATCCGCTCAACCGAGTTTCCCAGGCATTTATTACCTTGTAAAAAAAACCGCGATGAATCCCTAAAACCCAGCATATCCAACATCAGCTTTTCTGACCATGCATTACTGAGTTAACATTAAGGTAATTGTGTACGCCTCCCCAGCTTCTTAAAATGTATATTCCTCTATTTTTGCCTTACCCATTGCATCTATACTTAACAATTACTTAATCTTGAAGTATCGTCTCTTCCATGTAATTTAGTCTGGTTATCGCATACAATTCCAAAGTATAAGTGATTTGATCTTAGTTTTTTATCCAACTGCTTACAAACAGTCAATCGGGCCTTAAAAGACTGCTTCTTTCAAATCCAACTGCTGCGGACGCGCTCATGCGTAAAGAAAAATTGGTGGGTTTCAGTTTTGAATCTACGCAGTTTGATAACTTTCCTTAAAATCCCGGATATTAGTGTGATGAAACATTCATTTCTGAAAAGCCACAAGAAAATCCTGCTGATCAGCCTGGCCTTACCTGCCTTAAGCTTTCTCCTGCGGGACATCCAGGTGTCTATTGATAAAACTGTCACCATAGATTCCCTGGGGGCCTGCCAGGGCGTGAGTTATCAGCATAACTATGTGTATCTGTATGGCGATCGGGAAGTAGGCATTATCCGCCAGTATCAATTAGGTAATCAGCAACTCAGCTACACCGGCCAGGAATACCAGCTAACTGAAAATCGAGAGGATGTGATAGGCCACCCTACTGGCTTGGCCATACATGATCAGATGCCGGTTTTCCTAGGCAACACAGTGCGTATGAATCCGGAAGGCACCTCCTGGCAGGCTTACATCTATCAAATCGACTGGGCAGGATTGCGGCAGGATAAAACCCTGGATGGGCATGTGCTCAATGTCATAGAAGATGATGCCTGCATCCAGGGCGCTCGCCCGGAATACGTGCGGTTGGGCGATCAATGGTGGGTTGCCAGCGCCGACTATGGCCCTACGGGTAACGAAGTACGGCTGTATGACCCGCAACAGCTAACGAAAGTAAAAAAGACGAGTGCCCCGGGCGTGCTTTATAAGAAGTTCAGTTGCGGAGCCTGGGTGCAAAACCTACACTGGCTGGATGAAGAAGAGATACTGGTGCTGGTGCAGAACCAGGAAGAAGGCAAGAAATGGAGACTTACCTTTCTGGACTTTCCGGCCTCGGTTGAGCAAGGGAAAGCGCAGGTGATTAAGATCGTTGATATAGACCGTAATGATGAACTGGAAGGCTTCACTTTTTTAGATGACCCAGGCAAAGGCATAGCAGTTACCGCCCACAGAAGTGATAATGTCAGCTACCTTCAGTTGCAGATGGATAAATAATGCACCCACCAATACATTGTTCAGTCATGATAAATGCCGCTTATGTAAATTAACAATTCCTTAATGGTCCCCTCTCTTGGCAATGAGTGTCTTTTGCTACATTTACAGCATTGTCAGTTTAGTTATAGGGATAAAACGATGCAACAAAGCTGGGAGGATAAGGAAAAACAACTCGTGCTTGCACTCAAGGGTGGTGATCAACTGGCTTTAAAAACGTTATACGGCCTTTACTCAGGAAAACTTTATCATTACAGCCTTAAAATCTGCAAATCTCCGGCCTTGGCAGAAGACGTTGTACAGGATGTATTTATTAAAATCTGGGAAAAACGAGCATCCCTCAATGCTGATCATGCCTTCCAGTCCTTCCTGTTTACCATTACCCGCAATCGCCTCCTGGACCTGATTAAACGAGCAGCCAGAGAATCTGAAGTTTTCAGTGAAATCGCCCGGCACATGCCAAGCGGGCAACGTCAGGTGGAGCAAAAACTGGCTTATCAGGAATGCAACACGCTCGTGCAACAGGCCATTAATAAGCTGCCCAACCAAAGGCAATTAATTTTCAGACTCTCCCGTGAGGAAGGACTGACGTATGCTGAAATAGCCCAACGATTAGGCATTACCAAAGGTACTGTCAATATCCAAATCGTAAAGGCGCTCAAATCTATCAGAGACTATCTTGATATGAAAGAGGCGGTGATTTTTGTCTGTCTGCTGTTACTTTTCTTATAACCCCTTATTTCATAGTTTGCTTTTGCTGTTAAGATACGGCGGTTGCTATTCGTCAGGCTTCTGCGCATAAAAACTTCCCCGCCAACCAGGCACTGCCCCCCGCACTTTGAAAGAAATATGTAAAAAATTTCATTCGGGGGTATATGCATTCCGGCTTTCATCAGTAATGATTATAGAACGTTGATAATTAGGTCACCCTGGCTCAATGGATAAACAAGCGGTTAAATCTCTCCTACATAAATATGTGCAGGATCACTGTTCTGCTGAAGAAATCCGGCAGGTCAAAGAAATTCTGAGAACCGGAAATTATCAGGAGATCTGGGAAGAAGTCTTGGATGAGACAGCCCTCCATTTTATGATGGATGAGCCGCGTTCTCCCCTGGAAAGCCCGAACCATATTTTTCAGAAAGTAGAAGAGGTTATTGGCATTCAGAACGGACCATCCACAGCGATCAACCAACCGAGACGAAACATCCTTAGAATAGCGGCGGTCATAAGTTTACTACTGATGGCAACTGTAGTGCTCATTCTTGTAAACAAAGATCATTTACTGCAACCTTCTTTGGTTTGGATGCAGGAAAATACTACCAGCGAACAACGCAAAGGACTGCAACTGGAAGATGGCACCGAGATCTGGTTGAATGCCGATTCTCAGATACGATTCCCCGAGAAGTTTGGAGCTGACCAAAGAACAGTTTATCTACAAGGCGAGGCTTTTTTCTGGGTTGCCAAAGATAGTCTCCGCCCCTTTATCGTCCATACCCAAAACATACAGACCACAGTAATTGGCACCTCATTTAATATTGATTTCTACGATGAGGAAAATCTGGAAGTAACGGTAGCCACCGGAAAAGTGAAAGTTGACAGAATAGATACCCTGTCAGAAAAAGAGCAGGCACTGGCGGTGCTCACCCCTAACCAACAGCTTACTTTTAATCAGCGAACCCGGCAGGCGAATATCCATGAAGTTGAAGCGGCTGATTACTTAGTCTGGAAAGAGGAGTCTTTGGTTTTTAAGAATTCGCCCATGATAAAAGTTGCCCGGCTTCTGGAGCAGTACTATCACAAGACCCTTATTTTTGAAAATGAAGGCATTCAGCATTGCCAGCTAACAGCGACTTTCCATAGAACCGAATCCTTTGAGAAGGTGCTCAATACCATCTCAACAATCTCTGATATCAGTTACGAAATCAGGAATCAGACCGTGTACCTGAACGGGAAAGGGTGTGATATTCCAGCTCAATAATGTTTCACTTAACAATCGCGTATGGATTACCAAACGAACCAAAAATGAAAGGAAGTGCTGGCGGGCACTTCCTAACATTGTAATTACTACAAGCAGCTTTCAGAAATGGCATTGTCAGATGCCAGATCACTGCAGGTTGTTCTAATAAGCCTAAGTATTTCTCTCATTAAAACATTTAAAAATAGTGAAAAAAAAGATATTTTACCTAATCTATCGAATGTCGAAGTGTGCCTTTTATGGTCTGGTATTGCAACTGGCAATTGCCACACTTTTACTTGCCAATGACCCTAGTCGAGGACAAACCAACCTCCATTATACCAGCATCAAAGACATTGAAATTAACTTCCAGGCTCACGACGTTTCCCTACCGGAGGCTTTTACACTACTGGAGACAAAAACCGGGTTTAAGTTTGCGTATATCACCTCCAAACTTCCCGCTCATCAAAAAGTAAGTATTCGTAATAATCGCAGTCTGGAAGCTGTACTCAGAGATATTTCCCGAACAACCCAACTAAAATTCATGCGGATGAACGACCGTATCATGGTGAGTAAAGGAAAAAAAGAGGAGCCCTCAGTAGCAGAAAAAATGGGAGTGCAGGAAATAGACTTGCAGGGAAAAATTACAGATGCTGAAACCGGAACCCCCTTAATAGGAGCCACGGTGCAGGTAAAGGATTTTCAGATCGGTGCCATTGCTGATATCGACGGACATTTTCAAATAAAAGCCCCCGACGATGCCGAAGCCCTGATCGTTTCTTTCATCGGATACACCACGCAGGAAATTGCGATTGGAAATCAGAGTAACTTCACGATTGCCTTAGAAGCAAATTCCCAATCCCTTTCAGAAGTAGTGGTAATCGGCTACGGCACCGAGTCCCGGGCTAACATCACCACCTCCATTGCGAAGGTCGATGAGAAAAGCATTGAGAACCGGCCGGTTGTTAGTTTTGAAGAATCCCTGATCGGTAAGCTCCCGGGGGTTAATATTTCTCAAAACAACGGTGCTCCCGGCAGTGGTATGTCCATGAATATTCGGGGTATTGGCACCATCACCGGTGGAACCGAACCACTTTTTGTTATTGATGGCTTACCCCTTTCCACCAACAGTGGAGATAGCTGGAACCAGGGAAACGATAATCATAACTATGCTTTGAACCCCTTAAATTCTATCAACCCTCGGGATATAGAAAACATACAGGTACTGAAAGATGCCGCGGCTACGGCCATTTATGGCTCTCGTGGTTCCAATGGCGTGGTGATTATCACCACCAAAAAAGGAAGTTACAACGAAAAACCGACCATCAACTTCAATGCATACGGTGGTGTTTCTCAGCTTGCCAAGAAGGTGGATGTGATGAATGCCTACGAACATGCCAACTATACGAAACTGGCCCGTGACCTGAGCTGGATCAATAAAGACCCGGTTAACCATTCGGCATCTGATCCACTGGAACCGCGGAATATTGATGACCGCTACCCCTCGTACATGATTCCCTACATCAATGGAGAAACCGGCTTAACCGATACCGACTGGCAGGATGCATTTTACCGCACGGCCCAGGTGCAGAGCTACGATTTGTCGGTAAGTGGTGGAAACACGAAAACCCGCTATTTTCTCTCAGGAAATTATTTGGACCAGGAAGGCATCATTCCCAATTCCGGCATCCAACGAGGTGATGTGCGACTTAACCTGGAATCTCAGTTGAGCGATCGTTTGCGGGTCAGCATGAACATGAATCCTTCGTACCTGCACAACAACCTGGCCCGCTCTGAGAAAAACTGGGGTAACGAAGGACTGGTGATCGGCACCCTGATGCAACACCCTCAGCTTCCGGTGTACAATGAGGATGGTTCTTACGCGGTAGACCGATTGTTTGAAGTGATGTGGAATGGCGAGTCCAATGTGGTGCAATTTCAGAACCCGCTGGCCCTGGCCAACCAGGTAGATAACCGAATGAACCAGTTTCGCCTGATCTTCAATGCGAATGCCGAATATGACCTCACTTCAAAACTGACTTTTAAAACCACCTTTGGAAGTGACATTAACTATAACGAGCGAAAATACTATCGCCCGAAAAGCCTGAGTTACCGCAACGAACCGGCGCCTACCGCATATCAGAATTATGGTGAAGTTTATAACTCAAATTTTGCCAACATTCTTTGGGATAACACCCTGATGTACAATGAGAGCCTGAATGGTCATACCGTGAATGTGGTGATCGGGAATAGTATTCAAAAAGAAACGAACCGGTATGCAGTAGCCGAAGGAAGAAACTTTGCCACTGATAATGTAAGAACCCTCAACACCGCCCAGGAACACAACAGCTCGGAAGGCCAGCGAGCGTGGAGTCTGCTCTCCTATTTTGGTAGAGCTTCTTATAATTTCCAACAGAAGTATTTAGTAACGGCAACCATCAGAGCAGACGGTTCTTCAAAGTTTGGAAAGAATTCAAAATGGGGCGTGTTCCCTTCCGTGGCAATGGGTTGGAGAATATCGGATGAAGCCTTCTTCGGAAATAATTTTGTGAATGACCTGAAGCTACGGGCCAGTTATGGTTTGACGGGAAATAACAATATCCCCTATTACGGTTCCATGGCATTATTGTCCACTGGCGGTAGTTACACGATTGGTGATATGGTTCAAGCCGGTCTCTACCCGAGTACCTCGCCCAACCCGAATCTTTCCTGGGAAACCACCCGCACATTTGATGTGGGTTTTGATATGATCCTGGCGGACCATTATACCTTCACTGCCGATTATTATCATTCCTATACCACTGACCTGTTGCTGGATGTTCCGGTTCCTTCTTCCTCCGGTTACGATGAATCTTTGCAAAACATTGGGGAGCTGCAAAACAGTGGTCTTGAACTGGCTTTAACGACCGACCATCAGCTAGGGGGCGGCAACCTGTCCATGAACGTGAACCTTTCGGTAAATCAGAATAAAGTATTGGCGCTGGGCCCCGGGCAGGAGCAGATTATTTCCTCTGGTGGACTAAGCGGCTCGCATGTAACGCGGGTGGGCCATCCGGTGGGGGCATTCTTCGGCTATAAGGTGCAGGGTAAATTTGAATCAGAAGAACAGCTCAATACCACTCCCAAACTGGGTAACCAGCAGGTGGGTGATTTTATTTACCAGGACACCAATGAAGATGGAATCGTCAATGATGATGACCGGGTCATTCTGGGAGATAATAACCCTGATTACCAATTGGGTTTCAACTTTCGCTACACCATCCGAAACTTTGATGTCTCAGCCTCTATGTATACCAAACAAGGCGTGGAAGTGATCAACACCATGCACCGGTATCTGGCGGAAGCCTGGGGTAATAATCTCTCAGTATATCTATCAGATGAAGCGCCCCGACCGGTTTGGGGAGTAGGCTCCAACACCCACACCCGGGCTTCCAGCTGGCAGGTAGAAGATGCTTCTTTCGTCAGAGTTCGGGAGATTATGGTTGGTTATACCCTGCCCTCTTCCATCACCGAGCGGCTCCACCTCAGCCGACTACGCATCTACGCATCTCTGCTGAACCCCTTCACCTGGACCGATTACTCCGGGTACAACCCCGAAGTATCGTCTAACTTCGGTAATGCCCTGACCCCGGGAGAAGAATTCGGAAACTACCCGGTAAGCAAAACCTCCACAATTGGTATCAACGTAACCTTCTAAACTTTTCCATCATCATGAAATATCTCATATATACCATCTTCCTGGCTACGTTGGTAGCCTGCGAATCAACCATCGATTTAAAGCCGCTGAGCCAGAACAGTGCCGACAACTTTTATACTACCGCGTCGGACATGGAGCAGGCCGTGGTTGCCACCTACGACGGAGTGCAGGATTTAATGCGTCCGGGCTACCTCGATCATTTTGCCGAAGTTAGAAGCGACAATTCCTATAACTTTGCCACCACTCCTGCGGGGGGAGCTTATGCCGATTTTGATAATTTTAACCTGGGTGCGTCGAACGCCCGCCTGAATGGTTTCTGGCATGCTGCTTACCTGGGTATCCAGCGGGCCAACATTGTGCTGAACCGCATAGATGATATTACCATGGACCCGGTGGTGAAGGAAAACCGCAAAGGTGAGGTTAAATTCCTGCGCGCGCTGACCTACTTCTATCTGGTGCAAATCTGGGGCGATGTGCCGCTGGTGGTGGAAGAAACCGAAGACCCTATGGAATCCATTGATCAGGAGCGCACGCCGGTAGCCGAAGTATATAGCCAGATCATCACGGATCTGACGGAGGCCAGCGACGTTTTACCCATCGCAGTTGATGCGACTGATGATGGGCGGGTCACCCAAGGAGCGGCACTCGGTTTACTGGCCCGGGTGGCGCTGGTGCAAAAAGATTATCAAAAAGTACTTGAATATACCAATGCGGTCATCAATGCCGGCGAGTATTCTCTGGATGCAGACTATGCCGGCATCTTTGATTACTTTACCCAAAGTAGCGAAGTGATTTTCAAGGTTTTATTCAAGAGCGGGACCAACGCCGAAGGATTTCCTTACCTGAATGTCAACCACGACTATAATAACACCGCCTCCCGGGATTTTATGGTGACGTTCAGCGAAGATCCCCGGCTGGATGCCATCGTAGATACATCAAATATCGGAACCTATTACAGCAATAAACTCCATAATGAACAGGTAAATTCTGATAATACCATTGATATGAAGCTCGTGGTACTGCGCTACGCTGATATTCTGCTTATGAAAGCCGAAGCATTACATGAGCAGAATTATCCCAGCCAGGAAGCATTAGATCTGCTAAACATGGTGCGTGCCCGGGCGAATGCCGCTGCGTTTTCCATGACGAATTTTAGTTCAAAAGATGATTTCTCAGAGACACTACTTACTGAGCGCAGGGTTGAGTTTGCATTTGAAAATCTACGTTGGTTTGACCTGGTTAGAACCGGCAAAGCGGCGGAGGTTATGACCGAGAAAAATGTAGGTGGAGATAAAATAAAAGCTGCGTCGGCCCTCCCCTATACATTTAATGAAAATTATGCTTTATTTCCTGTTCCGCAAGAGCAGATTGACGCCAGCGGCGGTCATCTGAAACAAAACACTGGCTACTAACCATGAAAAAAGAAAAACTCCTTTCCTACTTGCTTTTAGGTGTGCTTATGGCATGCACACCTAAATCCTCTGAAATCAAAGAGGCTTCTATGAATGCCGCGCCCGTAACCTATTCGTCTTTTACCGAAAAAATGAACCAGGAGGATGTGGTAATTTCGGCGCATCGCGGGGATTGGTATCGCTTTAGTGAAAATTCCCTTCCCGGCATCAAATCCTGCTTTGATGCCGGCATCGGAGTAATTGAAATTGACGTTCAGTTTAGCCAGGATAACGTAGCAGTTTTAATGCACGACAAAACCCTGGACCGTACCACTACGGGTTCTGGCTTAGTCTCTGACTATCCGCTCGATTCCCTTAAAAAACTCAATTTGCGCGGAAGTGCGGTGGGAGTGTTACCGTATAAAATTCCCACGCTGGAAGAAGTTCTTACGCTTTATCATGATCAGAACCTGTACTTCAACATTGATAAAGTGACCGGCGATTATGACCGATACCAGAAAGTGCTTCAATTAATGGAAAAAACAGGCACGTTGGATCAGGGCATTTTCTGGGCGCCTTATTCGTACGAAGATGCCCAGCGTTACTTCGGCAAGTATCTGAGTCAAACCAATGTGGTTCCTTTTATCACCGACGAGCTCATTCAAAACGAGGATGCCATCCGGTTTATTGATGGCTATCTTGACCACCTGGATGTTCCGTTTGTGTACGTTTGCTTATCGGTTTTGGATGAAAAGGCGCAGGATCTTATCACTCATTTAAAAGAAAAGAACGTCAACCTGGGGTGCGCTCCCACCTGGGATCGCATGTCCTTTGGCTATTCAGACCGAGTCTCAGTGCTCGATCCTCAGGCCGGTTGGGGAAAACTAAAAGAAATGGGGTTCAAATTCTTCGAAACCAACTATCCATTTTACCTGCAGGAAGCCCTTACCCTGGATGAATAAAATCGTCTAATTTGAATGTAAGCACCTCAGAAAGCATGTATCCATAGATATATGCTTTCTTTTTTTATTATAAGCAATGTGACAAAATCAGCTTATATTTTTAGCGCCATAGCCAGGAAGAATGCCGAAGCTACCTCCCCGCGCCACGTCGGCTCATTAGCAGGAGATGGCTTCCTCGTACCTCGTCGCAATGACGTTATCATTATTTTCGTCATAGTGCTTATAGCTCTCTCAATGACCAACCTCTTAAGAGATCGCCCAGTCCGCTGTATGTATGAAGACAAATATGGCCGCTGGACGGTTAATCCTTGTTCATATACTCACCCGCTTCTAGTCTCTGGCTCAATAGCACCGGACCCCATCCGTTGAGATGCTTTGGGGGCATTTCCGGAGAGGGGTTAAACATTGTTTGTTATTCGATTCAGTTGAAGAACTACCGAAAACATGGCTTTTTTGATAAATATGCCGCAAAACCTGATAAAATATCACCTATTCGTGCCGCGCATCCAACATAATTTAATTACTTGTGCTTAGGTCGAAAAACTATTCATCAAAACCGATAGATCCCGAATCCCATCAATAAACTTTTAATCAATTTACACTAACCAAATTACATCAACCATGAACAGAAGAAATGTCTTAAAAAATTTAGGCCTGGGAATATCCGGCGGTACTATCGGGGCTTTAGGTTTTACGGAGAAATCAATTGCAAGTGGAACCTCTACCGGAAAGTATCAACAAGCGATGCAAGGTTTACCTCCCTTAAAAATCACCAACGTCAAAGCCATCGCTACTCGCCCCGGCGGCTCAGGCTCTAACCTGGTTGTGGTCAAAGTTGAAACCAGTGAACCCGGACTGTACGGACTGGGATGTGCCACATTTACGCAGAGAGCCCATGCGGTAGTAACGGCCATTGATAAATACCTCAATGATTTTTGTGTTGGCAAAAGCCCGGATAATATTGAAGACATGTGGCAGTCCACCTACCACAGCTCTTACTGGCGGAACGGCCCGGTACTCAACAATGCCCTGAGTGGCCTGGATCAGGCACTTTGGGATATCAAAGGCAAACGGGCAAATATGCCGGTCTATGAATTATTAGGGGGAAAAGTACGCTTTGCGCCACCCACTTACACGCATGCCAGTGGCAACAGCCCGGAAGAAGTAACTGAAAGGGTGCAGGAATACATGGAAGCAGGATATCAGCATGTCCGAATCCAGATGGGGGGCTACAGTGGAGTGAGTGACCTGGAACCAGATTTTATAGATGCAGGATTTGGCCATGAGAATGACAACTTCATGGATCAATACGCTTATTTGAAAGGAGTGCCGAAGATGTTTGAAACTGTACGAAAGGCCTGCGGGGACCGCATCGAGCTCTGCCATGATATTCATGAACGGGTGCAACCCAATGATGCTATCAACCTCTGTAAAGAACTGGAACAGTATCGCCCCTTCTTCATTGAAGACCCTTTTTCCCCAGAAAACATTGCCTATTTTGAACAGCTACGTGCGCAAAGCAGCGTACCGTTAGCCATGGGAGAATTGTTTAATAATCCCCACGAATGGGTAGAACCCATGAGCAAACGCTGGTTTGATTTTATCAGAATACATATTTCACAAATAGGGGGGATAACTCCTGCGGTAAAGGTGGCTCGCCTGGGCGAATGGTATAACGTCAAGACGGCCTGGCACGGTCCGGGCGATACATCTCCGGTTGGCCATGCAGCCAATACCCATATTGCGCTGGCGGTCTGGAATTTTGGCATACAGGAAATGCACCGGGATGTAAGTGATGAGTTGCAAGAAGTTTTTCCTGGTGCCCCCTACAGTGGTGATGGCTACGCCCATATTAATGAAGCCCCTGGATTAGGAGTAGACCTTAACGAAAAAGCAGCTGCCAAATGGCCCATTGCAGAATCGTTTCCGGGTTTTGGCCGTGTACGTAAATACGATGGCACCCCCATCAGGCCTTAAACAATATTAGTGGGAATTAATCGCCTGCCGTCTCGTGGCAGGCGATTACCTTCTACCATCCGGTCATGCCGCTTACTGAGTGCGTGGTGGGGAAAGCTGCACATTCTATTCTGGGCCTATGACGATAAAGATAGCAACAATGACCTCGCTTTCTCACTGGTGGTATTCTTAACTTCTTTCTCAGGTAAAATCAAGCAATTAAAATACGATTGGTTAGCAGCCAGTGCATTTGTGATGCCGTTTCCGAAATAAAAAGGTGCATATACCCTGACATTGGTCTGAATAAGAATGCTTATTTCTTCTTTGATTAAATGAGAAAATTCCGAGGCATCTTTCAATAAAACTTTAATGGTGTGGGAATCTAAAATCTTAAAAATACCCTGATACGTAATGGAGGATATGACAATTTGCGCACTACCATTCACAAGAAATTCTAATTCTGCTTCCAGTACTTCATTTTCTTTTTCATAGTACATTTTGTACTGATTCGCGTATTTTTCGATATGTTTAAAATCGCTGGTCAGATCATTGAGAGAGTTAGGAGTAAACGTTTCAGCGATCAGCACTTTGTCATGCAGATAGTAAGCGATTCGTGAGTCAACTTCACTCCGTACGGTAGCGTCTACCATTTTCTCGTCAGCCATCAGCTCAAAAACCACATTGCCCGCCGCGGGATACCCATCTCTTTTCACGGTACTATATGACCCCAGCAGGATCGGCCTGCCGTACTTTTCGGTTCCGGAAAACAGGCATATCAGTTTTTTCACAGGGGTAGTATCGCCTTTTTTCTCCGCCTGAATAAAGGTGTAGTTTTCAATAACTTCGTAGGTGCCCACCCAATGCTCATTCATTGGGTAATCGATGTAAACTTTTTTCTTATTAATGACCCGTACAATGGCCTTCCCTACAGTTTCTCTGGCAAAAGCATAATAATACATGATGTATAAAAGATTCTGACTGACACTTTTTTTGGGCCTGGCATCCAGTTTTCTTATCACCTCATCGTGCACCTCATCATACTCGATATCGAACTGTTCATACAACAGGTCCAGTAGCTCTGCCCTGGTTTTTTTCTCGATAATAGCCTGAGGGTAACGCTCATAATTCTTAGCCTTACTTAAGGATGTATAGTTCAATTGCAACTCTACCTCCGCCTGCGTAATCTTAATAGACTTAAGGTAGGCCAATACTACTGTAATCCGCTGGGCCAGCGCTTTTCCGGTTAATTCCTTCATATACATTCTTTAAACGCAAATTTCAGAAATTTTCAGAAATTTTCTTAAATAAAATTCTTCTTTAGCCGCCGCCTGTTAACTCGCCTAATGTTTTGATAATTTTGGTTTACATAAAATATTATTCGTCCATTTTCAATTATTTGAAATTTTTACCAATAATCTAACCTAATGGTATGGGAAAATTTACTATTTATTTTGGTGTGATACTTTTTCTATGGCAATTTAATGCCTTCGGACAAAGTACGGTTTCCGGCACAGTCACTTCTGAAAACGGAGATGCTTTGCCAGGAGTAACGGTGGTGGTCAAGAACGCTAATAATGGAACAATCACAGATATTGAGGGTAAATATAATTTATCCATTACAGGAGAAAGCCCTGTATTAATATTTTCGTTTGTGGGGTATGAGAAACAGGAAGTTGAAGTGGGATCGCGATCTACGGTCAATATCAGTTTAACAGAAAGCCTTCAAAGCCTGGATGAAGTTGTTGTTATTGCTTATGGGGCTACGGAAAAAAGGAAATTTACCGGCTCGCTAACTACCGTAGAGTCTCAGGATATTTCTCAGATTCCCCAGGCAAGCCCTATTCAAATGATGCAGGGAAGAGCCTCCGGTGTTTTGGTAGAAGATGGCAATGGGCAGCCCGGCAGTATGGGTTCTATCATCATACGCGGTGTGGGCACCCTGCAAACCGGCAGCAGCACCCGCGAACCGCTGTATGTCATTGATGGCACTCCTACTTCTTCGCTGAGTGCTCTGAACCCTAATGATATTGCCTCTATCTCAATATTAAAAGATGCCTCGGCCACCAGTATCTATGGATCTCGGGCTTCTAATGGCGTTGTGCTGATTACCACAAAAACCGGCAGTGTCGGTGGCACCAAGTTTACCTTCAATGCCCAGTACGGCTTTTCTGATATTGAAAACCCGAACAACTTTCGCATGATGGATGCCAGCGAATACAAAAACTATTACCGGGAAGCCTATACAATGGCGGGAGAAAATCCAGACGATCCTTCGAGCGGCTTTTATCTACCGACCAATGCGGACAGCCTTAATACAAACTGGGTTGATGATGTGACCAGGGTGGGCAAAACGCAAATGTATGAGCTAACCATGTCGAACGGTACTGATAAATCCAATCTATATTCTTCCGTGAGCTATTTTAATCAGGAAGGAGTGGTGATTGGAACTGATTTCGAGCGGTTTACCGGAAGGGTTAACTATTCTCTGGCACCGGTTGATAATTTCAAGGTTGATCTGAATGTATTAGGGGCCTATACCCAGGAAGACCTGGAGTTTAATCAGGGCGGGCGTTCCGGAATTTTTTCTGGTGCGTTTAACATTGCCCCTACGGCATCTCCCTTTGCTTCGGCTTCTACTCCCGATGCCCTGAGCGGATTGGGCTATAACTTTAACCTGCCGAGCAATGCCAATCATAACCCCATTGCTTCAGATGCAATGAACTTTAATGAGCGCGCTCAGATTCGCGTATTCCCTACTGTCAGACTGACCTACGACCCTGTTGAAAATCTGACGCTGGCTTCCTCGGCTTCGGTTGATTACCGGGTAGGCGAACGTAACCTGTATCAGTCTAAGTTTTATCTGGCTGAAACAGATAATGGGCGAGCTGAACTGGAAAATGAAACGTTTACAGACGCCAATTTCAATGTAACGGCTAAATACGATCTGGCCATTAGCGCCGATCATCAACTTTCCCCGCTACTTGGGTTTGAAACCTTTAAAAGTACGTATACCAATCAATATTCCGACTCCAGAGATTTTGCTTTTGATGGAGTAAACAATGTTGCGTTTGGCGGGGTCCCCCTTTCCCGAGACTTTGCTTACAACAGCAATACCCTGGTTTCCTTTTTTGCCAGGCTCAATTACTCTTTTCAGAATAAACTCTTTGTAGATGCGACCTACCGAAGGGATGGTTCTTCCCGCTTTGGTCCTGAAAACCGGTGGGGCGGCTTTTACGCATTTGGCGCAGGGTATGACCTCACCGGCGAACCGTTCATGCAGTCGCAATCCCTGCTAAGTACTTTGAAACTTAGAGCAAGTTATGGTATTCAGGGCAATAATGCCATCGGCGATTTTGGCTGGCGCAACTCCTACAGCAGTGGCGGTCAATTTATTGTACCCCCGACTGGCGGTGGCAGTGGTTTGCCAAATGCCGGCTCTCAACCGGATACCCCCGGCAATGAGAATTTAAAATGGGAGCAAAGTGGGTCATTTAATGTGGGGGTTGATTTTGGGATCATCGATAACCGCATCATGGGTACAGTGGAATATTACAAACGTTCTTCAATTGATTTGCTGGCTCCCCGTCTGATATCCCAAACCTCAGGGTTTACCGAAATTATTGATAATGTGGGAAATGTAGATAACAGTGGAGTTGAAATTTCACTGAATAGCCAAAACATCAAATCCGGTGACTTTGAATGGAACACCAACTTTAATATCTCATTGAATACCAATGAGATTGTAGCGCTCAACGGAGAGGCCGACACTTTATTTGCCGACGACCGTACGGTACGAATTGTTGGACAACCGCTGGATCAATGGTATTTACCCCAATATGCGGGAGTGGATTCTGACACCGGAAACCCTGTTTATTACACCCCGGAAGGTGGCGTCTCTTCTGATATTAACGAAGCCAGCCGGGCTATCAGCGGGCAAAGCAGTTTGACCCCTGATTTCTACGGAGCATTGACCAATACCCTTTCCTATAAAGGTCTTTCACTCTCCTTCATGCTTTATTTCAAATCCGGATTTGATGTCTACCGGGATAACCTACAGAATTTATCATTGCCCTCTGGCAATAACCAACCGGCCTCTAACCTTACCCGATGGCAACAAGCGGGTGATCAAACCGATGTTCCCAGGGCCGATGATCAGGGAGCGCAATATGACTCTGACCGGTGGCTGGAAGATGGCTCTTACCTGCGGTTAAGAAATATCTCCCTGTCTTACCTGCTTCCCAACAGTGCCAGCGAAAAGTTGGGTATGTCTGATATAAGGCTCAGCCTCAGAGGAGTCAATGCTCTGACATTTACCAAATTCAATGGTTTTAATCCCGATGTTGGGCTTTACGAAGAGGATAGTGATTATCCACTCAACAGAACCATTACTTTCGGTTTATCTGCAACATTCTAATCAAACGATCATGAGAAAGACGATATATATATTCACCATAGTTTTGGGAGTTTTGGGTTGCGATGACTACTTAGATGTGCAACCAGAAACCCTGATTACCCCTGATTTAGCCTTAAATACCGAGAACGATGTTGCAATCGCTCTACATGGTGCTTACTCATTTCTGAATGATGATGGCTTTGGCATGGAACATAATGTTATTGCGGATGCGGCTACCGACAACGGAAAGATTCCGACCGACCGGGAATCAGCTGGTGCTTCTTCAGACCGAATTCCACACGCGTACAATTTGGATCTCACAAGACAAAATACCGCCATGGAATTGTGGCGCGAGGCCTATCAGGCCATATCAGCAGTAAATAATATTTTAGCTCGTCTGGATGTAGTTGAGTTTGATCCGGATTTTGAAGCCCGGGTGCAAGCTGAATGCCTGACTATGCGAGCCCTCTTACATTTTTCATTAACCGAAGTTTTTGCGCAGGATTATAATTTTACGAGCGACCAGAGTCACCTGGCTGTTCCGTACCAGACCGAAACCGAACCAGGGTCTACCCCAGCCAGGAGTACCATGGCGGAAGTATATAGTCAATGTTTAAGCGATATCAACAAGGCACTTCCTTTGTTTGAGTCTGCAGGTGATGTACTGGTAAAAGATGGATACCGGGCCGGTGGAGAAATTTATTTTCTGAATTATTACGCGGCGTTGGGGCTTCGGGCCAGAATGCACTTTTACAGTACCGACTATACCAGTGCCTTAGCCGATGCCAACGAACTTCTTTCCGGACCATTCACCTTAGGCCCCACCTATACAGTGAATGAATACACAAATGATGGAGAAACCGGAGAATTTGTGGATCAGTGGTATGGTTTGGCCCCCATTTTAGAAAGCGAAGCCATTTTTCAATTGGATATTGACTCCGATGATGGAAATTTTGCCAACCGATCGCTGATTGATATCTATACTGCCAATAATGGCAATGCGGCTCACGCGGTTTCACAAGACCTGCTAGACCTGTATGAAGCCGATGATGCAAGATTACACTGGTATCTGGATGAAGCCGCCACTCCGGCCTTAGACCTGCATGTATTTAAATATCCCGGAGGTCTGGGAATTAATGCCGATGCGCACCATTTTCCGGTTATACGGCTTACTGAATTTCAGTTGATGGCAGCCGAATGTGAAGCCCGCATCGGTGATGCCGCCCGAGCTTTATCACTCGTCAATGCAATTACGATGCGAGCCGGGGCTGGCGCCGTCACCTCAACCGGAGATCAATTGGTTGAAGATATCATTACCGAAAGAAGGAAAGAACTGGCTTTTGAAGGTCATCGGTTATACGATCTTAAAAGATTACAAAGAGGATTTGTAAGAAACGACTGCGCTTCAACCACAAATGTTTGCAGTGTTACTTACCCTACCGACTTATACGCCTGGCCCATACCAGGAGCAGAGTTAGATGCGAACCCGGCGATGGTGCAAAATGCCGGCTATAACTAAAATACATCAGCGCCCTCTTATGCGTACATCTCATAAGGGGGTGCTGGTGTTTATAGAAATAACCTTATTTACAGATCATTACGGTTCTCCAACAATGATCTTCTAAACAGACCTTCATGGAAAACAACCATACTGCATTATCAGAAAGAGTAATCTCGTCGGTACAATCTTCTACCGTAAGAATTGCTGATAAAGCCAAGGCACTTCGGGAACAGGGGCAAACCGTGTTTGATTTCTCTGCGGGAAGAGCATTTGAACCTACCCCGAAATATGTAATGAATGCAGCGGTTCAGGCCATGCAAAATGGGGATACGCACCAAACCATGGCTCAGGGAACTACAAAGTATCGGGAAGCGTGTGCTGTAAAACTGGAGCGGGAAAACAATATTATCGCCAACCCCGAAACCGAGATTGTAGCCACGATGGGCTGCAAGCAGGGTTTAACGATTTCATTGTTAGCCCTACTCAATCCCGGAGATGAAATTATCGTTGAAGACCCCTGCTTTGTTAGTTATAAACAAACCATTCAGTATCTTGGGGGTAAGGCTGTGGCAGTTCCCCTGTTAAAAGAAAATAGTTTGCGCTGGAAAAAAGAACAACTTGAGAAAGTGGTTACTTCCCGAACGAAAGCCATCATCATGTGTACTCCCCATAACCCGACCGGGGTTGTGCATACCTGGGAAGATTTGGAGGCAGTGGCATTGGTCGCCCGTAAACATAATCTTTTTGTGATTACCGACGAGCCTTATGAGCGTATTGTCTGGCAGGGAAGGAAGCATATTAACATGGCTACACTACCCGGCATGAAAGACCTTACCATAACCCTCATGAGCCTGACGAAGAGTTTCTCTATGGGGGGGTGGCGTATCGGATTTGCACTGGCCAACGAACAGTTGATTAAACAAATGACCAAACTACAGCAGCACTTGATTACTTGTGTCAGCTCATTTGTACAGGCCGGAGGCACCGTTGCTTTTGGGCAAAACCCTCATGAAGAGGTATTACAATATTGGAAAGACTGGGAAGAAAAAGTTAGCCATTATACAAAGGCGCTTGATGAAATTGAAGGGTTAAAATGCTATACTCCCGAAGGAGGGTTCTATGCCTGGGTGGATATTTCGGCATTAGGTATTTCTTCAGAAAACTTTTCTGATCAGTTATTAGAAAAAGAAAATGTGGCGGTTATTCCGGGTGCCTCATTTGGTGAGCAGGGTAAAAATTATATCCGAATCAATTGCGTAAAATCATGGGATGAGATCAACCAGGGGTTAGAACGCATCTCCGGATTTGTACAAAAACTATACTAAGCAACCAGCACCGTGAATGTACTCCACTACTACAAAAAATTATCGTTTGCTACCCGGGTTATGCTATGGATGCTTGTCGGTTCCATCATCGGCATTGTGTTTCGGGAAGATGTGCTTTTTTTAAAACCCGTAGGAGAGATCTTTCTCCAACTACTGATCATGGCGGCCATTCCATTGGTGTTTTTTAATCTCCTGGCGGGTTTAGGTGCGGTGGGCACCATTGAGTCTTTTGGGAAAATCGGCCTGAAAGTCATTGTATACTATCTAATATCTACCGCCGTAGCCATCACCATTGGGCTTACTGTATTATCTATCACAAAAGCAGGTTCGGGTATGGCGCTGAAAGGAGAAGTGCCGGAAGATATAGGTCAGATGCCTGCCATCGGACAGATGATTAAAGATATGGTACCCACCAATATTTTCAAATCTTTTGCCGAAGGAGAACTCATACAGATCGTTTTGTTTGCAGTGCTGTTGGGCATTGTGGTGCTCAAATTGCCAAATGAACAAAAGATATGGTTTCAAACCGGCTTTGAGCGGTTTGCCCAACTCATGAGAAAGCTGGTAGAATTGATTTTACAGGCTTCTCCTCTGGGGTTAGGTGCGCTGATGGCCGCTACCTTTGCCGAATATGGCGGCAGAATTGTCGGGTCATTAACCTTGTTCATTCTTAGCATATACCTGGCACAGAGCATCATGGTCGTCATTTACATGCTGATACTAAAAGTAGTAGGCCGAATTTCTCCAGTATGGTTTTTAAAGAAAACCTCTCCCCTGTATGCCACCACCGCAGCTACCTGCAGTAGCCTGGCCAGCCTGGCCGTGTCAATGGATATTGCTGAAAAAGAGCTTAAACTTCCCAAAAAAATTTTTTCGTTTACCCTGCCTCTGGGTGCTCAGTTCAATAAAGACGGCACTTCTATCATGCTGGCTGGCATTTTACTATTTACGGCCCAGGCAATAGGTTTGGAATTTACCGTTGCCCAAATGGTGCAGATTGTACTGGTGGGCTTATTAATTTCTGAAGGATCTGGCGGGATTCCGGGTGGTGGTCTGGTCGCGGCCATGTTGTTTGCCCAGGCCTTTAATCTTCCCCTGGAGATTGTCGCCATCGTCGGAGGAATCTATCGACTGATCGATATGGGAATTACCACGGTAAACTGCATGGGCGACATGGTGGCTACCACCGTTATCTCCAGACTTGACGCCAATTGGAAACCTAATGTTTAAATTATCTACTGCCATGAAAAGCAACATCATCATTTTCGTATTATTAACCGGTCTCTTTCAAACTGCTATCGGGCAACATACCAGTACCCGAGAAGACCGGAAAGCATTATTTGACTACATTATTGAAAAAACAAAGGTCCGGGAATCGCGCGCTCCCATCAAAGAAGAAACGCTGGGAATCGATGTGATTGAAGAAATGATGAAACTGGAAGATGAGGTGGTAAATGCTTCCGATGATGTTTCCTTGTTTTATGCACTACAAAAGCTAAGTTCCGCCCGAAATGACCGGCACCTCTCAGTGAATGAAATTGAAGGCGGATTGCAACTACCTCCGATAGACGAAGGCCAGGCCCCCATTCGGTTTCACCCCGATTACAGCGATTCAAGTAACTATTTCATGTTTGTAGCCGACCTGGGTGAGAATATTGCAGAATTTACTAAGAAGCCTAACCAGCCTAAGATTGGAGATAAACTGGTAAAAGTAAACGGAGAAGATTTTGATAGCTATATGCAGCAAGCCGAGCAGTATATCCGTTACTCTTCCATTAATAATCTTTGGCGAAGGTTTGCTTACAGCCTGTCTGAAAGGAGCACAGATCTGCCGCCTTCTTTTTTTAAAGAACAACTCACGCTCACGCTGGAACGCAAAGGTGGAAAGCAGTATGAAATCACGCTGCCTTATTTAGAAGAGGTATCCTGGCAATATGGCAACTTTATTCGTGACTACCCTGGCTATGAATTAGCCTGGGAAAAAGAGAGCTTTCAGGTATATACTCCGGTAGAAGCAGAAAATAAAACGTTGCTCTTGTGGTGGTATGGTTTCCGGGGCGACTTGCAGGAAGCAACCGATTCCCTGATCGTCTATGCTGAAAAAAACAATATGCTGGATTATGACCTGATCATTGATGCCATCGACAGCCGTGGGGGAAGTCAGGGCGCTTATGCATTGGCCCGGCTGAGCCCTCATGCTTTTAAAACTACTGGCGGAAACCTTAAGCTAAGCGATGTTACCGAAGAGTTTATTGCCGATTATACCCAGGGATATTTAGCCGAAACAACCCGAATGGATGGCAGTGGACGAGAAGCAGAAGACGATGGCACCTGGGTAATGGAATGGCTGCATGGCCCGGTTATTCAGGGCCTGACGGCTAGGCAAGCTTATAGCAATAATACACCCTTCAAATGTGCCCATTTACCTCACTATTCAGACTGGATCATGCAACCGGCGGAAAAGCATTTTACGGGCAATATGGTGGTTTTTCTGGGGCCCTGGGGCGGCTCTCACCTGACGCAATTCGCAGCCATGGTGATAGATAACGATCTTGGATACACCATGGGAATGTCCGATGGCGGATATAGCAATACCTGGGAGTGGGAAGAAGACCTTGTTTTTCCGATCAGCAAACAACCGGTGGTTGAGTTTATGTGGAGCATTGGTCACACCATTCGCCCCAACGGCCAGATAGCCGAAGGCAACGCTCCGATGGTCGATGAATTTATACCCGTAACCCGCGATAACTATCTCGACTACAAGAAGGCGTTATTAGAAAAAGCGCGTCAGAAACTGGGCGAAAACAGTTTTAAGCAATTATACCGATGAAATTTATCAGCTTTACCCTGTTATTCCTGACAATAGGGTTCTCTTATTCTGAAGCTCAGAAAAAACCTTTGCAGTACCGAAATGTTGGGCCTAGCCGGGGTGGCCGGGTAACCGCTGTCAGTGGCGTGGCCAGTCAACCCAATGTGTTCTATATGGGAGCCACTGGCGGTGGTTTGTGGAAAACAGAGGATTACGGATTCCACTGGACGAACATCTCAGACGGGTATTTCGAGAGTCCTTCTATCGGCGCGATCAGTGTATACCAGAAGAACCCTGATATTTTATATGCAGGCACTGGTTCGGACGGTATTCGGAGCAATGTAATTGTAGGTAAAGGAATATATAAATCAACTGATGCTGGGCAATCCTGGTCATTTATTGGGTTAAAGGATGCCGGACAGATTGGTGCTATTGTTATTCACCCCGAAAATCCGGAAACAGTGTATGCGGCTGTCATCGGACAACCCTTTCGGAAATCGGATGAACGAGGCGTCTACCGAACCAAAAATGGAGGCACAAGCTGGGAAAAAATACTCTTTTTATCTGATTCAGTGGGAGCTGTAGATTTAGAGTTCGCCCCAGATAATTCAAATATCATTTATGCTGCGATGTGGCGGGGCGAACGTAAGCCCTGGACCATTATCAGCGGTGGTGCAGAAGATGGCATTTTCAAGTCTACCGACGGTGGTAATACCTGGGAACGAAAAACCAGCGGATTACCTACCGGCCTGATGGGGAAGGTTGATTTTGCCGTGAGCGCCGACAATCCAATGCGGGTATGGGCTCAAATACAGGCTGATGGAGGCCAGGAAGGAATCTACAAGTCGGATGACTACGGCGAAAGTTGGTCGAAAGTAGCGTTACCCGCTCCTGTCCATAAAAGTATTATGTACCGCCCCTTTTATTTCACCAACATAGATGCAAACCCAAAAAATGCAGACAATATATGGGCTGGAACTAAGGTATATTGGACCTCGTATGACGGAGGTAAGTCCTGGAAAGAAATCCCGGCTACCCATGCCGACCATCATGATCTCTGGATCAATCCTAATGATAGCCTGGTGATGATTCAGGGAAATGATGGCGGTGCGGCCATCTCTCGCGATGGAGGGTTGAACTGGTCTAGCGTATTCAATCAGCCCACCGCTGAGTTGTATAATTGCGATGTTGACGATCAGTATCCATACTATCTCTATTCCGGCCAACAGGATAACTCAACCATCCGGGTGCCCAGTAACCAGCCCTTTCTGGATGTACTGGGCAGCAACGATCATCATGGGATGAATGATATGATGTACTGGGAATCGGCAGGAGGATGCGAAACCGGACCCGTGGTGCCCAAACCCGGTGACCCGAACATCACCTATGCTAATTGCAAAGGTCAGTTTTCGGTGTATAATCAAACCACCGGCGAAGAAAGTTTATATTACGTAGGCGCCGAAAGTCTGTATGGCAATCATCCTGACGAAATCACCTATCGCTTTCAGCGAGTAACCCCCATAGAAGTATCGCCCCACAACCCCAATACAGTGTACTATGGTTCTCAATACCTGCATAAAACTACTAATGGTGGCAAAACCTGGGAAACTATATCGCCTGATCTGACCGCCAATAAAAGCGCGTATCGCATGCGCAGTGGAGAGCCTATTGATGAAGATATTTCTGGCGAAGAGTATTATGCCGTTTTATACGCTATACAGGAATCACCAATTCAGCAGGGAGTGATATGGACGGGTTCCAACGATGGGCTTTTTCATGTTACTCAGGACGGAGGCAAAACCTGGGAAAACGTAACCCCGGATATGCCCGAAGGCGGTCGCATCTCGAACATTGAAGCTTCTCCCCATCAGGCAGGAAAAGCATATTATGCCGTATACCGGGATTATCTGGGAGATGACCGCCCCTACATTTATGTAACCGAAGATTTTGGTAAAACCTGGAAAAATAGGGTAAATGGTATTCCGGAAGATTTCCCCACGCGGGTAGTAAGAGAAGATACCGAACGGGCGGGCTTGCTCTTCGCTGGTACAGAGTTCGGGATGTTTATATCTTTAGATGATGGTGCTACCTGGCGGCGTTTTCAAAGAAATTTACCCGTGGTGCCAGTCACTGATATGAAGATCATCAGAGGAGATTTGGCACTGTCGACACTGGGAAGATCATTCTGGATCATGGATGACATCTCTGCACTTAGAGAATACCAGCCAGAGGCTCAGCAGACATTGAGGCTCTTTACTCCTAAAGATGTTTTTGGAGAAGTGCAGAATATCCATTTTATCCTACCACCTGATCTTTCAGAGCCTGAGGTAATATTTGAATTTAGTAGAAACGGCAACCTTATTCATTCCAAGAGAGAATCTTTAACACAATTACCAGCTGATGCCTGGGGCATACGGAAAACTGAGTGGGATATGAAATACTATCTGGAAAATGGTGAGCGAGATTTCCAGGGACCAGCCGTAGCCCCCGGCATATATAAAATCACAATGAGCTACGGAAATGAATCTTATGAGCAGGAATTTGAATTCAGGCTTAATCCAGAATTGGCTGCCAGTGGCATAACTGTAGAAGATTTAAAAGAACAAGAAGGTCTCGCGCTAAATATTGCTAAACTTTTGATCGCCATTCAACAAGAGATATCAGCTATAGAGGCTGCAATTGAGACAACCTCTGGCAAACGCAAAAAAGAATTATTGGAAAACCGCTTGAGCGAACTTAAAAAAGGGCCAAAAAGATATGACAAACCTATGCTACAGGAGCATATCCAGTATTTATTTGATATGGTTACCGCTAGTCCGCAGAAGCTAGGGCAGGATGCTTTTAAACGATATGCTGAACTAAAAAATACTATTAAATAGTGCTTACTGAAATAGGTATGTTGTTGTTGACGCACCGGTTCAACGAGCGTGATGATCAGTGCCAGGGCGTGTTGACAATCAAACCAGGACGGTGATTTTGGACCATTTTCAGCCTGCTGTCTGAGGGAAGCGGGCCGCCGGAGCGGTTTCAAGCTTTTCCCGGTGGGGAACCACGATGGGAAATCGGACCGATGCGGTAGAAGCCTGCCCGGATCTCGCCAGATCGGATTAAGGGCAAGTAAGCACTGTGAGAAAATGAGCTTATATTTTTAGCGTCATAGCCAGGAAGAATGACGAAGCTATCTCCCCGCGCCACGTCGGCTCATTAGCAGATATTGCTTCCTCCTGCCTCGTCGCAATGACGTTATCATTATTTTCGGCATAGTGCTTACTTGAAAATAAACAACTTACATGTGTCACTTATTAGAATTAAACCATAACTCACGTTAGTTTAATGTAAAAATGTCCAGTTACTTAATTAATAATACCTTTTTATGATTTTTCCTTGGTCTAATGTACTTCTTTATTCAAAGAACAAATACATTGCTGATCTTTCAGTGTGAATAACGGGTTCTAGTTGGTACGCTAATCTGATATTTTCTTTGGTTAGCACCTTCTCTTTACTCCCAGTGGCAAGAATCTTTGCTTTATTTATTAAAACAATTTGATCTGAAAATTTGGCAGCCAGGTTCAGATCATGCACAACTCCTACGATGACGATATCCTTGTTTTGCAACAAATCCAGTAATTTATGCATAAAGTCAAATTGGTAGTGTACATCCAGGAACGTTAGCGGTTCATCCAATATTAAATAGCGACAACTATTTTCAATCGGATACCAGATTTGAGCAACAACCCTAGCGAAGTGAACTCTCTGTTTTTCGCCGCCACTTAAGGTCATATAATTCCGGTCGGCCATATTCAGCACATCAAAAAAACGCATCGCATCTTCGCAGGCAATTCTATCCTTTTCAGCAGGTTTTACAGAGAAATGCGGGTAACGTCCCATCATCACCACTTCCGATACACTCAGTGGAAACGCAAGTTCTATGTTTTGTGACAACACTGCCCTAATACGCGCTAGCTCTAATTTAGAAAAGCTGCTAACTTCCTTGTTTCCGTAATACACAGCGCCTTTTTGAGGAAGAACCTGGTTGCAGAGCACTTTGATCAACGTAGATTTTCCGGCACCGTTTGGGCCAATGATCAAGTGTAATTTTCCGGGTTCAAAAGTCACAGAAACATGATCCAGTAGCTTCTTCTGACCAATGGTGTAGGTGATATCCTGTGCTTTTAACATGATCGATTAATAAAAATAATTTTTTTTACGCAATAAGAATATAAATACCGGCACACCAACCGCAGAGGTTACGATACCAATCGGGAGTTCAGCAGGGCGTAATATCATGCGAGCTGCGAGGTCGGCGGCACTCAATAATAAACCTCCGAGCAATACGCTGTTTCTTATCAGGAAGCGGTTGTCTGAGCCGTTGAGCATGCGCAGCAGATGGGGAACGATGAGGCCAACAAAACTGATAACCCCCACAAAAGCAGTGGCAACGGCAACCATAATGACATTCACCAGCAAAACATATAGCTTCAATCGTTTTAGGTTAACGCCCATAAATTCTGCTTCTTCTTCGCCGATCATCAGGGCATTCAGTTGCTTAGCATATCGTAATGATATTACAATACAGAGCACAGTGGACATGCCGACAATAATGACCGAGTGCCAGTTAGCACTCGATAATGTTCCCAGATTCCAGAAAGTGATAGATCGAGCCTGTGGGTCGCGGGCAATATAGGAAAGGAATCCTACTCCACTTAGAAACAATGCATTAACCGCTATGCCGGTGAGGAGTAGGGTAGTGATAGAACTTTTCCCGGTCTGCTTTGATTCGGATAAGGCAAAAACCAGGAAAGTCGACACTATAGCACCGGCACAAGCAGCAATGGGCAAGGTCCACTCCCCGGCGTTAAAATCAAATGTGGCCCCCAGTGCAAAGTATAAAGCCGAGCCAAACGCCGCTCCGCTTGAAGTCCCTACCAACCCGGGTTCTACAATAGGGTTGCGAAACAAAGCTTGCATCAAAGCTCCACCCACAGCCAGACTCGCCCCAACAAAAACGCATAAGATGGCCCTGGGCAAGCGTATTTCCATCAATATCCTTTCATTAAGCATCATATCATCCGGTGTAAACCAATGCTGAAAGGAAGCTGCTATTTCGTCTAACGTGATATCTACTGCACCGTAACGGATACTGAACAATACTGTTAACACTAACAGTATAATAAGCACCAGAGAAGTGCCATAATATTGCTTAAAGTGATTCACTGCCCTGATGTATCAGTTTTTGAAAATTGAGTGTGATCTCACCGGTGCGCGGACCTAAATAAACCAAATCACATTCATTGACCCGGTAGATGCGATTATTCCGCGCTGCGGTGGTGCTGGCTACCCCCGGCAGTTCTTTGATCTTTTCGTTTGACCCTAAACGGTCGTATCCGAAATCGGTGAGTAAAATTACATCAGGGTTGTATTTGGTGATTACTTCTGCGGATAAGTGCTGCATTCCGGTTGAGTCGGGAATCGCCATAACGCCACCGGCCCAATCTACCAACTTACCGGCTGCCCCGCTTCTTGACATTGTGAGGTACACATTAGAAGCTCGGCCAAAATGGATTACCAGAACTTTGGGTTCTTCTTCATACTTCTCTTCATTGTCCAGGGCAGTTTTCATATCACGATCCAGCCTGGCACAAAGCGAGTCAGCCTGGCTTTCTTTGTGAAAATAAGCTCCCATTTCCCGAATCAGTTTTTTTGTGCTTTCAATGTCATCGCCTTTGGTAGTGAATTCCTTCATCGGTATTTTTAATTCCTGCAATTGCCGCACAATATGTTCCGGCCCCAGGTTATTAAGCCCATCGTGTATAATTAACGTAGGCCTGGCGGCTAATAACCCTTCCAGACTCAATGCCCGATGATACCCCACGGTAGGCAACTCTTTTACTTCCGGAGGATATATGCTGGATATATCAACTGCTACCACATCTTTTTCAGCACCTAAGGCGTAAATGATTTCACAATACTGTTTGGATATCAGCACAATGCGTTTTTCCTGGCCCTGTTTTTCATCTTCGTTGGAGAAACGCCCACAGGCAGGCAAGACAAAGCATATAAGTAGTAAAGCAATACTGTTTTTCATATTCATAGATAAATTCAGGAAAGGCAGCCGGCAAGCGGCTGCCTTTTTATTTGTAGTTAGAAATTATAGGTCAGATTGATTCCCCCGAAATAATTAATTTCATAAGGAGCGGGTAAATAAGCATCGGGTAACTGGTTTAAGAATACCATATAATAGTGCTGGCTACCAGTGATGTTATTGGCACCAGCATACACATCCAGATCAAAAGGATGGATAGATTTTCTAAAACCGACTTTGGCATTGAGCAGACTAAAGCTTTCGGTCCGGTTCACCTCGTCAGATGTGAAAAACATCGCATCTCTGAAGTTGTAATTGACATTACCATACAGGCCAGCATGCGTATCAAAGTCTACTCCCATATTGAAAACCACCGACGGTACTCCGGCTACGGAGTTGCCACTGTAATCATTTACGATCACGCTGTCTTGATCATTAGCACCGGTGCCAATAGTATTGTACTGGTAGTTTTCGTATTTGAAATCCGAGTACGTAAAATTAGCAAAGGGTCTTACTGAGGTAAAAAAAGAATTATTGGAATGAAGGATCTCATAGTTAATTAACACTTCAATTCCCTGATTATTCAGGCTGCCTCCATTCACAATATAGGAGTATAATGTGGCTGTATTCTCAGGATTTTGAACCGATACCGTAGTCATCTTATCAGAAAATTTAGCTTCAAAGATGGCTACACTGTAGAACAACCGATTGTCCAGCATGCTACCTTTGGTTCCCACTTCAAATTGAATTCCTTTTTCCGGTTTCAATCCGGTATTTACTTCTCCGGTGGTTGGGATATAAAAATTGGAACTTACCGGTGCTTTATAACCTACCGAATAAGAAGCGTATACCGACGCCGTGCTGCCAATATTCTTGTTAATGGCAATACTGGGCGAGAACAGATTGTTGTAGGTGTCTTTATATTCCTGAGGCACGGTATTGCCCGGATGATTATTGCTGGCAGCCCACAAACGATCCTGTAGACGTAAGACCATATTGCTGTATCCTAGCCCGGCGGTAATATGAATGTCTTTCGGTAACCCTAAGGTCCATTGGGTAAAATAAGACGCGGTGGTGCTGGACGTTGACTGTATACTTCTGATATCTCCGATTATATTGTAGCCTTCCAGATTCGTACTATCAGCCACCATTCGGAAACCATTGGATAATGCATTCGTTTTTTGCAATTCAAGCCCGGTTATACCCGACAAACTCACTTGATCAGAAACATCGAAGTACATATCGAAAGTCGAGCGCAAGCCATAGCTCAATGGACTTTTATCGGTCCAGCCACCGGCTGAGCTGTTATCCAATGATTGTGAAGAACCGAAGAACGTAGTGGTGTTTGAAATGTTTGGCAGGAATTGGTAGGTGTGTCCGATACCGGCCCGGAACGTAGTCACTGCTGAATGAGCGTTATTTTTGATATACCGCTCATTCCCGGAATAATCAAACTCCTGATATTGTTCAATAGACAGTTCGCCGTTACGCTCATCATAACCGTTGCTATAACCAAAAAAAGTGGTAAGATCCTGTTTGTCGTTTAATTGAAAATCCCCCATCACGTTGACAAAATCCTTCTTGGAAGCGGTATGAACCATATAACCATCAAATTCCTGATGGCCATAATTTACCAGCAGTGAAGAACTTTCTCCCCCGATTTCAATACGGGTTGTGGAACGAAGCAGGCCATAACTGCCAAACACAAAATTTTCTCCAATGGAGGTTTTATTTTTCTCGGCTTTCCGAGTTTGCAGGTTGACTACACCGGCAATGGCCAGGCCGTACAGAGTACCCGACGGCCCTTTACTCACTTCCACTTTATCTACCGACCCAAAGTCGATATCATCCATCATCGTGATGCCTTCTGCATCGGTAATAGGAATGCCGTTCAGGTATACTTTTGATCCTTGGGAATCAAAGTTATTGGTGGCGCCTCGAAAGCCAATTCCGTTACCATACCCTCTGATATTGAACTGCTGACCTCCTGAAACCGTCCTTCTCTCCATAAACACTCCGGGAACACTGGTATTGATGGCATCATCCAGAAATAATCCGGTAGAGCGTTTTAACTCCCGACTCTCCAGTTTAACAATAGAAGCCGGCTGCTGTAACAGCGTTTTGTTGCTGGAAGAAGTGGCTGTAACTTCTACTTCTTCTAAAGTTTGATTGGCCAAGGTTAAACCGATGTTAAGGAGTTCATTACAGTCGTTGACCGTTTGTTTGTGAGTAATATAGCCTACAAACGAAACCGTAATTTCTACCGAACCGCTACAGGCCGCGGAGAATGCACCTCCATTACCTGTTACCGTTGATGCTGAGCCAGCCACCTGAACATTGGCTCCGACAAGCGGAGCTTTGGTGCTGGCATCATAGACTTTCCCTTGAATCTGCTGAGCCCATACATGGATCGTTCCCAACAAAAAGATTAGTGTTGTGATATATAATTTCATTATAATTATTCTAATAAATGATAGCGATAACCCTCCCTTTCCAGAAAGGCGTTTCTGCTGAATTAAAATGAGTTTGAGGACGCTAGACCCTACAAAACCGCATAAAGTATTTCTTATCCTTAGGCAGATCTTTTTACACAAGTTGATTATCTCGCTATTCCGCTCAGAGTGCCGTTTTACTCAAACTTTCAGGCAATAGCTTACCATTGGGCATAGAGGCTCCATCCACATCAAATATTGTATTTGTGCGCGCTATGCCAAAGGCGTAAAAAGAAAAAGGATAATTGAAAAAAAGGAGATTATACGTGTTCTGGAGGAAGAGAAGGGGGAGATAAATAAATGGTTGAGCAGTTAAATGTATATCCGGTAAGAGTTAATTGATTACACGGATAACTCAAAAATTGCCATTCGGTTATCGTTGAATAATACAGTAGTTTATAGAATTTGATTAACTGTTTCTGACTTTCCTTACTCTGTGCATCGTGCCCTAAAGCCTGCGCTACCAGGTTGTCCAATTGTTTGTTCAGTTTGGTTTCTTCATGATCCCACCAGCATAGAAAATATATTGTATCGCCTTTAATTTCGGTTTCTACAACATCATACATTTCTTGGTTGTACTCAAATTCTTTGGAATGCTCCCAGGATATTTTTTTTTGAGATTCCGCTTTGGTAAATTTCAGTAATACCAGTTCATGCTGGTCAACGCTAGAAATTAATTGTCTTTTAACCTCATTCCTAACGATTGCTCTTCTATAGCGCAAACAGATATACGTTCCCACCATCGGCCCCGTAAGGATAAGTAAGATCAATATAGCAGAGACTTTGCCTTTCAATTCAATATCTATTATTTGTGAGTCTTAGAATGTAAAAACACTGGCAAAATTCAACTTTTTTGCTTCGCCTTATTGTGGCATATCAACATATCTTCCCTTTTATTTAAAATGAGCATACCACTCTTAGCATCATTTAAAGCATATTAGAAAATCAATCCCGCCAAAGCAAAATTTATTTCCAAATTTATAGAATAATGGCAAAACCGTGCTATGCATTTTTAATCAATCATGAGTTTTTTTAAAATTTTATTAGTCCTACTCATTTGCAAAAAAGTAGGAGAGCATAAAAAAACTGTAGGTCGCCCGGCCCTACAAAAGCAAAAACCAACTGGCAAAGTCAGGGGGGCCACAAGGCAACAAGCCATCAAATACAACCAGGCTAAAGCGGAGAAAAGTGAATCAGACCGAAAGCGCTCTCAAAATCCCTCGCCAACCTGAATATCAACACCCCCTAATAAAATCACGCCTTTTTAATGCAATACTGTTGCATTTATACCGATTACTCTTTAGTATTGTAAAAATCACCTTCAATGCTTAGAAAAGCTAGCACATCTTTGGCCATAGCACTGGCATTCAACCTGCTGCTGTTGCTACCGTTAGCTTTTGCTATTCATGCTCAAAGCCATACGCATACCGTTTATGATTCTTCGGAAAATCAATGGTATGATAATGATACCTCCGAGTGTCAGCTTTGCGTACATTATGCTCACCAGGCATTGGATATCATCACTTTTACATTCTTTTTCACCCCCAGAACCGGTTGGAAGTATACTTTTTTCCTACCGGAATACACCTTCACCTCATCGGTTGATGTCCACCATTTACGGGGTCCTCCGGTCATCATTTCAGCCTAATTTCTCACCGATTTATTCTTACCGATAAGAATCCAGCCATTGCCTATTTACCAGGTAATTGCCTGAGTTTTCTATCCACCTTACTCACTACGGTTTTAACCAGCGAAGTAGGGCCCTACCCTCTGGATTAGTGTCCTGCCTCTACCATCAAGACCGTAATTTCTCACCTGTAAGTACCACCATGTTATCCCTTCTACAAGCATGCTTGAAGCCATACATCTTACCAAACAATACGGAGCATTTTACGCACTAAAAAACCTAAATCTGGAAGTCGGAAAAGGCGAAATATTCTGCCTGCTGGGCCAAAACGGAGCCGGTAAAACCACAACTATTAACCTTTTCCTGGGCTTTCTGGAGGCTTCCGAGGGAAAAGCCCTGATCAACCAAATGGAAGTACAGCCCGGCAGTAGCACCACCCGGAACATGGTGGCCTACATTCCCGAAGTAGTACAACTGTACGGCAATTTGACGGGTGTTGAGAACCTTGATTTCTTCAGCCGTCTGGCGGGGTATCAATATACGCAGCAAGAATTAGCGGACTACCTCAGTCAGGCCGGTTTACAGACCGAAGCGCATACGAAGCGACTATCTACCTACTCCAAGGGAATGCGCCAGAAGGTGGGGATCGCCGTTGCCTTATCCAAGAAAGCCGATGTCATCTTCATGGATGAACCTACGTCGGGTCTTGATCCGAAAGCTACGGCCGAATTTACGAATCTGTGCCAACAGCTAGCCAATGACGGAAAGTCCATCTTCATGGCAACGCACGATATCTTCAACGCGGTCAATGTAGGAACCAATATTGGTATCCTCAAAGAAGGAACGCTGGTGCATACCCTACCGACCCGCGAGGTCAGTGCCAATCAGCTTCAGCAATTGTACCTGGAAACCATCTAACATTCCCCCTCTCTTATGAAACCAATCGTACTTTCTATATTCTTATTATTGCTAACTGTATATCAGGCTTACGCTCAAATAACCATTACGGGTCAGGTAGCAGATTCTAAGCAAAACGCAATTCCCGGCGCGACTGTCTCTTTGCATGATGACACGAAAGACCAGGGCGTGACCACAGACCAGACCGGCACGTTCAATATCGTCCTTTCCGACCCGGGTACGTATGAGCTGATCGTTCGCTTTCTGGGCTACGAAACCTACCGGCGGTCGTATAAATTTCTTACGAAACAGTCCTATGACCTTGGCGCCCTTGCACTCGTCGAATCTTCCCAGGAACTACAGACGGTAGAGGTTCTGGGGCGTCGGCAGCGCGATTATAACAGTGAGCATTCCTTTTCCGCCACCAAAATTGCCATCAAAAACAAGGAAATTCCACAGTCTATGTCGGTGGTCACGAAGGAGCTGATCTCGGACCGGCAGGCGTTTCAACTGGCCGATGCGGTGAAGATCGTCAGCGGCGTCGCCCCGTCCAGCTATTACAACCAATACAATATTCGGGGGATCAGTCAGAACGAAGAAGGGCAGATCATCAATGGCATGCGCACCCGGCAGTATTACTTCCTGCAACCCATTACCGCCAATATCGAGCGGGTGGAAGTACTTAAAGGTCCTGCTTCGGTTACATTTTCTTCGGTTGACCCAGGCGGAAGTATCAATATGGTGACCAAGAAACCCCTGGCGGAAGAACGAAAAGAAGTCAGCATGAGTGTGGGAAGCTTTAGCACCCTGAGAACAGCCCTGGACTTTACCGGCCCCTTGAACGAATCAAAAACCCTACTCTACCGCCTCAACGGAGCGGTGCAACAGGCCAGGTCGTTTCGTGATCTGATTACCAACGACGCGGTACTGGTCTCCCCGTCCATCAGCTATCTTCCTACGAATAGAACAGCAGTCAACGTAGAGATGATCTACAGCAACTATACCGGTACGCTGGACCGGGGGCAGCCCATTTTCGGAGCTACGGCCGGACAAACGGACTTAAATAGCACACCAATCAGCCTGAACCTGGGCGCTCCCAATGATTACTTTATATCAAAAGAGTTCATCCTCATGGCCTCGCTGGCCCATAAGCTTACCGACCGCATCAGTTTTAACACTTCCTATATGAAACAGACCTGGACGGAAGACTTACAAGAACATCGTACCACCAATGCTTTTGCCGTGGATATCAATGACCAACCTGTGACTAGCCTGGCCGCTATGCGATTTATCCAACGGCAGCAGTTCTGGAGTACCGATAACCTGAACGCCTACCTCAACGCCAACTTTGAAACGGGCGACGTAGCGCACAAACTGCTGGTAGGGTATGACCTCTCCCGCTGGCACAAAACCAAAGGCGGTGGGCAAAACTCAGCCCGGGGGTATCTGCGGACAGACGGCACGGTGACGAACAGCTTTGATGTCACCAACGCCGAGGCCTACCAGACGATGGAACTGGATGGAAGAATTCTACCCCAACCTAACGTACCACATTTTAACCTTAACAACCCGGTTTTCACCATCAGCAACGCAGAAGACTATGTGATCAACTCCCGCATCGCGGTTCCTTCTGCACTGACTTCTACGCAGGCCGTATACGTGCAGGAGCAACTGAAACTAGGGAAGTTCTCGGCCTTACTCAGCTTACGGCAAGAGTGGTTTGAAGACATTACCAACTACGACGCACCGGGTGAGGCTGGCTTTACTAATACGGCCCTGATTCCCCGGATCGGACTGACCTATGAAGCTACCGATCAGATTAATGTATACGCTACCTATCTGGAAGGGTATCAGCCGCAATCCAATACGGTGACGCTTATGCCCAGCACGGGGGCTTTCTTCTGGGCCCCTAACTCCCCGGCACGTTTTGAACCGCTCATCAGTAACCTGAAAGAGGTTGGGGCCAAAGGTGATTTCTTCGATGGGAGCGTCAGCATGAGTGTAGCGGTATACCAGATCAATCAGAAAAACATTTTAATGAACGCCAACTTATCGGCCTTTCCCGATTCGCTGGTGCAGCGGGGGGCCGACCGAAGCCAGGGCATTGAATGGGAGCTGGCCGGATACATTATTCCCAACTGGCAGCTCAATGCGTCATACAGTTATATTGATGCCCAGATTATAGCTGATCAGGACGAAGCCCTGAACGGAGCCCGTAAAGAAAACACCCCCGTTCACAGCGGAAACCTATGGTCTCGATATGATTTTTCTCAGTCTTCATTTCTTCAGGATTTAGGCATTGGAGTTGGGTTACAGCACAGCGGAAGCAAGATTCCCTGGTTTACCCGAGCGTTTACCGTCCCCGGATATACCATCATGGATATGGCGATATACTATCATCCGACCAAAACCAATCTACAGTTAGCCCTAAACATGAACAATGTGATGAACAAGACCTACTGGATCGGGGCTCAAAACTATCTCCGCTTATTCCCGGGTGCTCCTCGCAATATAATGCTCACCGCCACTTATACTTTTTAACATCTATGCAATCACACACTATCTTACTAATCGCTCGGCAATTCTGGATGAACACCTTCAAGCCCCGGGCAATTTATCTGATTATGCTTCTGATGGCACTGATGCTGGCCTACGCAGCTTACAGCGGTTGGAAGCATTACACTACACAAAATGATATTCGTACCCATTATCAACAGGTAGCCCGGGAGAGCTGGGAGAACAATCCAGATAAACATCCGCACCGGATGGCACACTACGGTTCGTTTGCCTTTCGGCTCAAACCGCCCCTCAGCCTGTTTGACTTCGGACTGGAAAGCTTCACTGGTAATGCCGTCTTCCTGGAGTCCCACAAACAAAACACATTAAACTTTTCGGAGGCCAGTTTCTCCACCGGTCTGCTGCGTTTCGGTGAAATCAGTATGGCCATGCTGCTTCAAATACTTCTTCCCCTGATTATTTTCTTCCTCGGCTTTACGGCAGTGGCTACCGAGCGAGAAAACGGAACGCTCAAGATTTTACTGATACAGGGTGCCAGTTGGAAAGAGCTGTTACTGGGAAAAACACTGGGACTGATGGCCTTGGCACTCCTTTTTTTCCTTCCGGTCGCGGTAAGTGTTCTGCTGCTGTTTACCCTGACCGATGACCTGGTACTAACCTCGGATGTTGGCGGGCGCTATGCCGGTATCATCGCCGCCTACCTGTTGTTCTTTCTGGTGATTAGTATCATCACAGTGTTAATCTCCACATTTAGCATATCATCCAAAGATGCACTGGTCAGGCTACTGGCCATTTGGTTGTTCCTGGCAATTCTGTTGCCCCGCACCACCCAGGCATTGGGAAATTACTTTTACCCCTCTCCTTCCAAGGTGGAGTTTGAAGCAGCGCTGGAAGAAGACTTGCTGAAGGAAGGCGATAGCCATAACCCGGATGATTCGCATTTTAAGGCTTTAAAGGATTCACTGCTGCAAACCCATCAGGTGAGTTCAGTAGAAGAATTGCCATTTAATTACAGCGGTTTTGTGATGCGCGAGGGTGAACGGATGAGCGCGCATATTTATGATCGTCATCTCCAGAAGTTGCTACAAACCTACCAGCAGCAAAACAACTTTACCCGGCTCACCGCCTTTATCAATCCCTTTGTGGCAGTTAAAGGAATCTCTATGGCCCTGGCCGGAACGGATTTTGAATCCTACGCTGATTTTCAGAGGCAGTCCGAAGCATACCGCTACCAGTTAGCCCAGCAGATGAATGAGTTGCAGATGGAGTACATCAGCAATACCCAAGCGCACGATGAGCCCCAGGTAATTAGCCGCGATCATTGGAAAGAATTCCCTGACTTTCAGCATCAGTTTATCACTATTAATCGCGCCCTGCGTAGCGAAACCTTGTCCATCATCGCGCTGCTGGTCTGGAGTGTCGTAGCCATTGTCCTTTTACTTACCCTATCGCAAAAAGCAAAAGCCTTGTAATCATGTACATATTATTTCTCAAACAATTCCTTCGTTCCCGGGCGGTGGTGCTCTCGCTGATACTGATTCTGGTAATAGGAGTAATTAGCATCCTGATCGGCGAGCAATTCCTGACCAGGCACGAAAAGACGGTTACGGAAGTCACCCGCCACCAGCAGGAACACATTACCCGGAATGTAAATTTCCACAACGATGACTTGGGACTCTTGCTGTACTACGTACGCTTTACCCTGATCAATGCTCCCAACCCACTGGCAGCGTTATCCATCGGGCAACGCGACGTGAACCCCAGCATCCAGAGCGTCACCATCCGCAATCTGGAGGGGCAGCGATACGATACTGACCTGACTAACCCCTCGAACCTGCAAGCAGGCAATCTGGACCTGGGATTTGTCATCATTTACCTGTTCCCTCTGCTCATTATTGCATTTATGTACGATCTGCTCTCTGCAGAACAGGAAACTGGTACCTGGCGGCTGGTCGCAGTGCAATCCACCTCCACCCGACGTTATATATGGACCAAGGTATCTATTCGGGCTCTGCTGCTATATGCATTACTGATCATTTTGTTTAGTGTTGCCATCCTGAAATTATCGCTTCCGCTCAGCGGAGCGCTGCTGCTCTTTGTCCTATTGAGTATGCTGTATCTGGCATTTTGGTTTGCTTTGTGTTTCTGGATCGTATCCTTTCAGCATCACTCCAACATCAATGTGCTGACCCTGCTCTCCTTATGGGTCGTACTGGCGATTCTGCTACCGGCTTCAGTGAATAACTTTCTGACCAACCGCTACCCGGTGCCCGAAGCCCTAAGCACCATGGTGCAGCAGCGCGACGGCTACCACGAAAAGTGGGACATGGATAAAAGTGGGACAATGAGCAAATTCTACGAGCATTATCCGCAATACCGGAAATATGCCCTGCCCGACGAAGATTTTAGCTGGCTCTGGTACTACGCCATGCAACAGGCCGGGGATGATGACGCCCACCAATTTAGTCTGGCCATGCGGGAAAAGATCGGGCAACGTGATCGTTCCAGTCACTTACTGGCGCTGGTCATTCCTACCATGCACACCCAACTTCAGTTCAACGAGCTGGCCCAAACGGGTTTGAGTAACCACCTTGATTTTCTTGATCAAACTTATGGTTTTCATGAGCAGTTACGGCTGCATTTCTATCCCAAGATTTTTGAGAATGCCTTGGCTAATGAAGAAGACTGGGGGCAATTCAGACCAGAATATCTGGATGAGCATCGCGAGATAGACGGATTCGACACCTTGCTTCCGCCGCTCCTGCTGACTTTACTCCTGTTCGTGTTCACAACCATCAATCTGAGGAGAATTTAATTCTCTATAAGGCAAATATTAACAGTTTTGACTGGTACATCATCACATCAGAACTGCTTGAGATAGGTTACTTTTCCGATAAGCGACTGGGTATGCAGTGGTGAATCCTGAAAAGAGTTGTCATTAAACACCAGGTACAGGAAGCTCAGAGGAGCAAACTCCCAGCTACCCCGTATATTCCACCGTCCCTGCTGATTGACCGTATTGTACTGGTAAAAAGCGGGGCGGTGAACAAGATGTGATGCTGAAAGACAATTGAGGTTAACGCATAATTTTGTAGTGACTAAACTTAAAAATTACGACCAAGAGCCAGAGTCAGCCGATTAGTCAGAAGATCGTTCTCTTTTTCAAAAGTGGGTCAGTGGCTTCATCTGGCCATTTGCTGGTTCTTTTGGCAATTTAATCTTGAGCGGCAGCAGTACATTTGATACACTGCCATTTTTTTATAACCAACCTCGCCAGGAAAGCAACGATGCTATTACCATCATTTTTAAGTTTTTCTTAAAAACAATAGTCCGTAGAGTTTTTAAGACACAATAAATTAAAAAGGCGGAAGCCCAGTTTTGAGGTTGCGAGACTTCAAAATGACATCCACCTATGAATGTAGAAACACTCACAAGACTATTATTGGACAAAAGGCCTGACATAGGCAAGTGGCAACGAGACTTTATGATCCATTTAATGCCTTTATTGCTAACCATTCGGGGCCGACACAATTTTAAGAACTTATCTCGGTATGGTTCTTTCAATGAAGCCACTTACCAAGTGCGCTATGAGAAAGACTTTGAGGCGGCCCGCTTCAACGAGCAGTTGATTATGTCTCTGCCCGAAGAGGAACGCATCATTGCCTTCGATCCCAGTTACCTGCCTAAAAGCGGCAAGCATACGCCGGGAACCAGTTACTTCTGGTCTGGCTGTGCTAATGCGACCAATATGGCCTAGAGATCAGTGGCTTTACCAGCGTGGGGGTAGAAAGCCGTACAGCGATGCATCTGTATGCTAAGCAAACTATTGGTCAAGACCGATATGACTCACTACTGGACTATTATGCGGACTTGGCGATAGAGCAAAGCGGCCGGCTAAAAGCCGTTTCTGACACGCTAGTAGCTGATGGCTACTTCTGGCGCAGGCCCTTTGTAGAGGCAGTCACTGGGCAAGGCTTCACGCTGATAGCAAACTGCCTGGCAATGTAGATTGCAGTATCCCTATTTAGGCCTGAAATCTAAACGTAGAGGCCGACCTCGTAAGTATCAGGGCCGAGTCAGTCGGCTTGCTTTGGACTCGGCGCACTTTCCCCCCTGTCTGCAAGAAGGTAATATGATTGCTTATCAAGGTAAGGTCTATGTTAAAGCATTGAACCGGCTAGTGAAATGTGTCATCGTGCATATCAGTAAAAAAGATGGCTCGGTAAGAGCAGAGACTTTCTTTGCTACTGATCCTGCCCTAGCGGGGACCAAAATACTAGAGTGCTATCGCTGACGCTTCCAGATCGAGTTTCTCTATCGCGACCCTAAACAACATACTGGTCTGACGCAGTGCCAAGCTCGTAGTGAGGCAAAATTACATACACTCATCAATGCTAGTTTAACGGCAGTATCATTGGCTAAAGCAGCGCATTGTTGGCCTCGAGCAGGGCAAGAAAGACAGCCGTTCTCTCTATCCAGTATCAAAACCCAATATTTCAATGAACATTTACTGCAACGATTTTTTAGCGAGTTCGGCATTGTCCCCGAAACCTACCTAAATTCGCCGCAGTACCAAACGCTATACAACTACGGCTGCATTGCCACTTAAAACCCTACAGACTATTGAGGCTTTGAGAAAGCTTATTAATTTCTTCCTCAATTTTGCTAATAGCAACGTTGATCTCATCATAAGAAGAACTCCAATCTTCTGATTCAATCGATTTCACCTCGGTGATTCTTTCATTTAGTGTTTCTTTTTCATCCTGGAGCTCATCCACGGCTGAAGCAATATCTCCCTGAGCTGCCTGGTTAAAAGATTTATCAGAGACTTTTTTAAGTTCTTTAATCCGGTCATCAATCTTACTGCTTCGTTCTTCCAGTTCCTTAACCTTCGTCTCGCGCGAATCAGTATAATACTGCTCTCGGGCCTCATAAGCCTCTTTGGTTTCTTCTTGAGCATCCTGCATGGATTCCCGGGCGTCCTTCAGGTCATCTTGTACGTCAGACTTGGTCAACGGTTTGTTACAAGCTCCTAACGTTACCATGCATAGAATAATAATCACAGCGGGGGGGTAATCGGTGTAAAAAATTAGTTATTTTCATTTTTTTAATTTTATAAAGTATTGAAATAGTAATAACGGATAAAAATAGATCATGCCTGAGCAGCACCTACTTAGGCACTTACCGGATGATGGGTATAGCCCAATGATTTAAGCATTTGTATATGGGAATGAATCCCCTGGGCAAAGGTGGGCATGACCTGATATTGCAAATGGAATTCTTTAGCCGTTTGCTCTACCAGGTGAGCAATTTGGCGGTAATGCACGTGGCAAATGTTAGGAAACAAGTGGTGCTCTATCTGAAAGTTCAACCCGCCGATATACCAATTTAAGAAACGATTATCCCGGGCAAAGTTCGCCGTGGTCTGCAACTGATGAATTGCCCAGGCATTCTCAATATTGCCTTCTGCATTCGGCAGTGGTTGCGCTACTCCCTCCACAATATGGGCCATTTGAAAAATCAGTGTAACGATATAGCCCGCCGTTACATGCAGCGCAAAGACGCCGATCAATACCTGCCACCACAGAAGCGGGGTAATCATCACTGGTAGCACTATCAGAAAGAAGAGATACCCCCCCTTGGTTAGTAGTAATTTGGTTAACTCTACGCGAAGGGTTGATTTCTGGCGCCGGATCATGCCCGTGCGATGGTAGTTAAGTCACTTCACTAGATCGCTAACGGTAAAAAACAGGGTGTTGAAACCATAGAGAAAAAAGGAATACACGTGCTGGTAGCGGTGAATCCACTGAAGAGGAGCATAACGAGATAAGCGGATGACAACTTTGGTTTTAATGTCTTCATCCAGGCCGTGAATGTTGGTATACGTGTGGTGAAACACATTATGTTGTACTTTCCAGACAAAGGGGTTGGCCCCGATAAAATACGTAATGTATCCCACCCAGCGGTTAACATTAGGGCTTTTTGAGTACGACCCGTGCAGGGCATCGTGCATCACCGACATCCCGATACCGGCCATGGCTACTCCCATCAACACCGTCAGGGGTAATAAGAACCACGGATTGACCGGGAGGAACAGTATTGCCAGATACGCCCCCAGATAACCACTGATCAGGACAATGGATTTAAGAATCATTTCTCCGTTGCCAAAGCGGGTAATATCATTGTCTTTAAAATACTGGCTAACTTTCTTTCTGAGTACAGGAAAAAAATCAGATTGGTTTTGATCAATAAATTTTGCGGAAACTTTCATAAAAAATAATAAAAGAGGAGTGTAAAATTATCAGCATAAGAGGTTAAAACTCGCTGAATTTGCCTTTCATGACTTGGATAGTTTAGCGTTATTATAGTGCTACTACCTGTGAAAATACTACAATAGTATAAGACGGAATGTTCTCATTCCTACCTTACAGGCTATTTTCAGTTATTTTACTTCTTCTACAGGCAATTTTGTCATTTACATATTGGAAGTCGCTTATTTTATCTAAACCTGTTACGATGGCAGGGGATACAAAGTAGTGTATTGTTGCCACATGAAGTACAAGCTCGGTAAACTTTCTGTAAAACAATTTATCAAAACAGGCTATACCAATTATATTATGTATACCTTGGTTCATGGACAATATTTTTTCTGAAGGATCAGTCGTATATGCCAAAGTTGATCCTACCCTTAAACTAGTAGTAAGACGTTATGTAAAACGTATTTATTACTGCACCATTCAAAAAGACCCTGCTCGCAAGGAGCTGGTGTATTTTGAACGAGAGCTGATGGGTGATACCCCAACACCAGAATAAAATTGGGTTAAAATTATTTTATCTAAATCTCCAAAAAAAATGTCAAAAGAAAAAGAAGGCAAAAAACACAGCGACAAAAAGGCACCGGAAAAAAATCTCAAAGAAAAGAGAGCAGCCAAAGCGGCTAAGCGCGAAGGAAAAAGACGAGAGCAGTAAGCTAGCAGATGCTGGCATGTTACTACTATCCTGCTTTTAGGGTTCCCATTTACAGTAGGGAATCCTTCTTCTACCTATAAAGAAGATGTTGAATTTTGTTATTGATAAGTATCCGACCAAATTAAAGTATCATTTTTCCAGACGTCACCGCGAGGCTCTGCGAAGCGGTCTGCCGTGGCGTAAGATCGCCTCACCTTCGTTCGCGATGACGTATTGATTATACTTATTTCTGATCGGGTAAGCACTATGACGAAAATAATGATAACGTCATTGCGACGAGGCAGGAGGAAGCAATCTGCTGCTAATGAGCCGACGTGGCGCGGGGAGATAGCTTCGTCATTCTTCCTGGCTATGACGCTAAAAATATAAGCTGATTTTGTCACAGTGCTTACCAATTTATTCCACTTTGTTGTACCAGGTTTCAGACTATTGAATGTAAAGTCACCATCATCGCCAGTAAGTCTGAAAACATTTACGATCACCAAAAATAAGCATATCAGCGGATAAGGTATCCTTATATCCAGGTGAAATCACAGCGCTATATACCAGATTACTGGAAATATAAATAACCCATCACCCAATAAAACACCCGTAATAACTTATCTGTATTTTCCAAGCCAACCTATCGAGATTCCTTTATTCCATTAATTTACATTAGCAAGCACAAAGTTGATCACCGTTTGCAGAGAGTGTATTGTTATTATCACTGAAAGTACTTCAAGTTTGGTAGATTGAACAGTACTTCATATACCTCAGGAGACTATTTTATTACCTCTACTGGTAATTTTGTCATCTTAAGTTTAGAGAATGTACGTATAAGGTATCGAATATTGATCAAGGGTTAATTATTTTTTCTTGACCAGCATTATTATTTTTTTTTTCTTGTTAGCCAGGAAGCCCGAAAATAGATAGAGTGGAAGAATTAGGCAAGCAACAGAATATCAGACAAGGTCTATAAAGAAATGGGTGTCATTTATGTATGGAAATAACTGTAATTAACAATAACGAACTAGGAGTGATGGAGACCATCGCTGATGCGCTTTCGGTGCCCTTGGCGATCAACGATCATGTGCAGAAGTTACAATTGCCTAAGCGGTTAGGTTCTGGCAAAATAGAAACGCATCGATTACATGACGGACTCAGTTTAATCGCTATTCACGGTACCTTGAACGAAGACCTGCTGATCAACCTGGAGCAACTGAAATATCATCCACTCCGCCTGATTTTTTGTCAAAAAGGAAGGTTAATTCACTCGGTCAATGCACGCCTCATTCAGTATCAGCTTAACACATCGGAGAATTCCTTGTCGGCTTGTTCTGGCAGTGTAGATCAGTTCTTCCGGTTTCACTCTCAGGTTAATCAATCCATTTATATTATTGAAATTAACCGATCCTTCTACCTGAGGCGCATTGATGCCGGTTTGGAAACCCTTCACCCCCATTTAGAAAAAACCTTCCGGGATGTTGACGCCCAATACCCTTTCCTGTACCACGGATACTACACCATAGGCGCTGCCGAGTGTCTAAATCAAATTCAGCAAACCACTTATCAGGGGCTCATCTTGCGCACATTTCTGGAATCTAAAGTGCTGGAGCTTTTGTCATTGGTGCTCAGCCAATATAGTGAGGATCAGAAACCCAGTTCCGAACAGGTTATGCTTCGGGAACATGACGAAGAGGTGCTGTTAAAAGCAAAGAAAATCGTTATGGAACGTTTACAAAATCCACCTTCTATCAAAGAGTTGGCTCGCATCATTGGAATTAACGAACTGAAGCTGAAAAAAGGATATAAACAGTTGTTTCACACCACCATCTACCATCATATCCGGCAAGAGCGACTTAACCTGGCCAAGGTGCTGCTGGCCGAAGACCAGTGGAATGTAGGCCAGGTGGCACAGCGAATCGGATACACCAACAAAAGCCATTTTGCTACCAAATTCAAAGAACGATTTGGCATGTTTCCTAAGCAATTTCAGCAAAACCTCTTAAAAAAGGAAAAATAAGCTTCTTGTAGAGGTATTTTAGTTACCGAGACAAGCTATTTAAAGGAATTTGATAGTTTAACTTTGAGGTTACATGATAGGCAGTACTGTCTCCGTTTCTTATCGGGTTTTCTACTATTTAAAGTAACAAGAGCGAATACCTTCCACTTGCCCCATCTTATCCTAAGGAATGTATCCTTAAGGAATTTTCACCTTTTAGCTTTTCTCATGGAGATACATCTAGAATCATACTTCCTGCAGGATCTCATGACCCTGTTGGACCAGCAATTAGATCAGGAATACCTGGTTCATCAGCCGGGTATGCTCAAGATCAGTACGCCCAATTATACCAGCCGTTTCCGGGCGATGGACTTTCCTCATGGGCTGGGATGTTTTTATCTGGACATGCAGATGGAAGAGGATCTGGACATTCTGTTTGATATTGAACAGTATCATCCCTTGCGCATGTTGTATTGTTTACAGGGAGGGTTTTCCCACTCTGGTATCTCCGGGCGACTTCAGCATCAGGTCAAGGCCGGGCAATTCATTGCCTACGCCTGCACCCGCGGGCAAGAACAACGAATCCGGTTTCCTGGGGGGCAAGCTGTAAAATGTGTGGGAGTTCAAATCATTCGACATGAATTTACGCAGCACCGAGATGTATCCCACTTACCCTCGCAAATCAGATCCATCGTAGAAGATACCCAAGCCAACCAACCGTATCTTTTCCATCGGGAGTATGCCCCGCTTATTTCATCCTGCCTGTTGGATACGTTGAGAAATAGAAAAACCGGCCTGGCTGGCCATCTGATGTTTGAAGCCCAAGCCTTGCAAATCCTGTCCCACCAGCTAGAAGAATATGCGGCAAACTTTTTGCCCACTCTTGATCAGATCTGAAAAACGAGATGCTCCAAAAGTTAAACGTCCTACGTTAACTGTCAAACGTTTTAGGGATGCAGCCATGTGGGTTGGTAACCTCTTAGAAACATCTCTAGTCCGGTAATGAACTGGTAAGAAAGCTCAGAAAGATAGATATCATTCTTTCTCAGTCGGTAGTTTAGGTACTCTTTGATATGGCCCTGAGTGGTGAAATAGTATTTCAGCATACCCCATTCCAGAGAATTTTTCAGATGAGTATTGTAATAGTCTATCAGTTTCAGCAACGTATGCTGCTTTCTCAATACTAGGATAGGCATTCTTCACTGCGTCAGCCGTGACCAACGTGCTATCCGGCTAATAAATCACGATAATGTTCAAAGAGCTTGGCCTCTACTTGTCTGAGATAGGCTTTTAGCCTACGTGCTTCATCATCATTACCCTTGATTCGTCCATTATTCCCACTAGACATGAGTGTTTTCGTAAACACCTTACTGTCAATACTTTGTAAAGTCATTAAAAACAGTTTATGAAGCAAGTGTTACAAATTTCATATCTAGAAATCGCCGTAAATAAGTCTTATATGGAAAACTTAGCCTTATCACTTGCAGGCTAAAATTATACTCAAAATTTTTCTCATGTAGAGTACATTATTCCATTGACTAACAGCGACGGAACATCTTAAAGAAAATTCGATGCGTGCTACATTAACTGTAATCTGGCAATAGACGGGGGCTTTTCATATTAGTCTTAGCAGTTCTCAATAAGAAAGTGGCGCTGTAGGTGTTTTTATTTTCCATTTGCTTTGTTTGTTTTTAGTTCAGCATAGTTGATAAAGCAGTTCTTTCACTGGATGGCAATCCACCAAACACCGACAAAACAAACCAATATAAATACCTGTTTATCAGATCATTACTTTGATAAGGTGAACAGTTTTGAATATAAAAAATGTTCACCCGCGTGGCGGCCACTAAGTATTGAGAAAACTTGCATATTTTGGGAAAATCCTAAAACAAAAATCCTCTAAACATGCTATTTAGAGGGCTTTGGTGACTTTTGCTTTTTACAAAGTCGGGATGACTGGATTCGAACCAGCGACCCCCACGTCCCTAACGTGGTGCGCTAACCGGGCTGCGCTACATCCCGAAAGAAATTCAACAACCTGCTATTTACCAAGTTATAGTGGTAGTAGCTGATGCCTTTTCCTTTTTTGGAGTGGCAAAAATAGACTTTTCTTTTCATTTTTCAAGCATTATCGGTAAGATTATTGATTATCAAATTCTGAAAATAAACTAACGTCAGGTTGCAGAAAACTCGCCTATTAACCATTTTACATCGTTTAATTCGTCATAATATGCGTTGGTGGCTTGCCATTCTTCCTGTTTTCGCCTTTTTCATCGGTTGTCAAAGCACCCGTAGCGCACTCAAAGCTATTGAGGATCAGCAGTGGGAGAAAGCAGCCTCTATTCTTCTGCAACAATCGGCTAATGAAAAAGACAGCCTCTTTTCCGGAGTATATTACGCCTATTCGCTATTGTATGCCGATAGTGCGTATCAGCAATATCAGATTGATTCAGCTTATCAGTATATTTTACGAGCCTCCCAAGACTTTCAAGCGACCCCGGAAAAAGAACAGGAAAAGTTAGCCCGTGCGCTATCTCTGAGCGATAGCAGCCTGTTGCGCCAGAAGCGCCGTTTGGATAGCCTGGCTTTTGCCCGGGCTACGGATCAGTCTACCGTAACAGACTACCAGTATTTTATTGACCAGCATACCGATGCTCCTCAGCGGGAAGAAGCTATTCTACAGCGCAATCAGCTCGCTTTTGATGCGGCCAGCCAGGTGGATACGTATCAGGCCTACCGGGAATTTTTAGATACTTACCCACAGGCAGCCCAGGTTCCATTGGCGGATGAGCGATACAACACGCTGGTTTTCCAGTCGCAAACGGCAACGGGCAATCTCCAAAGCTACTACCAGTTTCTTGAAGCCTTCCCTCGGTCCCCTTATCGTCCGCAGGCGGAGCAAGCCATCTTCCAGATTAGCACGGCTGATAATCAACTGGCACACTACGCTCGTTTTGCCTACGACTTTCCCAATAGCCCGCTTACCCGCAAAGCAGTTAACTGGCTATACCACCTCTATAAAGTAAATCACCCGGTCGAGTGTTTTTTTTTTGAGTTTACAAAACAAAAAAAAACATACAAGCGGGAGGGTGGCAGGGGGTTATAAAATAGTTTTTTTTTTAACGGGGGATATAAT
>JAVKCN010000059.1:0-22433 GCA_040222715.1 Cyclobacteriaceae bacterium | reverse complement strand
CGTTTGAAGACCAACTGCAACGCTGTATTAGCGTAGATATTCGCTATACTTTGTTCCTCATCGATAAGTTCGCTGGTGCTTCACACCTTATTGAAGAAATGACCATCGCCGAACCTGAAAAGATACCGTTGGAAGAAGAGGCCGTTGAGGAGCTGAGGGAAGAGCTAAAATAAGGTCGATTTTTCTGTTTTTTAGATAATTCTTTTCCCGGATTTTTTTTCACTCAGGTAGCATTATTGCCTGTTTTTTATAATAATCCCCCGGTATTTGGCATAAGTGCTCCGGGGACCTCCACGTCGCTCAGTCATCCCTTTGTTTTCTGACAGAAAAAGGGGGAAATTGACTGCACTTACAATTTATTTTTTTGGTTGTACGTTTATTGCAAACGTTTTGTACGCATATATTACATCGATAAGGCTGAGCCCATTGTGTTTAGCCCATTGATAAAACCTTGCGTAATTTCACATAATTGTTTTAACCAGTGTGAATCATGAAAAAAATACTCATTATAACAGGGATATTTTTCCTGCTACTTTTTGTAGCCATCCTTGTACTTCCGGTCATTTTCAAAGACGATATACGAAAGGTGGTGGATCAGGCCATTGCCGAAAATGTGAACGCCGAAGTATATTATGACCCGGATAAATTCGGTTTGTCACTGATCAAAAACTTCCCAAATGCGACCGTTTCTCTTGGTGATTTTGGCGTGGTGAATCGTGCTCCTTTTCAGGGAGACACCCTGCTTTCGGTAGACGAATTCAATATATCGGTTGACCTTAAAAGCGCGATCTTCGGTGACCAGCCCCGCATCAGTGGCATTATTCTCAATCAACCCAATGTACATGTACAGGTGCTGGAAGATGGTACGGCTAATTATGATATTGCCATTTCCTCAGAAGACACGGCCACGGAAGAGGTTAGTACCTCCGCTGAAGAGGTTTCTTTTACCATCGATCATTGGGAAATAAATAACGCCAATGTCATTTATGAAGATTTGACGCTGCCCATGTACATGGCCATGCAGCATATGAACCACCAGGGAAGCGGTGATTTTACGCTGGACGTATTCGACATGCAAACCTACAGCGAAATAGAGAACTTCACTGTCAACTATGATGGGATAGAATACATGACCAATAAGAAGCTGACAGCAGACGTGACCATGAACATGAACCTAGAGGATTTTAAATTCACGTTCAAAGAAAACACCATTGCCGTCAATGATTTTGCTCTGGGTTTTGATGGGTTCTTCGCCATGCCTGACGAAAACATGGAGATGGACATTAACTTTTCCGCCAAAGACAATACGTTTAAAAGTCTACTTTCGCTGGTGCCTGGCATATATCTGGAAGGCTTTGAACAGGTAAAAACCGAAGGGTCGCTGGATTTTAACGGCTTCGTTCGGGGCACCTACAACGAAGCGTCTATGCCGGCTTTTCAGTTGAAGATGCTTACCCAGGACGCCATGTTCCAATACCCCGATTTACCTACCGCTGTTACCAATATTGATGTTGACCTGCTGGTAGACAACCCTGACGGGAACCTGGATAATACGGTAGTCGATCTGAAGTCTTTCCACGCCGACCTCGGCAGCAACCCGCTTGATGCCCGTTTCCTGCTGAAAGGCTTAGATACTTATACCATTGATACCGAAGTAAAGGCCAGACTCAACTTAGCTGAACTGAACAGCATGTTCCCAATGGATAGTCTGGATATGCGGGGCATCTTCAGCATCAATCTGCTGGCCAATGGCTCTTACGATAGTGCGACCAACCGTATCCCGAAAATTGATATGGCCATGAGCATGCAGGAGGGTTACATCAAACAAGCAGACTATCCTCCGCTGGAAAACATTGGTTTTACCTCTACGGTCAAAAATGAAAGTGGTCAGCTCGCTCAAACGACGGTGCGGGTAAACGACTTTGATATGACCCTGGCCGGAGAGCCATTTCAGGCCAACCTGCTGGTGACCAACCTGGATGATTACACCTGGGACTTACAAGCGAATGGCACCATTGATCTGGAAAAAGTAACCCGAATCTATCCTATGGACGGCATGGACCTGGCCGGAGTGATTCAGGCCAATATTCAATCGAAAGGAAAGCTTTCCGATGTAGAAGCCGAACGATATGCCCAACTACAGACCAGCGGCTCGGCCAGGATTCAGAACTTCCGCTATAGTGCTGATGATTTTCCTCAGGGCTTTACCATTGAGAACGCCGATGCCGAATTTAATCCCCAGCGAGTAACCCTCGCTAGTTTTGAAGGGTCAGCCGGACGTAGCGATATGCGGATGAGCGGCTATCTGGCCAACTATCTGGGTTATGCCCTGGCCGAAAATGAAACCCTTCGCGGTCAGTTTGACTTTAAATCGGGAAAACTGGACCTGAACGAGTGGATGACCGAAGATGGAGCCGAGGTAGCTGAAGATACGACCGAAGTAGCCATGGAAGTGGTGGAAATTCCTAAAAACATTGATTTTGTTTTAAATTCCAGCGTAGCCGAAGTGTTGTACGACAACATGAGCCTGAACAACCTGAAGGGTAAAATCACGGTGCGCGAAGGCGTGGTTCGGATGGACAACCTGGGTTTCGGTACGTTGGGTGGACAAATTGCCATGAACGGTACTTACGATACCCGCGACCTGGCCCGCCCGGCCTTTGATTTCGATCTGGATATCCAGGACGTCGGCATTAGCGAAGCTTATGCTACCTTCAACACCATCCAGACTTTGGCTCCGGTTGCTGAGAAAATGGACGGAGATTTTTCTACCCGCTTTAAAATAGCTGGTCTGTTGGGCTCGGATATGTCGCCGCTCATGAATACCCTGGATGGCAAAGGGCTTATTCAAATAGCTGATGCCTCTTTAAACGAATCTAAACTGGTAGGGGCGATTACGGCCGTTACCAAATTGAGCAATACCGAGAGTGTTTCTCTGAAAGATGTAGAAATTCAAGCTGAAGTACGCAGTGGCCGGGTATACGTAGAACCTTTTGACGTGAATATCGGCAACTTCAAAACGGTGATTGCCGGAAGCAATGGTATTGATGGCAGCATCGATTACTTGATGAAAATGAATATTCCGGCAGGAACAGTCGGAACCGCCATCAACAGCGCGATTGCCAAATTCACTGGAAATGATGAAACGGTTTCTTCCAATATTATCCTTAACCTTAAAGTAACGGGAGATTCTGAAGATCCGAAAGTACGGCTGGCTGGAACAGAAGCGGGTAGCGGAGGAAAATCAACGGCTCAGGCAGCCGTAAAGGCCAAAGTAGAAAAACAGGCCGAAGAGTTGAAAGATGAGCTGGCCCAACAGAAAAAGGAAGCCGAAGCTGAAGTGCGGCGTAAAGCAGCGGAAGCTAAGAAAGAAGCAGCAGAAGCCAAACGGCAAGCTGAATTAAGGGCCAAAGAAGAAGCGGCCAAAGCAAAAGAGGAAGTGAAAGAGAAGGTGGAAGAAAAGAAGGAGGAAGTGAAAGAAGAGGCTAAAGAAAAGCTAAAAAAAATCTTCCCACCGCGCTAGACGATATAGCGCATTCAAGAAGCACTGTTACATAACAAGGCTTGTAGGCATGGCTTACAAGCCTTTTATTTTGTCCGATTCTCAAAATGCAGTATCTTCACTGTGATCTAACCGAAAACTCCTATGAAAATACTTTTTACCCTCTTCACGACCCTTGTTATTTTTGTTCAGAGCATGGCACAGGAGTCTAATATTGCGATTGCCATTCACGGCGGTGCCGGAACAATTCTACGGGAAAACATGGATGCAGAACAGGAAGCGGCCTACCGTACGAAACTGGAAGAGGCATTGCAAGCTGGTTATGCCGTATTAAAAGATGGTGGCACCAGCCTGGATGCGGTGATTAGTGCCATACAGATAATGGAAGAATCCCCCCTGTTTAATGCCGGAAAAGGTGCCGTATTTACCAGTGATGGTAAGAATGAACTGGATGCGGCCATTATGGACGGAAGCACCCGCAATGCCGGAGCGGTAGCAGGTATCTCTACCATCAAAAGCCCAATCGCCGCGGCACGGGCCGTTATGGAAAGCTCGCCCCATGTGATGATGATCGGCCAAGGGGCTGAGCAGTTTGCCAGCGAACAGGGTTTGGAGGTCGTAGATCCTTCTTATTTTTATACTGACCGTCGTTTTCAGCAACTGGAACGCATCCGTGATACCGAAAAGCAACAGTTAGATCACTCCGACAGCGATCGACCTGGTGATCAGCGACAGGGATACCTGGATGCGGAATTCCCCGACCGGAAATTTGGTACAGTAGGCGCCGTAGCCCTCGATCAGGATGGAAACCTGGCAGCCGCCACCTCCACCGGGGGTATGACCAATAAGCGCTACGGTCGGGTAGGGGATGTGCCCGTTATTGGAGCTGGAACTTATGCTGATAACGCTACGGCCGCCATCTCAGCGACCGGCCACGGCGAATATTTCATTCGCTCAGTTGTAGCGTACGACATCACTGCACTGATGAAATATCAGGAAAAATCGGTGCAGGAAGCAGCCAATGAGGTGGTGAAAGACAAACTCGTGGAAATGGGCGGCGGCGGCGGAGTCATCGCGATCGATCAACAAGGCAATATTGCCATGCCCTTTAATACCAAAGGTATGTACCGCGGCTTTATTGATACAAGCGGGAAGGTGTATATTGGTATTTACGAAGACGAGCAACCCTAACGCAGCTTTTCGTTTTGCTGGTGGCGGGAGTGATCCCGCTGAGTCTTCTTATCCATATTTTTATGGAAAGCCTCGGTCAGGTTCACGCCAGTTTGGTTGGCAATGCAGGTAAGCACCCACAACACATCAGCCAGTTCGTCGGCCAGTTCTTTGCCTTTATCTGATTCTTTGAAAGATTGTTCCCCGTATTGGCGAGACATCAGCCGGGCAACTTCCCCCACTTCTTCGGTCAAAATGGCCATGTTGGTCAGTTCGCTGAAATAGCGAACTCCGGTGGTGGTAATCCATTCGTCTACCTGCTGCTGTACTTCGGATAAGGTAATATCTTTCATTTTTTGTCTTTTGTATCGATGATGATGGTGACCGGGCCATCGTTGAGCAGTCGTACTTTCATATCCGCTCCAAATTCACCTGTTTGCACTGGCGTTGAGAGTAGGAACTGAGTCGCTTTTACAAAGCGTTCGTATATCGGAATGGCAATATCTGGCTTAGCCGCTTTGATATAGGAAGGTCGGTTCCCTTTTTTGGTGCTGGCGTGTAAGGTAAACTGGCTTACAACCAACATTTCTCCCCCCACATCTGCCAGACTACGATTCATTACTCCTGCTTCGTCGTTGAAGATGCGCAGACTTACAATCTTTTTACTTAGCCAGGCAATATCCTCTTCACCATCGGCTTCTTCAATCCCCAGTAAAACAAGCACTCCTGTCCCGATCTCCCCCACCATTTGCTGATCAATGGTGACAGAGGCTTCGGAAACGCGCTGAACCACTCCGATCATACTCCCGCTGCTTCGTAATTAGCAATAGTCTGAATTTTATCAGACTCAAAGATATATATTCCTTCCAATTCTTTTTTCGCCATTCGAACCATCGCCTGGGCGACATCGGTTGCTCCAATGGGGCGGTATTTTCGTAACCAGCCAATCATGGCCGGGGAGATACCTCCCATCAGTACCTGAGCCATTTTTTCTCCGCCTCGCTTCTCACTTCGCGCACCCATGAGTAAAGAGGGACGGAAGACATGAAACGAAGGAAAGCCCACCTGAGCGATTGCCTCTTCTACCTCACCTTTCACCTGGTTATAGAAAACCATTGAGTCCGCATTAGCTCCCATGGCTGATACCAACATATATTGTTTTGCTCCCTTTTTCCAGGCAATTTCGGCTATTTTGAGGGGATATGCGTAATCCACCTTTTTAAAAGCTTCTTTAGAGCCAGCTTTCTTCATGGTAGTTCCTAAGCAGCAATAGACATCATCAATACCCTTGGGGATGTCTTTTTCCGATAGTTGGTCATAATCTACGATGATGGTTTTTACCCGTTTGCTGCTGGTTTCCACCTCACGGCGGCTCAGCACCGAGATTGTCTGGTAGTATCGTCCGTGGATTAATTGCTGTAATAACTCATTACCGATTAAGCCAGTGGCTCCGGCGATCAGTGCATGTCGTTGGCTCATAGTGTGTTTCCTTTGGTTCGTTTAAAAAATCGGTTAAGATCAGACTGTGTTGGTTGAATGGACCGTGCTTGCTGTTTTATTTGTACTCCATTGCCTTCTCGTAAAATTTGATACGAAAACAAATAGTCTCGGCTAAGGTCAAACCAACCGGTGGAAATGCCAAAACGTAAATCGCTGAAAAGCACTCCTCCCGGAATTGTTTGCATGACATAATAGCCTTCGGTAAATGTTATTAAGTCATCCAACGTTGCTTTTGTTTCAGTATCAGCCTGATACGGGCTAAGTAAACCCGCTTGCTGCGGTATGCTTTTCAATTGTATCGTACGATTCTGATCCAGCAGAGAATAATACCCTACCTGATATTGGTCTTCCTGCTTCACCACCACTGACCAGAGGATATTATTAAAAAAAGTAGGTGTCGTTAAAAACTTTTCGTACGCGACTTTTTGCTGCGCCAGGTCCTCTTCTACTACCCTTTGTACATGCAGCTTGACCAAAACCGTTATCGCCAGATAGCATGAACTTAGTATCAGCGCAACGCTATTCACCCATCGTCTGCGACCTGAAGGACGCCTTGAGAACAATACCACAATGGTTCCGATGAGCAGCGGTAGAGTATATAAAGGGTCAACGATGAAGACGGTGCGCCACGCTATTCGAATATCGCTAAACGGAAAAAACAACATGGTCCCGTAATTGGTGAAAGCATCCAGCAGGGGATGCGTGATGAGCGAGGCAAAGAAGAGCCAGCTCCAATCGCTCCAATTCGCGCGGGTAGTTTTCCGGTACATCTGGTATACTCCGTAGCCCAGCAAGGGTGACAACAAGGTAAGCACGAATAAAGAATGCGAAAACGTGCGGTGCACCAACACACTTTGCACATCCGACAGCAAGGGGTTGAGCAGCACATCCAGATCGGGAATGGTTCCGCCAATGGCTCCCCACAGTACTGCCCGATTACCTACCTTCCTACCCAGGACGGCTTCCCCCACCGAAGCTCCCAGTACCAGTTGCGTTAGAGAATCCACAGCTTAGGAAGTTGGTTTTTCTAACCATTGCGCAATTTTCTCGCTGAGCTCCTGCTGTATTGCGAGCGTACGATCACGCGCATACCATAACTGTACTTCCTCTGAGAATTCCTGGTAATGTTCCTGAAAATGTTCGCCGTATTTTTCCTTATAATTCAACAGCATCTGCTGTGCCTGCGCCGGACGAGGTCCCCAGGTACCAATTTCTACCAGATCCTGGTTGAGGCAAATAAGTTTGGGAATAGAGCGAGCTCCATTGGTGGGGTATGCATCCATCACTTCAGGATATTCATCCCGCAGTAATAGCTGAAGTGTAATATGGGGAGAGGCCGCCGCTATTTGGGCCAGTACGGGAAGGCTCTGGGCCGCATCGCCACACCAGGCCTCCGTCAGAACAAACCATACCCAGGGTTGAGCAACCTGCTCCAGTTGCCTTAAAAGTTCTGGCTGTAGCTTCGTGGTTTTATCAAGCCGACGCATACGCTGCACATTGAGTTTGGTATACTCAATGTAGCTATCACTCTGGTTATTACCCGTGGTTTTCTGTTCGGTAAGTAAGCTGTCAATCAGGTGCCGATAGGTCGCATACGACATACCGGCCTCCTGATGCTTTTTAGTTATTATTTGAGCCATGCCAGATTAACGGGCTGGCTCAGCGTAAGTTTCTTCCCATTCTTCGTACTTATCTACATCTTTTCGCACCGAATTGAGAATCCACAGCAATACAGTGATATCATCCATAAAACCCAGCACCGGAATAAAATCAGGAATCAGGTCAAGCGGTGATACGAAATAGATGATACCAGCGGTGATAAGCAGCAGACTTTTCCAGGGTGTATGATTGTAGTCGCCGGTTTGATACGCGCGAATCATGCGTACAAAGGTGTTCACCTGTTCTTTCAAGGTATGCATGCTGTCGGTATCGTTTCGGAGATCCTTCACCTTTTCCATAGCAGCCGCGGCCAGTCTACGGAGACGTTTAGGGTCATTCAAGATCCCGCTGGCCTGGTGTTTTGCTTTTTTGTAATAAGCATTGTCAGTAGTGTTAGAACGATCAAAAAAAGCCATAATGAATTTCGTTTAAAAAATGATAATATACGGAACGTGTTCTAAAAGAACTAACTGCGAATTAAATCATTTGTCTATTTTAAAACAGCAATCGCACTTCTTTTTTTACCTCAACCAGGGCTTGCTCGATAGGACTTATTTCTTTTTGGACCTGTACTTCCATCGCTTTTTTTGCTAAATCAATAGAACGAGCCTCAGCCGGCAGGCCATCCGCTGCCTGATTGATGGTAGCGATCACATCCTCCACAGCCTGCGTGGTTAAGTGCCACACCTGATCTCCCACATATATCTGCTGAGACAGGTTGTGATTATATTCCTCCCGTACGTTAAAAGTCAGAATTTGCTGAAATTCTTTGGCTGAATAATTACTATCGTTCAACCTTAAGATCAAGTTATTGGGGGTGATCCGCTCCAGCAGCAGGCTCAGGCGCTCGTAGGCCTGCAAACGAACCGGTAATATCATTTCTACACCTTTTATTTTCACGTCGGCCATCCGCTGCGATATTTCTTTATTCAGAAAAGATTTTACGGTGAGATACATGGCATACAAAACGGCTGCTGCCGGTAGCAGTATTTTGATAAACTCAATGATTACAGATTCGTTCATACAATAATGTTGTCTAACGTTGATATGCTGCGGACAAAAGTAGGTTTTCTACCCCATACAGGGCAAGGGCGTGTGCTGTTTATGGTAATTTATCATGAATTAACGATTTTTGTTTGATATGATCCCGATTTCGCTGTCTCGAAAGGCCATTGAGGAGGTAAAAAAGACTTTAACCCAGAAAAATATACCCTCAGGTTATGGACTGAGGGTAGGAGTGCAGGGCGCCGGATGTGCCGGGGTTTCGTATATTCTGGGCTTCGACCAGAAATCCGAGAAAGATATGGAGTACGATCTGGAGGGGATCCCGGTATATGTGGCTAAAAAAGATATCATGTATCTACTTGGTATGGAAGTCGACTTTTACGAAGGTAATGACGCCCGGGGCTTTACTTTTGTGAAGGCAGAACGCCCCTCTCAGGAAGCGAAGAACCCTTTTTAAACTGGCAACAAATACATTTTTTAACGAAACCATAATGGACTATCCGCAAAATATTAAAGTGACCGTAGATGCGGTTGTGTTCACACACGATCATCAGGAAATACTATTAATTCAGCGAAAAAACGATCCTTTCCAGGGACAATGGGCATTGCCGGGCGGGTTTGTGGAAGACGATGAAGATTTGGCTACTGCCGTAGGCCGGGAACTGGAAGAAGAAACCGGAATTGCAACGGAAACTTTCCAGCAGTTTTATGCTTTTGGTGCTCCCAATCGTGACCCGCGCGGCCGGGCGGTTTCTATTGCTTATTATACAGTAGTCAACAAAGCTGATTTTCAACCCCAAGCGGCCTCCGACGCTCAGGAGGTTCGTTGGTTTTCGCTGGCTGAGTTGCCGAAACTGGCTTTCGATCACGCTGAGATTCTTCGCAAAGCCCGAGAAGCTCTGGCTTAGTACGTTTTGGTCATATCGGTGGGAGTAACAATCACGAAGTCAGCCAGCCCTTTTGCATCTTCACTCAGGCTATCCAGTGAAGGTAACTCAATGCAGGAAATGGTTTTGATGGTAAGTTCTGGCTGCTGTTGTTTCAGATACCAGCCAATGCCCTCAAAATTATCGCTGTGGTAAGAGCCATTAAAATGTAGAAAAGAGCTCCCTTCCGGCAGCTTGTGTTGAATAAAATGGGCCATCGTTGCGTCCTTGATTGCCTGCGCCTGCACCATATTTTCTCCGCTCATGTTTCCATGCCCCTGCATGCCTCCCATCATCGATAGCATATTCTGGTAACCTGGCAATTCCATATCAATTTGTATCGGCAGGGGAGCGATCCATTTTTTGGCTTCGTCGGATAAACTATCTAATTGGCTTATTCCTTCTCGGGATACCAGGCTGGCGTAGCGGCGGGGAATGTTGGTGGCCACCACGGGAATATTTTTCTCCTGGGCCAATGTTAGCAAAGGCTGATAGTCGGTTGCGTAATTATCCCACAGTTTAGCCTCCTGGGTAAAATGGCGTTCTTCAATGGTACCGGCCAGATACTCATCCACAAGTAACTGATTATCCGTTTCCAGCATCTCAAAACCTAATACCAGATTACTATCCTGATTGTATAAATCCTGTGCCACCTGTAGCTCCAGCCAATGCACCAGCGCATCGTTATGCAGTTCCCCGAACAGCACTACGTCAGCTTCGGCCAGTTCCTGTATCATACTATTGTAGGCAACGGATTGTCCGGCCTGATTAAAGACCCGATAGGCTGGTTTGTCTGTAACTAACGATACCATCACCACCCAACTAAGTATCCAACCTGCGTTTGTCATGTTCCTCTTTCTTCCCGTAAGGTGACACACGCCCGGCGGCATACTCCTCCTAATGGCGGATTGAATTTAGATACCTGTACTTCCACGGCCATTACCTGCGGGAACTGTTCCAGTACCCGCTGGATGATCCGGTGTCCAATATGCTCCAGTAATTTAGCGGGTTGCTCCATCTCTTCTTTCACGGTTTGGTACAGCTGCGCGTAATCAATGGTTTCTGTGAGTTGATCGCGTACGGCCGCTTTGGTAACATCCGCCTCGACCAATACATCTACATTATAGCGGTTGCCTGTTTTCCGTTCCTCTTTGTGGTAACCGTGGTAGGCGAAAAACTCCAGCCCCTCTAACAGTATTTTTGCCATGGGTGGGCTAGTCAATTTCGTCAAAGAAAGATTTCTTCTTGGTGTGATTCACCGGCGCAGGAGCAGGGGCTGGGGCAGGTTCTGGCTCCGGTTCAGGCGCAGACGTTTCTTTTTCTGTCTCTGCCTCAGGCTCAACCTTTGGCGTCTCCGGCGCCCAGTTGTTGGTTTCTGGCTCCGGGGCAAACTCATTGACTTCTTTCATTTCTGGCTGGGGTTCCGGCGTAGGAGGGGGGGTATGTACTACCTCTTCCTCAAACTCGGCAGTTTGTTTGGAAATATAGGCGTGATATTCTTCCCGCACGTTGGTTGCCTCCTGCACCTGCTGTTGAATATCGGACGAGCGACGCTGCCCAGCCCGTTCTACTTCCTGCAATGCTTTCTGAGCCGCATTTTTGAGGTGAAAAAGTAAATCATCATATTGGTTTTCTGCTTCCTGATAGCGTTGCTTCAATTGCTGTACCCGCTGCTCCATCTCATCTATGATATTCTTAGCCTTACTCTTGGCACTTTCTAATATTTTGTTCGCCCTGGCTTTGGCTTCACTAATGATTTCTTCGCCTTTCAGATTGGATTCCCGCACCTTAAGTTCAGCACTTTTATTGGCCTGCTCAATCAGGTTGGCCCCGGTATCTTCGGCTGTTTTGAGGGTTTTATACAGTGAACTTTCTACCTCCCGCAGTTTATCTACTTCCTTTTGAGAGGCATTGAGTTTATAGCGCATGTCTTTATTTTCTTCCAGAATGCGCTCCCACTCCTGGGACATGGTTTGGAGAAAGGCATTTACCTCGTCTTTATCGTAACCGCGAAAGTTGCGTTCGAATTCTTTCTGACGTATTTCTAATGGTGTAATTTTCATAACGTTACGAGGATTCGTAGTATATTCATACGATTAATTGTCGGCCCAACGTACATCCCATACTGATAAAGTGCGATCGTCGCTGGCGGAAATCAGGGGTTGATCTAGTCCATCCTGAACATGATCCAGCCAAAGCAGTCTATTCACTGAAGTGCCATGGCCGGCGTGTCTTGCTTTATCTATAACTTTCAAAAGCTGAAAACGTTCAGTATCCCATATTTTCACGGATTTGTCCATACTACAGGTAGCAAAATACTTGCCATCTGTCCGAAAGTCAATATGATTGATGGCATACATATGGGCGACTATGCTTTGGTGAAGTTCATAATTTTTTTGAGTATCCCAAATTTTCAGGTGTGCATCCCGGCTTCCCGACAGCAAAAAGCGAAAATCCGGGGTGAATTTCAGCGTAAATACTGAGTTTTTATGCGCTTCAATGGTCTTTTTAGGCCGGTAAGTAATTAGATCATAAATTTTAATGGTATTATCACTAAAGCCTACCAGCAGCTCATTTGCTTCAGGATGAATGGCCAGGCTGCGAGCGCTTTCTTTCGCGCCCTTTATCTGATACAGCACGGATAGTTTCTGATAGTTCAGCACGGTAATCATTCCATCGCTGCTGGCTACAAATATCTGATCCTGGTACGTCTTTATATCAAAAATAGAAGCTTCTGTCATTTTTAATGACCCCAACGCTTTGTTATTATCCAACCCGATGATATGGATGCCCTCGTAATTCTGGCCAACAATCAGGTGATTAAAATGAGGGTTGTGGTACAGGGCATATACGGAAGCATCGACCTTGGCAATTACTGTCCCCTGATCTGGGTTCAGCAAATCCCAACGCACAACCATCCCATCTCCCCCTCCTGAAAAAAACACCCCGGGTTCGAATGCGTTAGCTAATGTGTACACACTGTCTCGATGCCCCCGCAGTGTATGAATTTTTTGTGCAATAGTCTGGTTCATAATATTCATCACCTTGTTGCTCACGTATGCCGCTTGTAAAGTTAGAAAAGATCAATCAGAATTCTTCCTGGGCTCTCTGGAAGATTGACGAAACCCTGGAGCAATTGGTTCAATATGTTGACCTTCACCCGGCTGATTTAACTGAGCTACATGATATTCACCATCCTGGCAAAAAACTGGAATGGCTATCCGGCCGTGCCGCACTTCGTGCATTACTCAATGCCGAGAATCAACAGGCATTTCGACTTCACAAAGATGAAAAGGGCAAGCCTCATTTAAATGATCATATCTTTCACATTTCGCTGGCTAATTCTTACCCCTATGGTGTTGCGATCATTCACCGCAATCACCCTGTAGGTATTGATATTGAAAAGCCTTCGCTTAAACTAGTACGGGTAAAACATAAATTTCTGAATGCCGTGGAAGAAAATGAGGTACAGGAAGATTTGCATAAGCTTTGTATTTACTGGGCCACGAAAGAATCTTTATACAAACTATATGGTCGTAAGCAATTAAGCCTAAAGCAAAATATTGCTATCAGGCTTATCCGGTGGCCACTGGCCCCCATCATTGAAGCAGATATATTCCTGGAGGGCCGTTCCACTTCTTTTCAGCTTTGTACTCTTTTCTGGGATGAATTTTATATTGTATACAGTATGATGCATTAGCCTTTCCCTATCTTCATAAATCTATCATTTCGCACTTGAACCTTACACCATACTTACATTGTTATATGTATAGTGCAATAATTTCCTTATTTTAGATTATAAATTGACAATTATGCTGAAGGTAACTAGTATTATAGGTGTAGCGCTTTGTAGTATATTTAGCCCCATACTATCTCAGCAGTCTGATCAGATTCAGGATTTCACCTTGCCCAATGCAGTAGATGGTGAAGTCTTTTCCTTATCGGAATATAGTGATGCCAAGGCCGTGGTTGTCATTTTTACCAGTTTGTATTGTCCTTATGCGAAGCTCTACGAGGATCGTATTCTCCGACTGGTGGACAAATATGACAGCAATAGCATTCGTTTTATCTTAATCAATCCTAACAACCCAGCCAAAAGCAAAGCCGATGCCATGACGAATATGGCTACCGAAGCAAAGCGGTCGCAATTGGATATTCCTTTTTTAAGTGATAGTGCCCAGGAAGTAGCTAGTTTGTTAGGCGCTGAGAAAACCCCTGAAGCCTTCATCCTGACTCCTAAGAATGGAATTTTCACCATTGCCTATCATGGGGGTATCGACGACAACCCGCAGGTAGAAAACGATGTAAAGCACGCTTACTTGCAAAATGCCATTGAGGCTGTAGCTCAAAACCGTTCTATTACTACTGCACCCGCTCCTATTACGGGTTGCATGATTAAACGATGAGTTTAAGGCTGCTCTTTGAGGATTTCCTTTAAAAATTCCCGAAAATCAGCGGCAAATTCTTTTCGGCGTAATGCAAACTCCACCGTGGTTTTTAGAAAATCCAGTTTATTACCAATATCGTAGCGCTTTCCTTCTATAGTATTGGAAATCAGCATCTCCCGCTTCATTAGTAAATGAAGGGCATCCGTCAGTTGCACTTCATTTCCTTTTCCTTTGGGAGTTTGCTCTATGGCCCGAAAAATTTCAGGAGTCAGAATATAACGTCCGGCAATGGCCAGATTAGAAGGCGCTTGCTCAGGTGAGGGTTTTTCTACCAACTCCTGCACTTCTATCAATTTATCGCTCAATTTTTTTCCTCCGGCAATGCCATAACGCGACACTTTGTCCTGAGGCACTTCTTCTACTGCAATGATCGAGCAACGATATTGTTCATAGGTATCGATAAGCTGTTGTGTTACCGGAATCACTGAACTGACTACCGTATCACCCAGTAATACAGCGAATGGCTCATTCCCTACATGTTGTTTCGCATGATAAATGGCGTCTCCTAAACCGTTGACTTCTTTCTGACGGATGTAATGGATATTGGCCATATCGGCAATCCGCATTACTTCGTTATAAAAACTTTCATCTTCTTTCTCGGCCAACCGCGACTCTAGTTCAAAGTTACGATCAAAATGATCTTCAATAGTTCGTTTGCCTTTGCCCGAAATAATCAGGATGTCATCAATGCCCGAATCTACTGCCTCCTGCACGACGTACTGGATTGTGGGAGTGTCGATGATGGGTAACATTTCTTTGGGCTGCGCCTTGGTGGCTGGCAGGAATCGAGTGCCTAGTCCCGCCGCGGGAATGATTGCTTTTCTAACCATGGTCTTAAAATATATAGGGTTTTATCACCCGAGCATTAATTTTCTTGAGTTCTACTACCAGTTTATTCAGTACTTCGTCGTTCTCATATATTCCGATAATTGACCCTCCTGAGCCAGTAAATTTTGCAGAGGCACCACATCGGCGAGCGGTAGCCACCAACTCTTTATTGCTGTCACTGACATTCATAATCTTGCAGCGCAAATCAAAGTTTTTGTTCATCAGCTCATGCAGAGTTGCTGTGTCTCGTTTCAGGATAGCTTCTTTTCCCAGGGCAGCCAGGTTGGCAATTTCCCCAATGGTGTTTACCACTTCTTCATCTCCTTTATCAAAACGAGCCCTCACATCGTTAAATACTGCCCCTGAAACTTTTCCCAGATTTATTTTATACGCCAAATACATATTGGGCAGTAGGGTAGGGTCTAGCCGCTCATAATTGCCGATCCCCTTTTCCTGCAGCAGTTTTTTGTCAAAATCCATATACACACAACCTTCATATGCCTGGGCTACCCGGTCCTGCAAACCGGCATGAATCCCTAACTCGTCCATCTCCGCCGACAGTACGATATTAGGGAGAATATCGATCGGAATTTTCACCTGATAGTACTCCATCAGGGCCCGCATCGTAGCGGTAATAATGGCGCTTGAACCGGCCAATCCCACTTGCCGGGGAATCGACGAGTGATAGCGAATAGTGAAATTTTTACTGGCGAGCCTGATTTGCTGCTCTTCGCAATATTCGCAGAAGCGCTTGATGGCTGCTTTTATCAGGCGTGACCCACCGTAGTATCCGGTTAGCTTGACCGAATCTACCAGATGATAAATATTGCGGTATACATTGATATCCTGCTCCTGAGGCTCAATCTGTAATTCAGGCGAGGGGTAGAGTGATATACGTGCACCGAAATTTCGTACAATAATTGAAACCGACTTACCGAAATACCCGTCGGAGGGATTTCCCAATAAACCAGCCCGAGCATATGCACTGGTCTCTATGATAGCATTGTCCATCGAGTTGGATTAAAACCGACTCCAATATTAGTGAGCAATTTATTCAAATCATAGTTTTATCAGCACTTGATAGGTAAGATAGAATATTACTGCTTAGAAAAGATTGCTACAGAATCAGGATTTTGAGCGATAGCACGGACACCTGCACATCATTAAGTGGCAGTGTGCTCTTCTACTTCTTCACCATGTTTTAGTAAAAGGGCAGGAATAGAAAAAATTGTTTTAAATGGTGAAGCCAGAAAATTTCTGACTGTGACAGTTATTAACTGAATTATCAGCCCTCCTGTATATTTCTCTATTACATTGACTACTACATAAAACATAAATAGGAGTATGCTCATATAGGCTACTAGCAGCGTGCTGTTTTTATCTTTATGTAAGAACCACACGATAGCGATAGAAAAGAGCGCATGTACAATGATATCAAAGCAGTGAACAACCGCTTTTAGATCAGTAACTGGGAGGAGAAGTAAAAGCTCCCTTAATCTTGGCATATCATTGTCGATGATTTCTATTAGTGATTCCTGAAACTGAAAATAGATAAATTGAAGTAGAAAGAGGGTACAGGCAATGTAAAACCCCTGCTTGTCTCTGACTTCAAAACTTAATCCAATTATTTTCATACGCTGCTTGCCGGTTTCAGCTTGCTAACCCGATTTGCCCACAGCATCCAGAAATAGAATACACACAGATAAGTGACTATTGTAAAAGTATATTTGTGGTTAAAATCAAAGCTGGCTTCAAAAAAGAGGTAATTAAATATCAGCAACAGACACCTCACTAAATTAATTGAGAAAATAGCCAAACTACCCACCACAATAAATAATAATTTATACCATCTATTTCCTGGATAGGCAATTATGAACCCTGCAAACAATATTACCAATGTCAGAGCATTGCAACCATCTCCAATATTCAACTGATCTTTATTGTTTATAGTAATTGTGCTAAAGAGATTTCCACTGGCGTCTTTAATGTGATTATAATGGTCAGCTTCGTAGCCCAAAGTACGTAACATAGCAGTACTGGCGGTAGCGGTAACATCGGTAACCCATGATTCAATACTTGTATGAGGGGCTAGCCACAGATAATACACTACCTGCCATAAAATAAACATGCCCGCAGCCTTGGCAACAAACCAGTACAGTGCTTTATTATTCTTCATCTACTTGCAATGACTATTAATTTAATAAAGGTTTACCGAACACAGTTGTATAGTGTTGGTAAACCTTTATCGCAATTATTTTGAATTTTACTGTCTGTTTTTTATTCGTGCGTCCCTGATTTTCTTAATACCAAAAACACCCCCCGCCGCCAGCAGCCAGGCTAAGCCACCATCTATAGGAATATCCGGGGGCGGGGGAGGCCCCTGAGCAAAAGCAGTTTGGCTAATAAATACCAGCAGAGCCGGTAGCAATGCAATGAATTTGAAATTTTTCATAGGTTACTGGTTAAGTTTGATTATGTGTTTAGTTATGCTTTATAAATTTTTTGGTGTAGGCTCTACCTTCCGACTCAACTTTGAGAATATACAACCGATTAGCTGTAATCTGAACTGGCAGCGTAATACGTCTATTTTCGGTATCAATGTTCTCAAAGGAAGCGACAGTTTTTCCTAACTGATCGAGCACCGTTACTTCACCTTGCTGTAGGTTTTCTTCAAACCAGAGGTTCAGTTCACTTTTATCAGCAAATACACCAAGTCCATGATTTCCCAGCACTTGGGGAGGTAGATCTCCTTTACTGAGAATTAGACTGAAACGATCAGCCGAGTGGTTCTCAAAAGATTTATAGCTATATGGTTTCTGTAAGTTATGAATTTCATCGGAAAATTTGTCCCTTAGGTACACATTAATCTGATCGCTCAGTGAATTTTCTGCCAGGGTGACCTCCAATTGTCCGGGATTTCCTGCTTCTACGCTCAGCGGTATCTCTAACTGTTCAGTGCTTCCAGTCAGCAATGGTAAGCCTTGCGTAATCATATCTGCACCAGCCAGTTGAGACGATAGCCACAATCTCGGTTCATCATCACCCGGAACATAGCCTTTCAACTTTTGAATATCGTAGCGATCACTGTTCACGGTGGCATCTTGCGCCAAGGCAATCAGGGTTTCATCGTATTCTCCCTGATCACTTCTTATAGTAAGCTTTAATCGCTGCAATTTGGTCTGCTGACGAGCAGTACGTAGGAACGAATCATCACTATTCTCACCTGCCACCCGCATTTCACCTTTAAATGCAACACTGGCCGGACTTGTGGCATCTGATTTTAATTGTACCATAAATCCTTGCGCAGTGCCAATAAAACCATCAAAACTGGTACCTTCGGCACCACTCACCACACCCATATCCCGGCTGTAGAGCAGATAATCGCCTCCAGTGGCACGCGTGTTATCTGGGATTTTATTATTCCACAGCCAGACATAAGGCTCCAGATCAGCGCTATTCTCGTCTAAAAACATATCAGCACTAATAGCACAAGGGTAGGGATTACCCACTAGGTTGTATCCTCTAAACTCTGCATCTACACCTGGAGTATATGTAAGGTCAGTTACTGTTATTTCACCCGTATTGGGCACTCCGGTAAAGGTAACTGTTCCGGTTTTGGCAGAGAAATAACCTTTGCCTACTTCCAATGCTCCGTTATACAGGGTATACTGGGCCTGAGCTTCGCTCAAATCATACACTACCCCTAAATCCTGAGTAGTGGCAGTAGTAAGTGGCGTGCTCATCACACTGTACTTGAAGGTCTTTTTATTGAAGGTAGTGTTTCTCACAATCTGTACTTCACCATCTACCGCCCCTTCAGTAATCAGGCAACTGCCTGACTGCATAACTAATGATCCATTGTTTTCAAAATTCCCTTCGCATGTTAACGAGGTGCCTGGACTAAATACAACATTGGCCCCTTGAATAATAATTAGATCACGGCATATTAAAGCAAACCCTTGCAGATCATTAACACTCGTATAATCACCCTCGATTACAGCATCTTTAGTAGCGTCAGGCACACCATTTGACCAACTACTTCCATTCCAGGTTGTAGCCCCTTGAGGGGTTACTGATGAAACCGTAACTGTTGCAGTGACTCGTGAACCTTCTTGCCCATCTTCTGTAAGGTAGTAGCACGTTATGGTAACCGCGCCTTCCATAGTAGGAGTAAAGCAATACTCTACTTCTCCATTCTCATCGGTCGTCCCTTCGCCTACTTTTATTCCGTCTCTTTCGCTTACTACAGTGACTCCGGCTAATGGATCGCCAAATTGATCTAGGACAGTACCGATAATACAAATTTCTACATTTGGCGCTACAGTCGTGTTCATCGGGCTAAGTGTTAAGGAAGAAGGAACTCTTTCTGTTTCGCCGCAAGGTTCTGGTGCATTAAACAGTTCAGAAATAGTGTAAGGGCAGGCACCGGAAAAAGACGCACTTACATCAACTGGATCGCCGTCTGAATCTAAAGTAAGCTCAACCGTTTGAGGACTACTGGTAACAGAAAAAGGTTGACCATTCACTATCAGTTCACTCCCTGTGGGTGGATTACTATACTCTACGATAACCTCTTGAGTATAAGTATTATCGTCTACATTGCAGACTGATTGTGTCCCTGCCGTAACGCTTAGTATTTCTGAGATGGTAGCCATAATAGGGTTATCGGGCGTTCCTTCAAATGCACTTACTCCCTGATCGTCTTTAGCCGTTATATAGTAATCAATCCCATCTTCAGAGATATCCGAAGCATCTACGCTGGCAGTATATTGATTCCCATTTTTGTTTAATGTAATTTCTTCATACACTAATTCTCCTACCCCTCTATAGAACAACGAGGCATTCGCTACCTCGTTAGTGTTATCTATAATAGTAGCTGTTACCTTCAGATCTTCTCCCGCACATAAGTTTTCAATGGGAGTGAATGTAATTGCCGGAGCGACATTTGGCAGTATAGCAATCTGAAAAGGGTTGGCTATCGGATCATCTGTAGGTAACGAGGATGTAGAAGCGCCATCAGTAGCTGAAATATAGAAATCTACTGCCGGAACTATCGCCACACTTCCTGGAATGACTCCCTCCCAACTGTCGGTCGTTCCTTCCCGTGTAAGTGCTACCTGTTGATAATTTACATCATTGGTGTTTTTGTAGAATAAGATAGCATTCGTCACGAAGGGCTGCACAGCATCAACAATAACAGCACTAATAGGAATATCAGCTCCCACAGGTTGTCCACTACTTATAGTGTTTAATGTTTCTTGTGTCAATGTTATCACTGGGCTTGCTCCTGGAGTATATTCTCCATTGACCACATCTTCTACACTGTTATTGCAACCTATTCTAATTTCAACCTGGCGCAAAGTGCCATCTGCCACAGGATTACTCGATGTATAACGAAGGGCATAAGAGCCTGTAATAGCTCCACTAATATCGCTAAGTATAGGAGAAAAGTCAGGACTTCTTATATCATAAATACCTCCATTAGTTTCAGTGGCTAAGAATCCATAGTCTGATTGCTGTTGAGTAGAATTTGTTATTATAACTGAATTTAAAATTATTGAATTTTGCTGTAGAGCGCTTAATGCTGCAGTTTGTGGAGTCGTACTACCATTATTTGGTTCATCACCTGCGAGTATAAATATTCTCTGAGCACCTGGCCTAAATGCAAATTGTGAAGAAGACGCAATTATAGCATCATACCCTGGCTCCGTACCACCAGAAGCACTATTTCTCGTATATATATTGTTTAGAAAAAACTCTAAATCTGTAAATAAATTTCCTCCCTCTTCAACAATAGGTTGTCCTGATCCGCTCTGTCCAAACCTAGTTAAGCCTACTGCTGCATCAATATTGGCTGCTTCCAGAGCATTTATGAAACTTGTTACACTTTGTCTTATTCTATTTTGATATGGGCTTGTGCTTCCACTGTTATCTATAATAAAAACAATATCTGCTCTACCACCTTCTTCAATCTCATCTGGTGCTTGCACTTCATAATCTTCCTGTAAAACATTATTTTCATATACCGAAAAACAAGTTTCATCGAGTATATTTTCAGTTCCACTAATCCTAATGTTAGCAAAGATAAAAGGAAACCGCTGGGCGTTTAAGTTGGTTAAGGCTGCTGTGTAAGCATTTTGTGCGGCCACCGCATTACTTGCTGAAGTTCTTGCGCTACTTAATCCTACTTCCAGATCTTCTTGATCTTTCATTTTCTGGACATTTATTCCTTCTATCGCCCAGTTTGAGCCATCACCCGACTCATCAGAGGACATTGCAAAAGCAAATCTCACTTTTTTGTTTTGATATCCTAACAATGGAATTTTAGTTATATGCCAACTTGCATGACCATATACTACGTGTAGTTGCTTCCAAGTTTTACCATTATCCTCAGTGGCCCAAACGCTTCCTTGATCATACACATCCTCAATCTTATACTTCTCTCGATATTGAATTTCCATCAATTCGTCCCCCATCTGTATTTCGGGCGATATTAGAAATGATTTTTCTTGATTTCCAGCTACTATTTCTGTCTTCCCTTCTGAATCTAATGACGACCATTGACCTATTCTTTCCCATTCATTTTTATTAATAGTGAGCCCTTCACTTTGTATTGTTGTCTGTCGTGTGACAGCTTCAAAAGTTCTTTCCGTAAATTGCCCTTTTGGCGGTTTTAAATCTAAAGAAGGGGTAATATCTGGTAATGCGACTACTGACTGAGCTTGCGCGTAGGAGGCTTGCCAAGCGACAGTACATAAAAGTAGCCAAACGAAAGTCTGCTTTTTCATAAGTATTTGTTTAGGTTATAGGATGTTGGTTGATTCTATTCCACACAGACAGCCGGGAGTTATAAAAAAATTACTCTCCAAAGTAGTTGCAAAATTTTACCACTACTCTTCACTAATTGGTAGATTGATTGTTATCCTGAGTGTCAATTTAGCAATGTCATTGGAAAATGCAAGCTTATAAAAAAAGTTATTACTATATATATTTGAATAATAACACAGTCCAATCTTTGTATAACAACAAATTATCAGTAATCTATTTTATTTTTTGACCCTAAAAGATAGTTTATGTAAGAACAAAACAGCAGTTTGTTTGAATATATTGTTTATTCGTTTGAATGTTGTTATTGTATATTAGACAGATCGTCAACTTCATTTAATACCAATTTTACTAATCGTTCATTATCATTTTTTTTTTAGGAATTAAGTATTAGATGAGTAATTAAAATAAAAGAATAATGGGTAGGAGGGTTAATAATCTGGTAATTTAGGGGGGAGGGGATAAAAAGAAAAAACCCCACTACTTTGTGAGTAGGGGGTTGAGATAGATGGGGTAAAGGCAGCGACCTACTCTCCCTCGGGAAGAAGTACCATTGGCGCTACCGGGCTT
>JAVKCN010000058.1:0-170529 GCA_040222715.1 Cyclobacteriaceae bacterium | reverse complement strand
AATCGCGATGCATCGCGATTCTACCACCACCAATACCAATAATACATTTGGGCCACAATCTAAAAATCTGGCATCCATTATCCGGGGATTTAAATCGGCGGTAACCACCCGGGCACGTAAAATGGGAAACCCCCATTTTGCCTGGCAATCCCGGTACCATGATCATATCATCCGGCATGGGGTATCCTTCCGGCGGATTAGCCAGTATATTCGTAACAATCCGTTGCAATGGAAAGAAGATCGGTTCTGGGGGAACCCCAATCGGTAATTTGTGCCAGCCATCGGTAATGTTGCCGCTGAATATGGGGAATTAGAAAACCTCAGCGATGGTATTTCTGTTTCTAATTTGAGATTAACCTTTAACTTTGTGCCGTTATATTTCAGCGATCAATACTTTCATGAGCAATACCCAACAATCACCCGAAGATAAAATCTCTTCCCTTTCCTCTGCCCGCAAATTACTGCTGCTGCTGGTCGTAGTCGGAGCCATTGGGCTGGTCATCTATTATTTCTTTTTTAATGAAGAGGAAGGAGCCGGACCGATCACTACCCAAACTACCAGCCCGGTAGATGAACCTCAATTTGTGAAAGAGGGCGAACTGTGGTTTGTCAGCCAGGATGGACAGGATACCCTGCAACACATCAGCATAGAAGTGGCCGACGATCAGCAGCAACGGGCTCAGGGGTTGATGTACCGCAGCTCCATGGCCGAAGATCAGGGCATGCTCTTTATCCATGACGAAGCCAAGGTGCAATCGTTCTGGATGAAGAACACCAAAATTCCGCTGGACATCATCTACGTAAGTCCCGACAAAGAGATTGTGACGATCTACCAGGGAGTGATGCCCTATTCGGAAAAATCCGTTCCTTCCACAGCCGATGCCATCTACGTGGTAGAAGTAAACGCCGGCTTCACCGGACGCCATGATATTGAAGAAGGTGACCTGATTGCATTTGAAGTACTAGACTAGCTCCCCGAGTTACAGTTCGCAGGAACCTCTCCCAAACCCAACCATTCTTTTTTTACGAAAACGGCTGATCATTGATAGCCACGACCTCCGAAAGGGTTATCAATTTCTCCTATCAAGTGAGTCCTGGCAATGCTATGGGGTAAACTGGTGGGAAAATGATGCTTGTCAGTGGAGCCCTCACCCAAAGACCTTTCCCATATCTCCCACTCCCGGCAGTAATCATCCGGTTTTTCCGAAGACATGGTAAGTCCAGGGAGTTTAGTGGGAATGGGTGGAGATGGTTAGTGATTACTGCGCATGGAAGGGGCATGATGCCTAAACAACCTTCGGTGTTTGTTTCCGGAATTATTTGTTATGCTGCTTCCACCAGGCGGCGACATGGTCCTGAATATCGGAAAAGAACAGGGAGAACTCTCGGGCAAAGTCTTCGTAATGATTGGTGAGATCCACCATGGCCGTGCTCATCTGGTTAGGGTAAGAAGAGCGTTTCTCCATACCCGCCAGGGTACGGGCAATGCCTTCCGGGTGCGCGTAATTCACCAGCCAGTTGTGCCGGGTCATATAATGCAGTACGTCGCGGGCCGTCGGGGGAATGGTCTCCCTTTCATCATGCAGGGTTCGGTACACCATCTCGGCAAAGTCTGCTAACGGCTTCTTGCTGTATTCCTGCCAGGTTTTGGCCAGAAAATGATCGTACAGAATATCCACAATCACTCCCGAATAATGATTATGCCTCGCTTGCAACCGGTGTTTACTTTCCAGAAAGGTCGGATGCTGGTCGGTGTATCGATCTACCTCACGATGCAGCAAAATAGCCTGAGCAACAGATTCATCGTATTCCTGATATTGGCTTCCCTTGACAAAGTCGCCCAGAAAACTACCGATGATCATAGCGGGAGTATGGCGGGATAAGTAGAAATGCGCCAGAAAATTCATACTATAACAAACGAACACCTCTTCCGATAGTTGTAAAGGATTAATAAGCGCCGGATTGAAAGAAAAAGGAAGCGACAGGATAGAAAGCGAAGATCATGTACTAACAATCCGCCATCAGCCATGTAACAATTGAACCATCGAGTATTATGAACATCGCTTTTTTCAGTACCAAGTCGTATGACCGAACCTATATGGATCAGGTGAATGAACAGTTTGGCCATACACTTTCGTATTTTGAGGCTGGCCTCCGACCCGAGACAGCCGTATTGGCACAGGATCATGCCGCCGTTTGCGTTTTTGTAAACGATCAGGTCGATGCCCAGACATTGGATGCCTTACAAAGGTACGGAGTAAAACTGCTGGCCCTGCGCAGTGCAGGGTTTAACCATGTTGACCTGGCTCATGCCCAGGAGTTAGGTATTAAAGTGGTGCGGGTACCGGCTTACTCACCCTACGCCGTAGCCGAGCACACGCTGGCCATGATCCTGACCCTGAACCGAAAGACCCATCTGGCCTACGGACGGGTACGGGACGGTAATTTCTCTTTGGAACGACTGATGGGCTTTGACCTGCACGGGCGCACCGTAGGAGTAATCGGCACGGGGATCATCGGGCGCGTCTTTGCCCAGATGATGCTGGGCATGGGCTGTAAGGTGATTGCTTATGATCCGTACCCGCACGAAGATTTACAGAAATCGAGTGTCCGTTATGTATCCTTAGCCGAATTGTACGCTCAGGCCGATGTCATCTCACTGCACTGCCCCCTGACCAAAGACACCCATCACCTGATCAACCCGGAAGCCATTCAGCAAATGAAGGATAGTGCCATGCTGATCAATACCAGCCGGGGCGGATTGGTAGATACCCAGGCTGTTATTGATGCTTTGAAAAGCAAAAAGCTAGGATATTTTGGCCTGGACGTATACGAACAGGAAGAAAACCTCTTCTTCGAAGACCTATCCGGTGCAATCATCCAGGACGATATGATTACCCGCCTGATGACGTTCCCCAATGTGCTGATTACCTCACACCAGGCATTCTTTACTGAGGAAGCGATGACCAAAATTGCCCAGACCACCTTGCAAAACGTTCAGGATTTTGAAGAAGGAAAGGCATTGGAAAATGAAGTTGTATTGAAGTAGAGAGGTGGAAGGCTGGTGAGCAGTTGGCTGTGTAAAAAAGATTTAAACCCTGCTGCGGTACAGCCAACTGCCTCCTAACTTACAAGCTTCGCAACGCATGCCAGGTACCTTTCAGGAAGGGGATGACTGGTACCGAATGCATGATGGCCAGGTCTTCGCCCAGATGGGTATCTTCGTCCAGGAACTTGAGCACTCGGGGCGGTGGATTCTTCTGGAACAGATGCGTAAAGGTCTTTTTAGCAGGATACAAATGACGCCCCATCACATTGAGCAAGACACTGTCGAACAAGGCAAATCGACGGTGCCCCACGGGGAGGAATGATGTTGTTTGTCCACTGACCAAATGGTGCACGAGTTGCTGGCTGTCCTGCTGAATACGCTGGAAAGTATAGCCGGTAGAAGCCTTCGTCGCTCCTCCGGCGGTGCCGATACGGATAATGCGCCGCCCCGACTGTCGCGGATACCGCATATCCGTCATGGGAATCACTCCAAACTCCTCGTGGGCTATCTGATAATCCCCCTCATGCAATTGAAGGTACTTCTGCAAGTACTGATGTAGTGCCCGGTTATACTCATCCGCAGGCAATAGTTCGGCTGAGAAGAGGGTAAACTCCACCAGCGCCGTCTGTTCGTCAACCGGCAGCACATACATGAATCGGCAATCACCGTGTTGCTCGATCCGAAAATCCATGAGCGTCGCCTGCTGAGGGTTGAAGAACGGTTTATTTGTCCGGATCTCCCATCCTTTAAAGTGTTGAAGCAAATACTGATGGTTGTGGGCCTGCGCAACTTCGTTGGCATCACGCACACTACTAAATACCCAGTCTGCCCGATAGTTTTCTTTATCTGTAATGACCTCAGCTCCGTGATCATGCTCACGGATCTCCTGAATATGCGCCTGCACGCAAGTAATATTTTGGTGCAGTGCTATCGCCTGATGTACATACTGGTAAAAATCAATCCCCCGAATCATTTTGTAGGTATAGGGACGTATATCCAGCAATTGAGAAAACGCATGACCATGAAAATACATCTGCTGCCAACGTTGGTGCACAATGGCTTCAAACGGTCCGGATGCTGTCTCCCAAAAACACCAGGTACGGTCATTCTCCCGCTTGTGCTCCCGATCAATCATCAAAATAGAACGGTCTTTCCATTCACTTTGAAGCAGATGATATACCAGACTGAGGCCCGCACAGCCGCCGCCGGCAATGATAATATCGTATGTAGCGTTTGCTGTCAAAGTAAGTATTAGAATAGCATAAAGGAGATCATCGCTTCGGATAGCCCGAAGAAAAAGAGCACGTAGAAATATACTATGCCAATGAGAAAAAGTTTAAGCATGGTTTTAAACCACCCCTGCTGGTATATCCTACGAAAAGAGAAGAACACATACACCAGCAACAGCAAGGCAGCTACCAGATTGATCCAGATTCTGAGCGTGCCGTTGATGTCAAATATCAGATACAATACCAGCAATAGACTGAGTAAAAAAAGTATAAAAGCATGCAGATGTAAGGCGTGGGTAAGGTGTTGTACATACAGCCTTTTCTTTTTACGGATATAGAACAGCTTGAGCAATAGCGCAAAAAGAGGGATCAGCAGGAACATCATGATGGGCATATTTTGCAGTACGAAGCCCGCAAAGACGTCCAGATCCTTTTGCGCCACCCGTCGTACCTGATGAAATATCCTGGTCGCAAACTGGGTAGAGTCCAGCGTCATACCCCACGCTCGATTAAGCGAGTCCATAGCGGCATGGTCACTTAATGATTCATCTTCCAAAATACTCCTGGCCTGTTTGAATCCCAGTGCGCGTTGAACAGAATCCACTTCATTGGGCATGTCTGGTGATGAAATACTTTCCAGAGAAATTTCTGCCAGCGACTGTTTCACCGACCAGCTAGCCAGAAAAAAGAAAATCACACTGACAATAAGGTATAAGCGCAGCGGATGGATGTAGTTTACCCGCTGCCCTTCACTAAAGCGATTGGTCAGGAAGCCTGGTTTGATGAGAAAAGGGATGACACTCTGGGCAAAACGGGTATCGAACGAAAAGTAATTGGCAAAGAACTCGCGCACGAAGGTGCCGAAAGAAACATTGTTATCGTTATTTTCCTGGCCACAGCGAGGGCAGTAATTGTATACCGTATTAAGGGTAAGACCACAGTTGAGGCACTGTTGCGTTTTTCTCCGAATTTTCAAAGGTCAGGTATTTGTTACGAAAATACCCAGATTTCGGTAGACTACCAATGCATCGACAAAGCTCCTCGGTTTAAGCTCGGACTATTGGGTGCAGTATTTTTTCAGAAAGAAATCTGCTTTTTTATCGCCCAGGGCTTTGGCCTGTTGCCAGTCTTCACAGGCTTTAGGATCGCCTAACTGGTAGTAGGTCATGGCCCGCCCACGGTAATACTCCGGGTTCTTATCATTGATACCAATGGCTTTTTGAAAATCTTCCAGAGCGCCCTCGGTATCTTCTTCAATAATACGGATGTTGGCCCGTTGGTAATACGCCTCAGCATCCTGGGGGTGTAGCTCAATTACTTTGGTATAATCTTCAATGGCTCCCTTATAGTCTTCCAGTTCTTCGCGTAAATACGCCCGGTTATAATAAATTCCTTCCAGTTCGGGATTAAGTTTGAGTGCTTTGTTAAAATCGGCCAAAGCACCGTTGTAATCTCCCATAAAAGACTTGGCCGTAGCCCGTTCCTGAAAAAGCTGTGCATCCTGCTGATCCATATTGATGGCATTTGAGAAATCAACCGCTGCCTGTTCATAATCCTCCCGCTTCATCAGGGAAATACCCCGACGATGATAGGCATCTTTCTCCAAAATACCATTATCAATCGCCTGATCGTAATAGCCAATGGCAATCGGATAATTTTCCAGATAGAAATACGCATCCGCCAGATAATACAGAATGGCGGCATCTACCTTTTCGGTCTGGGCTTTTTCTACCACTCTTAGGTCCTCTTTGGCTTCTTCGTAGTGCTCCAGTTTGAAGTGAACTAGCCCCCGGTTTTCATACGCCAGCGTATACTCCGGATCAAGGGCAATAGCCTCGTCGTAATCGGTAATACAGGCTTCGTACTGCTCCAGCTTGTATTTGGTTTTCCCACGATTGTTGTAGATGACCGCGTCTTCCCATCCTAATTGGACCGCCTGATCGTAATCAGTCAGGGCGGCCTGATAGTCTTTTAACCGGAAACGAGTATTACCCCGCACGGCGTAGGCTTCAGCATAGTCGCTTTGCTTATTGATGGCGGCCGAAAGATCGCTTAAGGCCCCGTCGTAGTTTCGGGTTTCGTAGCGGGCAAATCCCCGGCGGAAGGAAGTTTCAGCATCGTTGGCTCCCAGGTCCATGGCCCGGTCCAGATCGGCAATCGCTTCTTCGTAAGCCTGTCGGGCATATTTCGCATACCCTCGAACGAGAAAGGCCGTTTGGCTGGCAATACCTTTGTCAATGGCTTGGTTTAAATCAGCTATAACTGCCTGATAGGCAGCCCCTTTTTCTTCTTCCAATACCTCATCCATTAATCGGTAACGAGCCACGCCCCGGGAAAAGAAGACTCGCTCATCGGCTTTCTTTTGGTCAATGGCCTGATCCAGTTCAACTATGGCTTCGACATACTGCTCAGTCTCATACAGAGAAATACCGACCATGCGGAACATATCAGCCTCCTGACTGTCTAACTGACGGGCCTGGGCAAAATCCTGAATGACGCCGGGATAATCTCCTGAAATAAATCTGGCAGTACCCCGGTTATGATACGCCTTCGTGTAATCAGCCCGTTGGGCGATGGCCTGATCGTAGTCGGCAATTGCCCCGGCATATTCTTTCAGCAAGAATTTGGCTTTTCCCCGGTTGTTGTAAATGACCGGCGCTTTCTCGGCATCCTGCTGTCCGCCATTGGCTAATGCCTGATCGTAGGCTTTGATGGCGGTGGCGTAGTCGTCGGTTATAAACTGGGCATTTCCCCAATTGTAGAGCGTAAGCAAATCGTTTGCTCCCTGCGCTACGGCTTTATCCAGATCGGAAGCCGCTAACTGATATTCTTTTTCAGCAAAATATGCATTGCCCCGGTGGCTGTAAGTAAGCGCATCATCAGCACCCTTTTCTATCGCTTTCGTCAGATCGGCAATGGCCCGGGAAGTCTTATTCAGGTAAGCCGCTGCGTGCCCACTCAATGCATATGCCTGACGGGTATCAATGCCCAACTGGAAAGCCCGATCCAGATCTTTCAGGGCTTCCTGATATTTCTGCTGCTCATAATAGATTTCACCCCGATAGAGATACACATTGGGTTCATTCGCTCCCATGGTGACTGCCTCATTCAGGGCAGACAATGCTTCTTCGTACGCCCGGTTCTGGTACAGAGAATAGCCTATTAATTTATACATGAGCGCATCACTTGTGCCCAGTTCACCAGCCCGACTCAGATCACTTACCGCTTCGGCATATTTTTGTTGCTGGTAATAAGCCTGCCCGCGGTACAGGTAGCCTTCGGCCAGGTCAGGGTTTTGCGCAAGCGCCTGATTAAAGTCAGCCAGCGCACCACTTACCTCTTGTTGCTGCAATTTGGCCTGGCCGCGTCGCAGATATATTTCAGCGCCATTTGCTCCCAGGGAAACGGCTTTCTCCAGATCCTGAATGGCTGGACCTACTTCGTCCTGCGCCAGCCGAATGCGGGCCCGGTGCCAGTATACCAATGTATCCTGACTGCCCAATGTTACTGCCTGATTCAGGTCGTCTACCGCAGTTTTATCTTTCTGGAAGAATTTTGCATGTCCGCGTAATTCGTATACTTCCACCGAATTGGCTCCTTCCTCAATGGCTTGATCCAGCGCCGTGGTAGCCGATGCATAATTCTTTACCGAGTATTCAGCTCGACCTAGGTTTTGGTAGAGTTGTGCACCCGTTTTTCCCAGTTTGATGGCCTGCTTCAGATCAGGAATAGCACTGCTGTATTTCTCCAGCGCCACTTTGGCATTACCCAGCCCGTAGTATACATCCGCCGTTTTCTCGTTTTTCTCAGTGGCTTTGGTTAGATTTTCTACTGCTTCGATATATTGTTTCAGCTGGTACTGGGCTCCTCCCAGCAAGGCATAGCTTGGACCATCGGTAAGTCCTTTTTGCTGGGCCTGTTGTATGTCAGCCAGTGCCTCTTCATATTTTTCCTGTTGGTACTGGATGCTGGCTCGCATACGGTAGAGTTCAGCATCTTGCCCATTGGCCTGAATTGCCTGGGTGAGATACGGCAGGGCCTGATCCGGTTTTTCCAGTTGTACGTAGGCTTTTCCCAGCCAGGCAGCGGTTCCTACCTGATCTTTCACCGGTAATAGTGTTTCTATTGCTTTCTCATACTCCTGCTGCGCAAAATACGCATGTCCCAGGGCAAAAAGCACTTCCGGGTCGCGCTGGTTCTGTGCCAGGGCTTTCTCCAGGTTGATGACGGTCTTGTCTGCTTGCTTTACGTGGTGGTACGATAGCCCCAGCCAACGGTAGAATTCTCCAGTGAGCCACTGGGCTTCTTTGGCCGTTACGATCTTTTCAAAATCCCGGATTACCTCAGGATACTGCTCCAAAGCAAAAGCCGTAGCTCCCCGGTAATACAGCATCTCTGAGCCGGTAATGCCTTCTTTCTCAGCCTGACGAAAGGTTTGTAAAGCTTCTTCGTACTGTCCGAGCTCCCGGTGGGATAAAGCAATCTGAAACGTAGCATCGGCTGATTTTTCTCCCAGGCTGGCCGCTTTCTTATAAGCTTTGATTACCTGCTCCCACTGCTTGAGCCGATACTGGGCCTCTCCCAGGTTGCTCCAACCGTTCGCATAGCTTTCTTTTTTTGCCACCGCCTGGGTAAAATCCGCTACCGCACCAGCATAATCTTCCTGTTTGAATTTAGCTTTACCGCGATTGTTATAAATAATCTCATCCTGCTGTCCTGCACCAATGGCCTGATCGTAGTCGCTGATGGCTGCCTGGTAATTTCCGGTGCGGAAACTGGCGTTTCCTCGGGTGTAAAACACTTCGGCACGTTTTTCTCCCTCCTTAATGGCTTTGGTAAGATCGAGAATAGTTTGGCGATAATCCTGGTTTCGGTACTGCAACAGTCCCCGATAGAAAAATACATCGGCACTGTAAGCCCGGTAAGCCACGGCCTGATTCAGATCTTCCAGGGCGGCATCGTATTTTTCCAATTGGTAATTGGCAATGCCCCGCCCTTCGTATCCTTCCGGGTTCTGGGCGTGCTGAACAATGTACTGGGTGTACGCCACTTTGGCGCCAGACCAGTCACCGGCGGTTGCCTTTTTTCGGGCTTCGGCCAGATAATCCACTTCCGCAGGCTGCGCAGCCGTTTGTGCAAAACCGGGTAGGCCCAAACCTATTCCCCAAAAGATAATGATGAATACAATATTCTTTTTCATAGAAAAGCCACTCTGCTCAGTATTAGACTACAACGAACAAAGTTACTTTTTCGTAAGCCGGGTTCAGCCGTAATATGGGGGCTTTTCTAAGGAGTGTAAGGTATTGACTTAATTTACTGAGTTTAAGATAAATGTTGGTAAATCAACAGTTTGATTTGGTTAAAATACTCCCGCAATATTGCTTCGCAATACAGCACCAGAGTTTCTTCTTCTCCAATCCGCTGCTACTTTGTCTAATCAGCTTAGTGCATAAAACCACAAAAGCCAGAACCCGGATGGGCACTGGCTACTGCATGATAATGCGCTGGAATTACTTAAGCTTCCGGAACGATGTGTACATATGAACGATCCTGACGACCTTTCTTAAACAGTACTGCTCCATTGGTTAAAGCATATAGCGTATGGTCTTTGCCAATGCCTACATTGGTGCCAGGGTGGTGTTTGGTGCCACGCTGACGCACGATGATGTTACCGGCGATGACATTTTCACCACCAAATTTTTTCACGCCGAGTCGTTTACTTTCCGAATCCCGTCCGTTTTTAGAACTACCGGCTCCTTTTTTATGTGCCATGGTTTATCTGATTTTAAGATGAAACGTTCGTTATTTTTTCAACAGTTTTTTGGCTTGCCCTACCCAATCCTCATTTTTGATCAGGTCCGCAGTCAGGCCATCAATTTCGGCTAGCGCCTCCATCTCTTCTTCGGTCAACTGGCTGATTTGCTCCAGCGTATGGTATCCCCGCTCGTTCAGCGCTTCTTCAAACACGGGGCCAATGCCACTGATTTGCTTTAGATCACTCTGGGCGATCAGTTCTTTTGCCTGTGGAATCCAATCGTCTTCCAGCATCTCGGCAGTGATTCCATCAACGTCTTCACTTAATTTCGTGATTTCGTCAGAAGAAAGATCTACCAACTGCTGGAAGGTAGTAATTCCGTGTTCGTGCAGGGCTTCCTCAAACTTAGGTCCCAGTCCGTTAATCTGTTTCAGATCATCCTGGGTAGCGGAAGTATCCGCTGCGGGAGCTTTCTTTGGCTTAGCTTCCGCTTTGGGAGCCTCCTCCTTCTTAGGAGCTACCTCTTTTTTGGGGGCCTCTTCTTTTTGCTTGGGCGAAGCTTTTTGCCCCTTTAACAAAATGTCTTCAATAAGGATTTTAGTATACCCCTGGCGGTGGCCCTGGATTTTCTTGTATCCTTTACGTCGTTTTTTCTTGAACACGATGACTTTATCACCGCGCCCGTGTTCTAAGATTTTCCCGGCAATGCGGGCTCCTGAGATGGCGGGAGTGCCTATTTCCACTCCGTTATCATCTTCAATGAGTAGCACACGATCAAATTCGACGGAAGCGCCTGCATCGCCGGCCACGTTAGGGGCGTAGACGAATCGGTCTTTTTCTACTTTAAACTGCTTTCCGGCTATGTCAACTATTGCGTACATGGTACTAGATTAGTAATAATTCTTTTATCGCAAATTTAGAAACGAGGCGCAAATATACAGCTTTCCTGTATTCCTAACAACCCCTCGTACAACTCTATTCTTTAAAAAAAAGTTGCGTGTTCTGAGCAGACTTTGACACTCCCGCCATAGTTTACCCAGAATAAGTAAACCCTGGTTTAGGGTCTTACGTTCCAATATTATGGTAATGTTACGAAATTTTAGAAGAAAATATAAAAAGATAACCTGCTACTACTCAACATTTTGCAGTAATTAACTTCAAGAATTAGTTAAGCGAGCTACCGTAAATCCAGCCGGGAATTGCGGAAAAAACCTTTTTCTTTCTCACGTAAATCAACATATTTGTATAGAACCATGCGTAGAGAATGAGGCGCAACTTTTGTCGAAGCTTGTCATTTTTTCCTTACGCGCTCTTTTCGGATTACTCGCAAAGTTTTCCCGGTTTCGCAAAACAGTTTAAAAAAAACTTACTTACTTATTTAAAGTATAAAACTTAATCCAAAGTCATTATGAGTGAAAAAACCACCGATACACATGAACCGATTTTGCAAGAAAATCCTAATCGTTTTGTGTTGTTTCCTATAGAACATGATGATATCTGGCAATGGTACAAAAAATCGGAAGCCAGTTTCTGGACAGCCGAAGAGATTGATTTGAGCCAGGATATGAAAGACTGGGTAAATCTTAATGATGGAGAACGTCATTTTATCTCACACGTACTGGCCTTCTTTGCCGCCAGTGACGGCATCGTGAATGAAAACCTGGCTGAGAACTTTGTCAATGAAGTGCAATACACCGAAGCCAAGTTTTTCTATGGCTTCCAGATTGCCATGGAAAATATCCACTCCGAAACCTATTCTTTGTTAATAGATACCTACGTTAAAGATTCCCAGGAAAAAGATAAGCTCTTCAATGCTGTTGAAACGATGGACTGCGTGAAGAAAAAAGCCGACTGGGCTTTGCGTTGGATTGATGAAGGCAGCTTTGCCGAACGTCTGATCGCCTTTGCAGCTGTAGAAGGCATTTTCTTCTCCGGCTCATTCTGTTCTATCTTCTGGCTGAAAAAACGTGGCCTGATGCCCGGGCTCAGCTTCTCTAACGAACTGATCTCCCGCGACGAAGGCATGCACTGTGATTTTGCCTGCCATCTCTACAACGAGCACCTGAACCACAAACTGTCTAAAGATACGGTGAAGAAAATTATTACGGATGCCGTAGAGATTGAAAAAGAGTTTGTGACCGATGCTCTGCCGGTAAGCCTGATCGGTATGAATGCTGACCTGATGCGGCAGTATATTGAGTTTGTGGCTGACCGCCTGCTGTTAGAACTTCACTGCGAAAAAGTATATAAAGCTAAGAACCCTTTTGACTTTATGGAAATGATCTCGCTGCAAGGAAAGACGAACTTCTTTGAAAAGCGGGTAGGTGAATACCAGAAAGCAGGGGTAAAAAACAGCTCTCAAGACCAGGATCGTCCTAAATTTTCTCTTAACGAAGACTTTTAATATCTACTAAACTAATTTTCCTTAGGCTATGCTAGTAATCAAACGAGATGGAAGGCGAGAGTCGGTAAAATTCGACAAGATCACCGCCCGTATTGAAAAGCTCTGCTACAAACTGGACACCAATTATGTGAGTGCCGTTGAAGTGGCCAAAAAGGTCATCACGGGTATTTACGATGGGGTCACCACCGTGGAACTGGATAACCTGGCAGCAGAAACTGCGGCTACGCTTACCGTGAAACACCCGGATTACGCAGTGCTGGCCGCCCGGATTGCGATTTCCAACCTGCATAAGGTCACCAGCAAATCGTTTTCTAACACCATGAAACGGCTCTACTCGTACGTAGACCCTAAAAATGGCGAACACGCCCCGCTGATCTCCAAAGAGACTTACGCGGTGATTAAAAAACATGCGGCTTTGCTTGACTCTACCATCATCTACAGCCGCGATTACAGTTACGATTTCTTTGGCTTTAAAACGCTGGAACGCTCGTATCTTATTAAGCTGGATGGAAAAGTGGTAGAACGCCCCCAGCACATGCTGATGCGGGTAGCGGTGGGTATTCATGGTGACGACATTGATGCGGTCATTGAAACCTATAATCTGCTTTCTGAGAAGTGGTTTACCCACGCCACTCCTACCCTGTTCAACGCCGGTACTCCCAAACCCCAGTTGTCCAGTTGCTTCCTACTCACCATCCAGGACGATTCCATCGACGGAATTTATGATACCCTGAAGCAATGCGCTCAGATTTCTCAATCGGCCGGTGGTATCGGATTAAGCATCCACCACGTGCGGGCCACCGGTTCGTACATTCGCGGTACCAATGGCACTTCCAACGGTATTGTGCCCATGCTGCGTAACTTCGACATGACTGCCCGCTACGTAGACCAGGGAGGCGGCAAGCGTAAAGGAAGCTTTGCTATTTACCTGGAACCCTGGCATGCCGACGTTTTCGATTTTTTACAGTTGAAGCGTAACCACGGAAAAGAAGAACTACGCGCCCGCGACCTGTTCTACGCCCTGTGGGTGCCGGATTTGTTTATGAAACGCGTGGAAAACAACGAAGAATGGTCGCTATTCTGCCCCAACGAATGCCCCGGCTTGTACGATAAGTACGGTGATGATTTTGAGAAGCTGTACGAAAAGTACGAACGCGAAGGCAAAGCCCGCCGCACCTTACGCGCCCAGGACCTGTGGTTTGAGATTCTGGAAGCCCAGGTGGAAACGGGTACCCCGTACATCCTCTTTAAGGATGCCGCTAACAAGAAATCCAATCAGAAGAACCTGGGAACCATCCGCTCCAGTAACCTGTGTACCGAAATTATGGAGTACACCTCTAAGGACGAAGTAGCGGTATGTAACCTGGCCTCCATTGCTTTGCCAAAATTCATTCGTCAGGATGAACATGGCAATAATCACTTCGATCATAAAAAGCTGTATGAGATCACCAAAGTAGTAACGCGCAACCTGAATAAGGTGATTGACGTCAACTACTATCCGGTGAAGGAAGCCAAAACTTCCAACATGCGCCACCGTCCGATCGGTATTGGGGTACAGGGACTGGCCGATGCATTCATCATGCTGAAGATGCCGTTTGAGTCGGACGAAGCACAGGGACTGAACCGTGATATTTTCGAGACGATCTACTACGCTGCCATGGAGACCTCTATGGAGTTGGCTCAGGTAGAAGGCGCCTACGAGACCTTCAAGGGTTCTCCGGTATCCAAAGGGATCTTCCAGTTCGATATGTGGGGCGTAACCCCGAACAGCGGCCGCTGGGACTGGAATGCCCTGAAAAAAGAGGTGAAGAAAAACGGAGTGCGTAACTCCCTGCTGCTGGCTCCGATGCCAACGGCTTCTACCTCGCAGATTCTGGGTAACAACGAGTGCTTTGAGCCTTACACTTCCAACATCTACACCCGCCGTGTATTGTCTGGTGAGTTTGTGGTGGTGAACAAGCACCTGTTGCGCGACCTGGTAGACCTGAACCTGTGGAACGAAGGCATGAAGAACCGCCTGATCTCTGAGAATGGCTCAGTGCAGAACATCAACGAGATACCTCAGCACCTGAAAGATCTGTACAAGACCACCTGGGAGATCTCGCAGAAAACCATTCTGGATATGGCGGCCGACCGAGGAGCTTTCATCTGCCAGAGCCAGAGCCTGAACATCCACATGCAGGACCCTAACTTTGGTAAGCTGACCTCCATGCACTTCTACGCCTGGCAAAAAGGTCTGAAGACCGGTATGTATTACCTGCGCACCAAAGCCGCTACCGATGCCATCAAGTTCACGGTAGACAAAGCCGCACTGAACCAGTCTACGGAAGCCCCGGTAACGGCCACCCCAGTGGGTGTAGCAGCCCCGGGCGGAGGAGGATCGCAGGGCAATGCCTCAGCCGGCCCTCAGGCCCAGAAACAGTCGGACATGCAGTGTTCCCTAGATGACCCCGACAACTGCGAAGCCTGCGGAAGCTAGATAGAAACAAACAAGAAAACGCCACTTATTCACTTAGGTGGCGTTTTTGTTTTTAAGTAGGCATATGAAAAATAAAAAACCACTGTTTGCACCTCAGCAGGCATTTATAACCTGTGCTCTGTATTGTAAACTCTAATTCCTATCTAAAAGGTATCAAAATGTGCTTTGTAAGCAGTATTAACGAAGTATTAATATGAGTCGTTGTAGTGTCGCACGCGTTATAAACGCGCGCCAGTTGGGTTAGATTTTATTTTGGGGTGGTAATACTTTTGCTTGGAAGAATCTATAATGGGCTAAGTGTTTTATTAAAAATAAGATGAAGAAATGGTAAGGCATATCAAAGTATTTAAGAAGCATAAGGGGGTAAACAACTTAGAGTTAAATAACTTAGAAAAAATAAATGTTATCTGTGGGAAAAACAGTAGTGGAAAGTCATCTATACTAGAAGGAATAAACCTTAGAGATCACGCTTATGTAGGTTTAGAAATTAGCGATACAGATAAAGAAAAATTAGTTGAATTGTATAATACAGAGCTAAGAAACAAAACATCTGATCAAACTGCGATCACAGTTGGTACTAAATACTTTACATCAAACTATGATAAAGTATTTTTAAATAAGACTATACTCTATGAAGACACAATAAAAATTTTACTGTATAAATTTGATGAAATCCCTATTCATAATCATCGGTTTCCGGACAAAGATCTAAGTGCTTTAGAACGAACGTTAGAGCAGTACCTCTTAAAGAAAGTAAAAAGATTTGACAGCATCCTCATTTCACCAAAGAGACATCTCGAATCTGAGGTAAGGATAGATTTTGGGAGAGAATCACAACCTAATGGTGAAGGAGTAATAAATCACCTTTTTTATTTAAAGAACCAGGATATAGGCTCAAAAGATTACGAAATTTACCATCGAATTCACTCAGCTTTTGAAAAGATTACAGGGTTCAAAGTCAATATAGTCCCTAACAAATCAAGTTTATTGGCGGTCAACTTCTATATAGGCAATATATGGTTAACAGCCGATCAGTGTGGTTTAGGCCTATCAGATTTACTTATCATAATTACCCTAGTGATAGCTACAAACTACAACATTTATCTAGTAGAAGAACCTGAGAACCACTTGCACGCTGATTTTCAAAAGAAGCTACTAAGGTTTTTTCAAGAACAAAACAAGCAATTTATATTGAGTACTCATTCGGATGTATTTATCGATATTAATGCTGTCGATAAGATTTATTATGCGTGGTATTTAGATGGAGAGGTCAGTGTATCAGATCAAACAACTAAGTCAAAAATAATAAGCGATTTAGGCTATTCTGTAAGTGAAAAGCTAGTATCTGACGCAATAATTTTAGTTGAGGGGCCAACCGATATTCCAGTTATTAAAAAGTTAATGGAGTGGATAGGTACACTAACTGATTTCAATGTTAGGTTTTGGCCTTTGGGAGGTGATATTATGGCTGAGCTTGACTTAAGTATTTTTAGCGGTAGTGAAAGTATCTTCACAATTGTTGATCAAGATCCTAAAAGTAAAAGTGTACGAGATAAATATTTGAGAAATTGTAAAGAGCATGGTATACAATCGCATCAGCTCGAGCGATATTCGCTTGAGAATTATTTATCGTTAGCAGCAATCAAGCAAGTTTTTCCTAATCAGCTTTCCACAAAGCTAACCAAACTGGAGCCCAACGTAAAGGTAGACGATCAATTAGGATTTAGTAATAAGAAAAAGACAATAAAAGGAAAAATGCTAGCCATTTTAGAAAAGGTGAATAAGAAAGATATTGAAGAAACTGACTTGTACCAGTTTTTGCAGGAGGTGGACACCCGCCTCAGAGAAAAGAGTTCTACCCCAACCTAGTGCGCGTTTGCAACGCGTGCTTTTCTTGAGTGTCATAAATCAGTTTATGTCTAGATGATAGCCAAATAATATATCTATTGAGAAGATACGCGTCGCAAATGCGCAACAGTGCTCGAGTAGAACATCTTACCAGTATCGTATGTTAAACCACCAACCAAGCATATCACTATGGAGTATCGTGTGAAGATTACCTATTGTACTCAGTGTCGCTGGCTGCTGCGCGCAGCGTGGATGGCGCAGGAACTGCTGTCCACCTTTGATACTGATTTGCAGGAGGTTGCCCTGGCACCCGGCACCGGAGGCATCTTTGAGGTGCATCTGAACGATGAGCTGCTGTTCTCGCGCAAGGAGGCGGGTCGTTTTCCCGAATCCAAAGAACTCAAACAACTGGTACGCGACCGGATAGACCCCGAGCGAGATTTAGGGCACAGCGACCGGTCGTGATACACCAAGATGCAGCCTTGATCAGTAGAAAGAGGTCTGATTTGGGTGGTTTTAGGCGATTTTTAAACCTGTCCTGGAACAGTAGTTGTAAAGATTGGGGATATGAAATGTTCAGTCGCGCTCTTGCTCCTGTTATTGTTTTGTTTATTCTCGGTATCCAATGTAATGAGCCAGTCGCAGTATTTGCCGGGCTGGGTTATTCTGGCGAATGGTGATACCCTCACCGGGATGGTGAAGGATAGAAAGCAAACCTTCACCGGGCCGGAAATCTATAAACAGATTCGTTTTAAAAGCCACCAAAAGAAGAGGCGAAAAAAGTACCGGCCCGATGAACTAGCTGGTTATCAGATCAATGAGGTTGCCTACGAAAGTGTCTGGCTGCGTCCGGCATCCTCCGGCATTCATCTACTCACCCCCTACTATGAGTCTATTCCCAATGCGGGCGACTGCGTATTCTTAAGGGTGGTCAGCAAAGGCAAACTCAGCCACTATCAGTGGGAGTGGACCGACGAGTCTCAGGTCGAAAGCATGGATCTCTTTCGCCGGTCCGGCGAGCCTATTTTCATTCGGGCCACTCAGGGAATATTCGGATTAAAAAGGAAGCAGTTAACGAAATTCTTTACCGACTGTCCGGCACTACAAGAGAAACTACAGGAAAAAGAGTTGAGCTATGCCTGGGAAGTGACTAACTACTACAATGAGCATTGTCGGTAATAGCAATTCCAACCCCTGGCACCCGGCTGAATATACTCCGAGCGAGATCTAAGGCAACGACATCTCATTATCTGGCTTACCATCTAATAATACCTTTGAAAATTTCGGTATGACACCCGTTACAAGTACGCCAGGTAAGTTTCTAAGCTAACCTATGCTAATCAATCCCGGTTCAGAAAGGCGAATTGAAATAACAGGCTTGTATTAATAGAGGCCATCGTTTATTTTGCCATTTCGTTGATAAACGATATGTATTAGGCCTACATCTTATATCTACAGTTAAACCACCTATCTTATGAAGCATGCTTTACTCTTGCTATTAGCAATAGCGATCTCTATCTCACTACCTGCCCAGAAACTTTCCCGAACAGAAAAAAAGATTCTACAGCAGGTAGAAACCAACTATGATCAATCGGTCGACTTTCTGGAACGCACCGTCAATATCAACAGCGGCACCTTTAACCATACCGGAGTACAAGAAGTAGGCAAACTTTACGACAGTCTGCTCACCAGCATGGGCTTCGAAACGCAGTGGATCGATATGCCCTCGGAAATGAACCGGGGCGGGCACCTGAGGGGTGAGATCAAAGGCAGCAAGGGAAAAAAGATCCTGCTGATCGGCCACATTGATACAGTGTTTGAACCGGATAGCCCCTTTCAAACCTGGGAAGTAACCGATTCCATAGCGACCGGACCGGGAGCCACTGATATGAAGGGAGGCGACATGGTATTACTATATGCCCTCAAAGCCCTGCACGAAGCGGGTCAACTCAAAGATCGGCAGATCATCGTCATGCTGCACGGGGACGAAGAAAACGCCGGAGATCCGATTGACCTCAGCCGGAAAGACATTATTGAAGCCGCCCAGCAAAGTGATGTAGCCCTGAGTTTTGAACCTGGCACCGGCTATCATTACGCTACCGTAGCCCGCCGGGGAAGCAGTTCCTGGCACCTGGAAGTGAAAGGAAAACAGTCACACTCATCCCGCTTATTTACTGAGAATGTGGGAGCCGGAGCTGTCTACGAGACTGCTCGTATTCTGCATCGCTTCTACAACGAATTGCAGGAGCAATACCTGACTTATAATCCCGGCATTATCGTCGGTGGCACCAAAATGAGTATGGATACCACCGGCACACAGGGCAGTGTGAACGGCAAGACCAACGTAGTAGCGAATATGACCATCGTGAACGGCGATCTTCGCTTTATCACTGAGGAACAAAAAGAGAAGACGCGCGAGAAGATGCGGGCGATTGTCGCCGATCATTTACCGCTCACCGAGTCGAGTATCACCTTTGAAGATGGCTACCCCGCCATGCCGCCTACTGATGGTAATCGGCAGTTGCTGAGTATTCTGGATCAGGTGAGTCAGGATCTGGGTCAGGGCGAAGTGGAAGCCTACGATCCCGGCAAGAGAGGGGCTGGTGATATTTCGTTTATTGCTGAATACCTGGATTGTCTGGATGGGCTGGGAGCCATTGGCGGTAATTCGCACGCGCCGGAAGAATTCATCAACCTCAACTCTCTGGAAGACATCATCAAGCGCGCCTCCGTCTTCATCCACCGGCTGAGCAATGAGTAGATAGAGTCATCATAAAAAAGGCGTTACTCCTAGGAAATAACGCCTTTTACTCTGAATGGCTTTGAAGATTAGTTCAGTGAAATCAGCACCGAGAATTGAATTGTTTTATTCTTCACAGTGATCTGGTCAGCATTGGCTCCATCGTAGATATCGGACAATCCAGCGACGTAGCGAACACTAAACCCCAGCATATCGATGGGAAATACTTCGGCTCCAACACATAAGGCTACTTCCGCCTTTTTGGTCTCTTCGGTTACACTGACTCCATTGAAAGAGTCTCCGCCAATCAGAAAGCCCAATTGGGGGCCGGCATGAATATTAACCATGCCTACTGGATAGTATTTGAGCATGATCGGCACGGCCAGATAGTTGAAGTTTACTCCTTCTTCGGGAAATGTGCCCGACGATTTTCCGTAGCCTTGTCCGGCAAACAGTAGTTCGGGCTGAATACCTAGTTGCGGAATAGGTTTCACATTCAGAAAAAGACCAAAATGCGGACGTATCTTACTATCCGGAGTAAAGCTTACATTCCCGCCTGAATATTGCTGATTGGCAACGGAGATTCCTCCCTTCAGTCCAATTTTGACGCTTTGGGCCACGCCTTTGTTTCCAATCAGGAAACTACATGCCACTAATGATACCAGTAAGAATAATCTTTTCATAACGTATTGTATGGTTTGTCGCACAAACATCCACTAAGTATTCTTACCAAAAAAATCAATCGCTTATGATTTGGTATGCATGTAAGATAAGCGGAATAATAAATACAGCATATAAAGAAGACTCATTGACCTGGCATGATCAGGCACTTAAGATTGCCGCAATAGATATCTACCTAGAAAAAGCCTTTTTGAGCTAGTATCTCCATCAACTGCGGTTTGTAGCTTTGCCCAACAGGAATATTTTGGCCGTTGATTTCCAACGTATTATTATGGTAAGCATCAATGTGCTGGTAGTTGATAATGTAGGATCGGTGTACGCGCAGGAAACGACTGGTGGGAAGTTTTTGCTCCAGCGCACTAAGGGATAGCAGCGTAATGATCTTTTTGTCCAGCGTATGAATCCGCACGTACTCTTTCAAGCCCTCAATAAACAATACCTCATCCACTGCTACTTTCACAATTTTGGAATCGGCTTTTACGAAGAAATAATCGTCGGTGGGAGAGGTAATGGGTTTGGGGTGGTGGTATTCGTGGGCCTTGTTTACCGCCTTGAGAAAACGCTCAAAGGAAAAGGGTTTTTGTAGATAGTCTACCACATCCAGTTCAAAGCCCTCCAGCGCATATTCACTATAGGCAGTAGTCAGAATGGCCAACGGCTTATGCGGCATTGATCGCAGCAACTCCAGTCCGGTAATATCCGGCATGTTGATGTCCAGGAAAATAAGATCCACCGGAGTGTTTCGTACGTACTGCAATGCATCCGCCCCGTTCTCAAAAGCTGCTTCCAGACTGAGATTACGCGCCCGGGCAATATAGTCGGCCAGCAGTCGGCGGGCCAGTTCTTCGTCATCTGCCAGCATGCAAGTCATCTTTTCAGGGGGATTAGTAAGGATATTTTATACATGTCTGCTTGCTCGATATCGAGGGTGAAGTCGGGACCGTACAGTAATTTCAACCGTTTCCGAATGTTTCGGATGCCAAACCCTGATTCGTGACGGCCCTTCGAGTGTACTTTATAGGTATTTGCGCTTTCCAGGGTAAGATAGTCATCTTTCAGCGTCAGAACAACCGAGGCAGCACCTGCCGGATTTTGCTCCAGATCGCTGTGCTTAAAGAGATTCTCGAAGAAGGGAAGCAACAATAATGGGGGAATATACTGCGATCCGCTCACTCCCCGGATCTGAAAGGTAATGTTGCCAAAGCGGGAATTCTTGAGTTTTTGCAACTCCAGATAATCTTCTAAAAAGCGTACCTCTTTCTCCAGCAAAATTACCGAAGCCTGGCATTCGTAGATCAGGTAGCGCATCATTTCCGACAACTTCAGGATCATCTCCGGAGCGCGCTGGTCCTGCAGGTAAGCCAGGGTGTAGATATTGTTGAGGGTGTTGAACAAAAAATGAGGGTTTACCTGGTTTTTCAGCAGCATCAGTTCGGTTTCCAGTTTTTCGGCTTTCAGCAGGCTCTCGCGCTGGGTGGTTTCAATCCAGCGTTTGAGCAGGAAGTAGGTCAGGCTAAGCAGGCTGACGAACAGGTTCTGTGCCAGAAACATCAGAAAAAAAATGCCCTGAACCGGAAATCTCCGACCCAACGCGGCAATATTGGGAGTAACATCTCCCAAGGTCTCCAATCCGAGTCTGGCAACAGCCAGTATTACAGATAGGAACAGTGAAATCGTAATATATACCCAGAATTTCTGATGTCGAAAGGCGGCCGGAATGATCCATCGAAGATTGATCCCTACCACCAGCGAGAAAATGAAAAAGACGATCACTGCTCGTAGGAAAGCCTGCGGTAATGAAAAGGCCGTAGCAAAAGCCAGCCAGACCACTACAAAAAGCAGGATGAAGGCTACTAATCGAATCCATTTAATCCGCTGCGACATGGTTTCTTTTTATCAGCTTAAACGGCACCGAGCCGCATTTTGATCACATCAGCCAAACGACTGTGAAAATAGTGTAAAAATTGGTTGAACAGATCTGACCGTTCATTGAAGAAAAAGAGGCATTGGTTGAAAACTCGAGAATGACTCATAAGAACATAGCCAGAATAGCAAAATAATCAATTAAATTTGTATAAATCATATTAATTATTGAATTATTCAGATAAGCAATAGTAAATAGTAGTAAGATGAAAACAACAGTTAAAACAACGATGAAAACCCTGAGTCTGGTACTCGGTCTGGGCTTAGTAACCATTGCATGTAATGATCAGGATGAAGTAGCCCCCAATCAGGAGCAGGCGATTACTTATGATGAGGCCGCCGATGAAATTGCCACCACCCTGGCCACTGATATTACCGGGTTGGCTGCCGACCTGTCGGTACTCTCTACAGACGCTGAAAATGCCCGCATGGCTTCTGATGCCAAAATGTCTGCCTGCGGCGTCTCCTACGATACTACCTTTACCAGGACGTATAATGGTCAGTACGTGACTTCCGCCAGCACGGTATCGTATCAATACGAGCTTTCCTGCAAATCCAGCAGCGGAGGGGCACCGGCCTTAACGTACAGCTTTGCAGCCGAAGGCAATCGCAACAGTATCCGCTTAGCGTCTCAGGGAACAAGCGATGGCTCGCTGGCAGCATCCGGACTTGAGGCTTCCAGCACAGTATATCAACTCAACGGGCTCTTTGAAAGAACCAGCGAGGTTACTCAAAAAACTCAGGAACAGAAAACATTTAACAGCGAAAGTGATGTCACGCTCACCGAATTAGTCATTAACAAAGAAACGCTGAAGATTGAAAGCGGCGCAGCAGCCTTTAGCCTGCACGGAGAAAGCACGGGCGGGGGCACTTTTGACTATACATCCTCCATTGTATTCAATGGCGACGAAACGGCCACGATCACACTAAACAGCGCTGAGGTATATCAGGTAAACCTGGCCACGGGCGAGGTTACCCAATAGATTTTGATTTACGATATCGGTACACCGATCCAACGGTGTACCGATTTTTTCAACCCTTACCCTCAGGAAAATGGAACAAATAATGCACTGGCAGGTCGGAGCATACCGGGGAGTGTTTCTACTTATTTTTTTAAGTCTGATCATTCTAGAAGTCTTCATTTCCCGAAAAAAACACCTGCAGAACTACCACCGAAAAGAAACGATCACCAATGGTCTCATCTTCCTGGGGCTTATTGTATCCAAAGCAGTATTCGTCAGCTATCAGCTTTGGGTACTGAATTTTTGTTACCAATACACCAATTTTCGCATCTCCGACAGCTGGGCCCACTTTGTCCTGGCATTCATGCTGGTAGACTTTTTGTATTATCTCTATCATGGCCTATCGCACAAAATACCTTTCCTGTGGGCATTCCATCTGGTGCACCATTCCAGCCCGTGGATGAACCTGACGACGGCCTATCGGCTCCATTGGCTGGGCGCACTGGTATCGCCCCTGTTTCTGGTACCCGCCGTACTGATTGGGTTTTCTCCCAATATGGTGGCCATCTGCATCAGTTTGAATTTATTCTATCAGTTTTTCTTACATACCGAATTAGTACCTAAACTGGGCTTAATTGAGCATATATTGAACACTCCCTCTAATCATCGGGTACATCATGCATCAAATCCGGAATACCTCGACAAAAACTTTGGCGGTATTTTCATGATCTGGGACAAACTCTTCGGCACCTACACTCCCGAAATCGAAAAAGCCAACTATGGCATTACAACCGGATTTGTCAGCCATAACCCCCTGACGCTCATGTTGCATGGCTTCCGGGATCTGTTTCAGGGTAATAAAGAATCTAAAGGATAATCATCGATGAAGCGTATCATATGGATTGGGGCACTCAGTGTCTTATTGTATTCTACCGGGTTAGCCCAGCCAGAATTATATCCCCTTCACCGGCTAAAAGTAGCCGCTGAGGTACCCGTCCAGTTCTCGCTGGACTACGAACTAAGCTTCACCCGGCGACTCTCTACTCAGTTGCAACTAGGGCTTCTTTCCGAACCTAATACCAACCTCATCCTGTCCACGCTTGAAGCACTAGGCACCGATGAACTGGTGATTCTGATGATTGAGGATGCATTCCAGTCGGGATGGGTAATGGAAGGCGGAGTGCATTATAATTTTGGGCGAAATTATACCGGGTTATTTATCCAGCAACTCAGACTAAACGGAAAAGACACTCCTCAGGATCTGGTAGAAACCGTGATGGATACGGAGATTTCCGATGAACCAGGCCGTAGCCGCCGAGGCAATGCCTCGGAAGCCACCCTCACCCTGAAATCCAACCTATGGCAGGCCGGGCTGCTCTACGGACGGCGTTTCCCTTTTAAAGACGGACATAGCGAAATCAACCTGGAGGTTGGGTTTAGCAAAAACATAGGATCGTCCAGTTCCCTATACGCCGAAGGACGCAACCTGAACGCTCTCAGCAAAAGCGTAGACATATACCTGGATAACATATACCACGACTACGCTTATATTCCCAGTTTCACGGTAGCTTTCGTGCGGGTACTGTAATGAGTGAGATACCTTACCGCTAGCCTACTATTTCCCACCCCGGCTCATACCATTTTCCGAAGTGTAGTTTTCCATCGCAGTTCGTACTTCCTTTAGAAATACCTCTACCTTCTGGTAGGGATCACCCTCGCCCAAAGTTTCCAGCGGCAAATATCCCTGATAACCCGATTCGTAGATAATACCCAGCAGCTTATCCACATTGGTTTTTTCTTCCTGCCCTTGCACGTAGACATTCTCCTTGATCTGCCAGTTTACCGCATAGTGCGCGGTTTCGGCAATCTCAGCATACGGATCTCCGGTACGATAACTACCCACATCCAGCATCAATCCCAGCCACTCTGAATCAATACCGTCCATAATTTGCTTTACCTGGGGGGCCGTGGTAATAAAATCGTTATGGTTTTGCAGGGCGACAATGATGCCGTTTTGCTCACCGTATTTGACACATTGCCGGATATCCTCCATCATCCATTCGGCGGTCTCTTCCCAGGAATGTCCTTCTGCTGCTGCCGGCCCGGCAAAGATGCGCACGGTCGGAGCGCCTATTTTAACCGCCGCATCAATCCAGTTGCAAACCAGTTGTACATCTGCCTTCCGTTTCTGAGAGTCGGGCTGGGTAAAATCGTTACGTACTCCGGTGCCACTGAAGACCAACCCCCTACGATGTGCCTCACGCTTAATACGGTACAGATAAGCATCATCCGGCACTTCGGGGTAGGTTGGGAAATAATAGGCGGTCAGGTCCAGTGCTGGCAAATGATGCTCGGCGGTGAAGTCCAGCAGATCCTCCAATGACATCGATTTATCTTGCAGTGGATTATTGAAGGAATACGCATTCAAACTAAGTTTGAAGGGAGAAGAAGCGGTTTGGATCGAACCCTTGGAACGAAACAGCGGCCCAGGCAATGCCAAAAGAGGCAATCCGGACAGGGACTTCAGCAGGTGACGACGGGAAAGGTTGTTGTTCATGTCAGTAAGATACAAAATTTTTGCAATGGCGGCTATAGCCACTTCGTAAGCAGGGTTCTTTCATGTCCGCCAAATCCTTTTTTGCGGTAAAGGCGGTTGCCTCGTTCGTTGTGGCGTTCTACTTCCAAATGCAGGGCATGTACTCCCAACGCTTTCGCCTCCTGGCTTAAAAAATCAATCACCTTACCCCCAACTCCCTGCCCCCGGTATGCCTCTTTCAGATAAAGCTCGTCAATGAATGCATCCCGCCCACCGTATTCGAAACTAAACCCAAAAGCCAGCACCACATACCCTATTATTTCCGGGCCATCGGCAATCATCCAAAGTCGACCCAATGGCTCCTGAGTAATCAATTTTTGGAAATTCTTCTGGCTGCGTTCCCGGTCAAAGGGATAGCCATCAATAGCGTAGAAATCGCGCATCATATCCAGCAATACTTCCTGGTCACTGTTTTGGGCAGGTCGGAACTGCGGATTTGCAAAGTTCATATCGTCAAGAATTCGTTCTGGGCTAAATTACAACTTTTCTGATTTCACGATGGAGCAGCAAAGGCGAAATAATGCTTTACTGATCCTTTCCGCTTCACCACAATCCATAGAGTTTCTATTAGCTCCTTATACCACCGGCGAGTGATTAAACTGGTTTTTACTTGTAGAAACCCCTGGATGCTTGTACTTTCCGTTCATCAAGCAACCTAAACTATATGGAATCAACAAACACTTTTCCTCCCGACGGTAAAACCATCGGCTTCATCGGCTTGGGCCTGATGGGCAAACCCATGGCCCGTCACCTCAAACAAGCCGGGGCCAACGTCATCATCAATAACCGCAGTCAGGAAGTAGTACAGGAGCTGGAACAGGAAGGATTTACCTCCGCTGCCAGTCCGGCAGCAGTAGCCGAAGCTGTACAGGGTGGATACATTATCCTCATGCTGACCAACACCTACGCCGTAGAGGAAGTGGTAGCCGGTGAACAAGGGGTGTTTACCAGCCTGCAATCCGGGGCTACGATTATCGATATGGGCAGTACCTGGGTGCGGGAAACCCAACAATGGCAACAAACCGCTATTGAGAAGGGAGCCGACTGGATTGATGCTCCCGTCTCCGGGGGGCAACAAGGCGCTAAAGATGCAACCCTGACCATTATGGCGGGTGGCAACCGAAGCACTTTCGAACAGGTAAAACCTATGCTGAATATATTAGGGGCCAGTGTAACCTACATGGGCGGCAGCGGGACCGGACAAACCACCAAACTGGCGAACCAGCTTATAGTGGCCAACACCATTGCGTCGGTTAGCGAGGCTTTTCTCCTGTGCGAATCCACCGGGGTAGATGTAACAGCAGCCCGCCAGGCCCTGCTGAATGGATTTGCCGGAAGCAAGATCCTGGACATGCACGGCTTACGCATGATTGATGGGAATTATGAGCCGGGTGGACGGGCCACCAGCCAGTTGAAAGATCTGGTGGAAGTCCGTCGGGTGGCTCAGGATCAGCAATTGGATTTACCTATGCTGATGACCAACATCCCTTTATGGGAAAAAATGATTGAGGCGGGACTGGGTGACCTGGACCACAGCGCTTTGTATCTATATTATCAGCAGCAACACCCAAAATAACCCTAACATGAAAGTCATCATCACCGGAGGCGGTGGGTTTCTGGGAAGCCAGTTAACCCAGGCATTAGACCGCTATCCGTACCTCGCTCTCACCCCCGGCAACCAAACCGAAATCACCGAGATTCTGACAACGGATCTGTCGATCCCGGAAATAGCCCGCTCCAAAGCTTCCGACCTGGTTACCTTTCTAGAAGCGGATATCTCCGATCGGTCTGTAGTTGATTCCATGATCAATAGCGAAAAAGAATTTACGCTATTTCATCTGGCAGCAGTCGTGAGTGGGGCGGGTGAGAAAGACTTTGATCTGGCCATGCGGGTGAATCTGGATGGCACCCGCTACCTGCTGGAAGCCTGTCGTCGGTCCGGTTCCTGTCCCCGGGTAGTATTTGCCAGCAGCCTGGCCGTGTACGGAGGAATCTACACTCCGCCGATCGTCTCCGATACCACCAAACCGCTTCCCCAGACCACATACGGTATGACCAAACTCATGGGAGAGCTCATGATTAATGATTACAGTCGCAAAGGATTTCTGGATGGACGCGCCCTACGCTTACCCACCATCTTCATACGTCCGGGCAAGCCCAATGCGGCCGCTTCCAGCTTTGCCAGCGGGGTATTCCGGGAACCGCTCAATGGAAAGGAATTTCATCTTCCTGTTTCTTTAGCGCAGGAAGTGCCACTGCTGGGCTACCGGAAAGTAGTGGAGGCATTCATCAAAGCGATGGAATGTGACAGCAAGGCGCTGGGAGATGATCGTACGCTGACGCTTCCCAGTCGTCGTTATGTAGTGAAGGAGATGATCCGCAGTCTCCGGGCCGTGGCCGAATCCAAAGGTATTACGCTGGGCAAAATCATTGAAAGTCCTGATGACCACATCATCAGTATTGTACAGGGATGGCCGCTGGGCACAGAAGCCGCCCGGGCAGAAGCTCTGGGTATCACGGCAGACCGCGATGCTGAAGAAGTGATTTTGCAGTATATTGAAGACTTCTTAACCTAATGTTAGCACAACAACCTGTATCTCCCTATGACTACCCGCCGAACGTTTTTATCCCATGTTGCTCAGGCATCTGCTTTTTCCTTTCTACCCTTACCTGCCCGTCAGCGCTTTGCAGAGACTCCTCCTAACTCCGACACACTGATCGAGGCAGTAGAAATTATCCGCCTAACGGGACCTTACACCAGCACCCAGGGGGTGAACCGCCAGTATCAGGTTCAATCCATCCATGTCTACCCCGAACAACGGCCAGAGCCTTACGAGGACAGTGCCAACCCCACGGAATCCTCCGGCACCCTCACCCACGACTACCTGCGCATCAGAACCCGCGGCGGCATCGAAGGTATCTACGGTTACCTTGATCCGGAAACCATCTCCCCCATCCTGAAACAGTTTCGCTCCTTCCTGATCGGCAAGGATGCGCTGGCTGTAGAAACCCTCTGGGATCAGCTATACCGTAACAACCGCCATTCCCGCGCCGGACATTATATGATGGCGCTCAGCGCCGTAGATAACGTACTGTGGGACATCCGGGGAAAATACTTTGATGCACCAGTATATCAGTTGCTGGGCGGCCCTACCCGACCCGAGGTGCAGGTCTACGGCAGTTGCCTGGGCTACACCGTAGAGAAAGGAAAAGTCGCTCCCCGCGCCAAACAATTGTATGAAGATGGATTTCATCATCAGAAGTGGTTCCTGGCTTATGGTCCCAGCCACGGTCATGCCGGACTAAAGCGCAATATTGAACTGGTAGAGGAGCTACGGGAAGCAGTGGGCTTTGACGGACAAATAATGTTTGATGCCTATATGGGCTGGGACCTGCCTTTCGCAATGGCCTGGACCAAAGCGGTGGAGCAATATCGCCCTTACTGGCTGGAAGAAGCCTTTCCGACCAACCGTCTGGAGAGCTTCGTACAACTTAGTCAGAGTACCTCCTTTCCAATTGCCACCGGAGAGCATTTTTACAACCGTTGGGAAGTGCTCAATTTCCTGAAAGCCGGAGCCATCCAGATTGTGCAGGCCGACCCGGAATGGTGCGGTGGAGTCAGTGAACTGGTGAAGATCTGCCATCTGGCCTCTTCTTTTGGCGCTAAAGTATTTCCCCACGGTCATAATATTCATGCGGCTCTGCATGTAGTGGCCAGCCAGTCGCCGGAGGTGTGTCCGCTGGTGGAATACCTGATTAACCACGTGGGCTATAAGCTGCACTTTCAAAAAGACCCGCTAGTGACCGAAAACGGAATACTGGCATTACCGCAGAAGCCTGGCTTCGGCATTGAACTGGATACCGATAAGATTGAACAACAGGAGGTACTAACTGTCTGATCTTCGGGTCACTCAAAAGTCAGATGTTTGGAGAAGAAGGGCAGCATATGGGTCTGGATACGTCCGGCAATACCGTTGATATGATCGCCTTCGTAGACCTCAAAGCTGTGGTCAATGTCGTAGTCTGTGAGTACTTGATCCAGTTCTTTGGAAGCGGTCGCGATGCCCCGGTCTTCGTTGCCCACATCAAAGGCAATAGCGTTCAGTTGTTTTAGTTTGGCAATATGCTGGTCAATGACGACGAGGGTGGCGTTCGCGGCCATTTTCTGAGCAACCTCCTGAAGCACTTCTCCATCCTGGGTAGGTAGATCCATGTAAAAAGGCGGCTTCTTTGGGTTTGGCGCCCAGGCAGCGGCTGAGGCCAGGGTCGCCAGCACGAAAAAAGATTGCTCATCGATCTCCTGCACGGTGTTCACCGCTTCGGCCTGTTGCATAGCATCCGTATTTCCATCATCGCGCGGACTCATACAACAGGGACTTAGCAGATAGATACTCGAGAACACCTGCGGATACTGCATGCCGATCCTTATGGTACCGTAGCCGCCCATAGAATGACCGGATAACCCCCGGCTCCCAGCCTGAGGAATGGTACGATAATGATCATCAATGTAGGCAACCAGTTCTTCGGCAACGAAGGTTTCCCAGTCGCCCACCGTCGCTGAGGAAGAATACATGCTGCCCTTGAATCGGGTATTAGCATTGGGCATGACAATAATCACTTCCCGGATACCCTCATCTCCCTGCACCTGATCCACCACTTCCGGAAGATTGATCCAGTGTTCTTCCAAACCAAACCACTGGCTATCACTATCGGTAAATCCGTGCAGTAAATACACCACCGGGTAGCGCCGGTCCTCATCAGTCTGATAGCTGGGTGGCAGGTAGATAGAAACATCCCGGTCGGGAGAATCATTGCTGAGGTTGCCTTCCAGGGAGGTACCGTGTACTTTAACTCGCTCTACTTTGCCCACTGGGCTTTGTGCGTGCGTTGGGAATATCAGATAACTGGTCAGGAAGACTAAAAGGAAGATGCGGAGAAGACAGGTCATGCTTTTTTGGTTAGGAAGGCTTTTCTATAGATAGTAATATCAGCATATTATCCAGGGTTTGCAATATGCCCAAAAATGAAAGTAAATACACAAAGCATCTGTTACCAAGGCCAGTAAAATATTCTCTCTGGAAAATCGGTCTATAGTGAGGGTATTATATATTGCAACACGTCCGAACATTCGGCAATTTGAAAGAAAAATAATTTATCGTAACCGCAGCGTGGCTAAACCGGCCATAAACGGTCAGTAACCTATAGCCTTATGCAAACCATTTTAGGATCCGGCGGAGCCATTGGCATCGAGCTGGCCAAAGCATTACCAACCTACACAGACCAAATCAGACTGGTCAGCCGGAATCCCCAAAAAGTAAATGCAACCGATGAGCTCATGCCCGCAGACCTTACGCGTACTGAGGACGTGCAAAAAGCCATAGCCGGTTCGTCCGTAGTTTACGTAACGGTGGGTTTTCCCTACAGTGCGAAGCTGTGGGAGAAGACCTGGCCTAAATTAATTACTGACGTCATCACCGCTTGCCAGAAATACCAGGCCAAACTGGTTTTCTTTGATAACATCTACATGTATGATCCTAACTATCTGAATGGGATGACCGAGGAAACTCCCAGTAACCCACCCAGTCGAAAAGGAAAGGTGCGGGCGCAGATTGCCGATATGATCATGGATGAAGTACGAGCGGGAAAACTTACTGCCCTGATCGCCCGCTCAGCTGATTTCTACGGCCCGGGCATTGAAAATACCAGCATGCTTACCGAAACCGTCATCAAACCGCTGAGCCAGGGAAAGAAAGCCAACTGGATGAGTTCCGTGGATTATAAGCACGCCTTTACCTATACTCCCGATGCTGGTAAGGCCACTGCCCTGCTGGGAAATACCGAAGACGCTTACAACCAGGTGTGGCATTTGCCTACTGCCGATCATCCACCCACCGGAAAAGAATGGGTGGAAACCATCGCCCGCGAGATGGGAGTCGCTCCTCGCTACCAGCAAGCTCCTAAAATGCTGGTGAGAATCCTCGGACTATTCATGCCAATCATGGGCGAAATGGTGGAAATGATGTACCAATACGACCGGGACTATGTCTTTGATAGCAGTAAGTTTGAAAAACACTTCGATCTGCCTCCGACTTCATACCCGGATGGCATCCGTGAAACTATCTCAGGATACGCACTCACCGCCACTCCCACTAAATAATTTTAATGAATAACAACCAATAATTACTAAATGGGAGTTATACATCAGTCATTATTCATTCATCATTAACATCATGGCGATAGAACTACGGCTGGTGGTTATGGAGGACACTCCCCGGATTCACCGGGTTATTAAGAACAATGCTAAGCGACTGAAGCGATACCTGCCCAAAACTGCTAAGGCAGGCCAGAGTATGCATACTGCCAAACGCTTTGTTGAGGAGAAAATCCGAGAAGCCGCCCACCGCAGGCTTTTTTGTTTTGTCATCATCACCGAGCAGCAGGAGATTATCGGGAATGTAACACTGAAGAATCTGGATTGGTCAGTACCAAAAGGAGAGCTTTCATATTTTATTGATCAGGACCACCTCCGAAAAGGCTACACTTCAACCGCAGTAGCCTGGGTGGTAAAACATGCTTTTGAAAAGTTGTCGCTGGAAAAACTGTATGTCAAAATTGCCCCCGACAATACGGCCAGCCAGAAAACCGTGCTCAGAAACGGCTTTGTGAAAGAAGGACTATTACGCCGGGAATACCGTACCGGAAACGGTGATCTGATAGATACTGAGTACTACGGACTGCTGAGAAGCGACTATATGGCGGCTCGAAGAAAGCCCGCAGAAAAATGAGCATCAGGATTTGTCACTCTGACAAAAAAAGTTTTGATTTGAGAATGCTGACAACCTCAACCCTCACTTCCATTCCCTATACCGCAGGAGCGGATAGCTCAGCATAACCCAAACGTCAAACGACCATTCCTAAGAAGATACTTTTATGATGATCATCCGAAACCACGACCGGCCTTCTCTGCTACCGATGCTTTCAGGCTCTCCCGTAAAGCCCCTGCACTTGCTGGGAATAACCCTCCTCTTTTTCCTCATCATAAGCTCTTCTGTCCAGGCCCAGGGCACGCGTCTGCTCCGGCAACCGACAATCAGCGATACCCACATTGCTTTTACTTACGGAGGCGATGTGTGGATTTCATCCCTGGAAGATACATTAGCCCTGCGGATCACCAGCACTCCGGCAGTAGAGCAAGACCCGCACCTTTCTCCCGACGGCCAGTGGATCGCCTTCACCTCCAACCGTTCCGGCTCGGATGCGGTGTATATTGTCCCGATCGAAGGTGGGACACCTACCCGACTGACCTGGCACCCCAGTCCGGCGCATGTACGCGGCTGGACGCAGGATGGCACCAAGGTATTGTACGCCACCACCCGCAACAGTGCTCCCGCCACCTTCGACCGGCTATGGACCGTTTCTGTAGAAGGCGGACCCGCTACGCAACTTTCTGCCCAATGGGGTACCGACGGGTCATTCTCACCCGAAGGCGATCGCATTGTGATAGACCGAGTACGTCGCTGGGATAGCGAATGGCGTGGCTACCGGGGCGGCCAAAACACTCCCCTCAGCATTCTGAACCTGTCGGACCAATCAGAAGTCCTGCTGCCGCACGAACGCACCACCGACATTCAGCCCCTGTGGATCGGTAAAACTATCTACTTCCTATCCGACCGGGACGGCACCATGAACATCTGGTCGTATATGCCTGATTCTAAGAAGCTGGAGCAGGTTACTGAATTCACCGGTTCGGATATTAAAACCCTGGAAGGGTGGGATAACACCCTGACTTTTGAACGCGATGGCTACCTTCATTTGCTGAACCTAAATACGCAGGACACCACCCAACTCAACATCAGTATCTCCGGAGATTTTCCCTGGGCCGAACCTCAGTGGGAAGATGTCAGCAAAAGTATTCGATCCGTCTCGCTTTCCCCTACTGGCAAACGGGCGATCATGGAAGCCCGGGGCGAGATTTTCACCGTACCGGTAGAGAACGGCACCGTACGCAACATTACCCAAAGCTCCGAAGCTGCCGATCGGGCTCCGGTATGGTCTCCGCAGGGCAAACAAGTCGCCTGGTTCTCCGACATCGAAGAACATGAGTACGCGCTGATGATTGCCTCTCAGAAAGGACTGTTGAACCCGAAACGGATTCCGATTGGAGAATCTAAAATGGCCTGGGAGCCGGTCTGGTCACCGGATGGGAAGCTGATTGCCTTTGTGGATGATGATGTACGCGTGCGGGTGCTGGATATTGAAAAGGAGACCATTCAAACCGTGGATACCGGCGGTGTGAATATAGAACGAGGCGGCATGGGGCTGAGCTGGTCGCACGATTCGCAGTGGCTGGCTTATGCCCGCTCGGGTTCCAACTACTTCCGGCAGATTAAGGTGTGGTCCCGCAAAGATAATAATACGCAGGCAATGACCGATGAATTTGCCGATGCCTTCTCCCCAACCTGGGACCGCGACGGCAAGCACCTCTACTTTCTAGCCAGCACCGACGTAGCCCTGAGCTCCGGCTGGGCCAACACCAGTGCCATGAATGCCAGCCCTCAGTACGCAGCATATCTCATCAACCTGAATACGGATGATCCCTCACCCTTCAGCCTGCAAAGCGACGACGAACCGGAAGACGAAGAAGCCACCGAGGAGGAAGATGAGGATAAGAAAAAAGACGATGACGAGAAGGAGGAAGACAAGGTAGACGAGAGCGATGCGATTGCCGTAACCATTGCCTTTGAGAACCTGCACCAGCGCACCATTCCTCTGCCGGTGCCGGAGCGAAACTACGGCTTTCTGGTGAGCGGCCCCGCTGGCTCGGTTTTTATGGCCGAAAGCATTCCTAATAAGGGTGGGCTGACCCTGCAAAAGTTCGTACTGGAAGACCGGGAAGCCAAAGAATATACCGATGGAGTGCAACAGGTTTCCGTATCGGCAGATGGTAATAAGCTACTGGCCCAGGCCGGAGGTGCATGGAAGCTCATGGATACCTCTAAGCCCAACGGCAACGATGCCGAAACTGTAAAGGTAGATTTGCAAATGAAAGTAGACCGCCCGCAGGAGTGGGAACAGATTTTTGAAGAAGCCTGGCGCTACGAGCGCGACTACTTCTACGACCCCAACCTGCACGGCCGCAATTGGGGCACCGTATACGAACGCTATGCTCCCTTGATTCCTTTCATAAAGCACCGCACGGATCTCACTTATATCCTCGATCAGGTGAACGGTGAGCTGTCGGTAGGCCATAGCTTTGTATTTGGCGGTGATTACCCGAATGTGAATGACCCTCGCGTAGGGCTGCTCGGGGCCGATCTGGTAGCGGAAGAAGGTCGCTGGAAGATCGCCCGCATCTACACCACCGAAAGCTGGAACCCCGACCTCACCAGTCCGCTCGACCAGCCCGGTACCAACATTGATGAAGGGCACTATCTGGTGGGCATTAACGGAGAAGAACTGACCGCCGATGAGAACCCTTTTGAGCGGCTGGATGGCACGCTGGATCAGCAGACAGTGCTGCATATTAACAAAAGCCCGGAATTTGAAGGCGCGTGGCAGGAGATTGTGAAACCCATCCGCAGCGAGAATGCCCTGCGGCAACGGGCCTGGGTGGAAGACAACCGCCGCCGGGTAGACAGCCTCTCAAACGGGCAACTGGCCTACGTGTGGGTGCCCAACACCAGCGGCCAGGGACTGGTCTCTTTTAACCGCTACTACTTTGCTCAACAAAATAAGAAGGGTGCGGTGATTGACGAACGCTTTAACGGGGGCGGGCTGCTGGACGATTATATGGTTGACCTCATGACCCGGCGGGTCCGGGCCGCCTACACCAACGAAGTACCCAACGGCAAGCCCGGACTGCTACCCGCCGGTATCTTAGGCCCGAAAGTACTGCTCATCAACGAGATGGCCGGTTCGGGTGGGGATTTCTTCCCCTGGGTGTTCCGACAGCAGCAAGCCGGTCCGCTGATTGGCGCGCGCACCTGGGGTGGGCTGGTAAAATCATCGGTGCACTATGCCCTGGTGGATGGTGGCGCGCTGACTGCTCCGGACAATGCCATCTTTGACCCCATCAACCAACGCTGGATTGCCGAGAACGAAGGGGTACCGCCGGACATTCCCGTTCGGCAGGATGCCAAGGCCTTAGCCGAAGGACGCGATCCGCAGTTGGAAAGGGCGGTAGAAGAAGTGTTGAAACTGATGCAGCAGGAAGAAACGGAGATCCTAATCCCCGAATTCTCTACTCCGGCCAGTCCGGAAGAAGAATAAGTATCATTCGCTAGTCAGTTGGTGGCAGAAATATGCATGCGACCAGGAATAAAAAGTTATCTCAGTATATGCCCTTAGCTACATAGAACACATGCGCAATGGGCATGTACGGATGTTGTAGATAATTAGATAGCATGGAATTGCAGGAACTAAACTCTAGATTAGCTGATATATTTTCCTCAATTGAGTTTGAGGAAGACGGAGGCATTCATATAACTAAAACAGATTGGTACTCAGATGATTTAAAACTTGAATTTACTGTTCGAACTGGTATTGATGATGAACACCAACTTTGGGAAGCACAAATAACTGGTGTGCGAGAGGAACTTATCAAATCAGATTGGGCAGATCAAATGAAATTATTAGAAGATCATCCTCTTCTGTGGCGATTTGATGACATTCAATCTGAGCTCTATTTCAGCCAATCAACAGACAGACCATATGAACTCATTAGCTCAATACTGGAAACTCATCAGAAAATAGTAAGCAATTGGTATAGTCTGAATGAGTTTATTAATTATGGACATCTTTCATTCATTGATTTGTGTAAATCATCAAATGCCTTATTTGCTAAGGGACCAAAGAAGATATTGTCAGAATATGCAAGCATTCTTGATGCATTTAACATGAGACCAAACCTATTTGGTGATCATAATCCAAAAAGATGGGTAGATAAGAAGTGGGTGGATGAAACTGAGACTTTACAGATTCTGATAATTGGAAAAACATTTGTAATAGCTGAAAATTTTGATTTTGAAAGAGTATAAACTACCCACAATATGGCTCAGTCACAAGCCTGCCGAGTGATTGCACTAAACCATTATGATCAATTATCAAAACTCATGAGAATACTACTTATTGCTCTAATACTCAGTTCTACAGAAGTTTTCTCACAACAGACAACAGATTGGATCAACAGCTTAGAAAATCCGAAATATTCAAGTTGGGAACTAAAACCTGAGAATCTGATAAACAGATATTTGAAATATGATCTTTCGAAGATTTTAACGCCGAATTCTAATTTTCTTGGCTATATCGGTAAGGACTACAGAAGACTTCACATAGATTTCATCTCAATCAAAAAAAGTGAAAATATTTCTAACGTATACTACATTGCTGGAAAATCTACTGTTTACGACAATACATGCGATTTTGAGGGAACTGTGACAATAGAGCAATTTCGAGAATTCAAATATATGGACTATGGAGTTGACAGCATGTACGCTGATTCAGGGTTTAAGGCACAAGGAATCGCAATAGGCCGATATCGGCTTAATGAAAACCCAGAACAAAATCATGTCGGAATATTTGAAGGAATCATGACCGTATGGTGGTATTTAGATAAAAATGGTAAAATTCAATATGACAACTTATCCTACGATGATAATTACAAGAACAATCAATATATCGGAACTTGGGTTGAATACGGAAAGACCAATGAAAGACCATGTAACTGGGGAATATCAAGAATTCCATTTTCTGGTGATCTAGATTGGGGCGCAGGTGAATTTTCAATAAACCCAAAGTACTATGAAAAGGGCTGGGAAGAATATAAGAAGCGTTAAAAAAGACCACAACAATAGCTATGAACCAATGGAATTTCATCAATATGGATACTTTCACTGTACTTGGAAAGCCCGCCACGAATCGTAAATTTATTTGTCGATGTGGCTTTGAGCAGTTGGATAGATTGGTACTTTCTATCTCCACCCATCATACACAGGCACTACCCACCCAAAAATAATAACACACCAACCCTACCAAAGATCAACTTTCTAATAGATGAAAAATAGCATTCTCCTGATCGGCTTGTTACTCTTTTTTATTTCCTGTACCACCCAAACGGAAGAAAATGTGGGGCATACTATGATTACGCCCTGGCAGGGAGATAAGCAGTCAGCGATCTCCCTTACCTACGACGATGGCACCATCCATCAGTTTACTGTGGCCCGACCGATTATGAATCGGTTCGGTTTCCCGGCTACGTTTTATATCATTACCGGAAAAGTAGCAGGATCGGCCCGGGGCAAGTTTATCGGACGCCCCCAAGAAGAAATCATCCGGGAGACCGCCTCCGTCAAAACCAATGCGGATAACTTCTTCGAACGAGCCTCGCTGATTGCCTATACCGGTATGGATGATGCCGTAGACTACCACTCCCAGGCCGGTTCTCTCTTTGAAGCCGGGCAGGTTGAGGAGGCTTATGCAGTGATAGACGAAGCCTACGCACAGGTCAGACGGGGCGATGTGGAGGATACGGATGAGATCGATTACCACAACAACTCTGTAGATACCACCACCTGGGAGGACTTTCAGGCCTACGCCGCCGAAGGCCATGAAATTGCCAGCCATACCGTGACCCACCCCCGCTTAGCGGTGCTGGATGAGGCGAATATGTTATACGAACTGGAACAGAGTAAGGCCGACATCCGGAAGTTTATGGGAGATGCGTATACCTTTTCGGCCGAAGGCCCTTACGGTACGGAGGACGAGCGGGTGATGGAGTAAGCCCACGAAATATATCCGGCCCTGCGCAACCGTATGCCGGCCCCTTACCTGGATGAACTCAACCGCTCCAGCCAAAGGCAACCCGGCGCCTCGGATAAGGAGTATGTGCAGTGGCAACGGGGCCCGGTCACCAGCATCAATATGGAAACGATGAAATCCTGGGTGGATACCTGCCTGGCCCACAATAACATCTGGCTGGTACTCGTCTTTCATGGCATAGACGGCATCGGCTGGGAGCCCCGCACCGGAGCCGAGTTGGAAGAATATTTCGGTTATATGAAGGAACGGGAGGATTCCTTATGGGTCGCTACGTTTGCCGACGTTACCAAGTACATACGGGAAAGAAAAGAAACCGAGGTAAGCAGCGCGATGCAGGACGATACCATCGTGGTCACTATTGCGTCCGACCTTGATGCGGAAGTGTACGATGTTCCGGTTACCTTGAAAACCTATGTGCCGGAGTCGTGGGAATCGGCTGTGTTGCATCTGCCAACCGGACAGGCCGATCAGGCCAAACTTACCCTACAGCAAGATTCGCTAGGCTCTTATGTGCTGTATGATGTCCACCTCGAGGCGGGTGAAGTACAGCTGGCGCAGCAACATGACATTTGATAGGATAGCTCCCATTACCATCCGTCTTTTCTTTGAGGCATGTATTGACTTACCGCCTGAAATAAAGAACGGTGCGGATGCATGGCGCATGCTCCATGCCCCTCAGCCTATCCTGATAATATGGTTAACCGCTGCCCCAAAGGGTAACAAAAGATTTGATTATTCAGAAAGCCGGAGTATTTTTCTGCATTAACCAAATCAGTGAAACACTTCATGAGAAAAATACTCTTTTTCGGTACCCTCCTGCTGTTTGGTACGGCTCTGGTGCAGGGACAAAGCCTCAGCAAGTCGGAGATGGCGAGCTATGCGCAAGGTTATTTCCCTGAAGCCCTTCAGGAATACCGGGAGTTCCTGGCCATTCCTAACAATGGTAAAATTCCCGAGCATCGGGATCAAAATGTACAATGGTGCCTGGCGCGGTTTGAAGCCCTCGGTTTTCAGACCCAAACCCTTGTATCTGAGGGGATTCCGCACATCTTTGCCGAACGAAGCGTCGCCCCTGAAGCGAAAACCATTTTATTTTATATGCAGATTGACGGCCAGCCGGTCGACTCCTCCGAGTGGTTTCAGGATTCCCCGTATGAACCCGTATTGAAAAAGAAAGTGGCCGACCAATGGCAAATCGTGGGGTGGGACCAACTGGAGAACGGCTTCGATCCCGACCTAAGAGTGTTTGCCCGCTCGGCTTCGGACTCTAAAGGACCGTCCATGGCCCTGATCAGTGCCTTGCAGATCCTTCAGGATCACTCGATGGTTCCCCCCTACAACCTGAAGGTGATTATGGATTTTCAGGAGGAGTGGGGGTCTCCGGCCCTGCCCCCGCTGGTAAAAAGCAAGCCTGAACTATTTTCGGCGGATATGATGATCATCATGGATGGTACCCGGCACTTGTCTAACTTACCCACCCTGGCGTTCGGTGCCCGGGGCATTGCCACCATCACCCTGACCGCCTTTGGGTCTACCCGCAATCTGCACAGCGGACAATACGGTAATTTTGCGCCCAATCCCACCTTTGGTCTGGCCCGCTTACTCGGCGGCATGAAAGACGAAAGCGGGCGAGTCGCCATTCCTGGTTTTTACGAGGGAGTAAACATCAGTGAGGCGGATCGAGTGGCCTTTGCAAGCGTGCCGGAAGATAAAGAGGATATTGAAAGAAGCCTGGGCATTGCCGAAGCCGAGCAGGTAGGAGCCTCTTATCAGGAATCCATGGCCTACCCGTCGCTAAACATCCGGGGGATGAAAGCGGCATGGGTAGGAGACGAGGTACGCACCATCATTCCCTCGGAGGCCATCGCAGAAATTGACATGCGCCTGGTTCCGGAAACAGATGGCCTGCGACAGGTGAACCTGGTCAAACAGTATATTCTGGATCAGGGGTATCATCTGGTGGACTCTCTGCCTACCGAGCAGGAACGAGCGCAGTACTCGAAACTGCTTAATTTTGACTATGACGTAGGCTCCCAGCCTTTCCGGTCCGATATGAATTCGGAGCTGGGGCTTTGGCTGGAGAAATCCATGCAGCGCGCCTTTGGCGATCAGTATGTTAAGATCCGCACGACCGGGGGTTCACAACCCATTGCTCCCTTTATCAGCATCCTGGGAATCCCCGCGGTATCGGCACGTATTCCCAACCCGGATAACAACATCCATGCCCCTAACGAGAACCTCAGGCTGGGAAACTTCCTGGAAGGTATTCAGACCTGCCTCGCTATTTTGTCGCAACCAATTGATTGACGGATGGGTTAGCGGTGGGCTAAAGGCGATTAGAAGGCAATTGCCTGACGAACGTTTATGGCCAGTCACCAACGTTTATCTATTAGTCCGTTCACTCACTTAAATAGCGGAGAAAGCCAGTAGCTCCGGGCAGTTTGCCTTGGGCAGCGGTAGAAAAATTCATTATTACCCGGTTCGAGTCACTCATTTTGAGAAAAAAATGATATTCGACTGCTCTCGAACCATTTTTCCAGTTGGAAAAATGATTTAAACCTGGTTCGAGTCATTGATCCGTTTAAAAAAGTACGTCGAACGCACATCGATGCCATTTTTCTGAGAAGAAAAGTCCCTCGAACCAGGTTTTAGGCACTCATTATGAGAAAAAAATGATATTCGAGTGGCCGAATATGATTTTTTCGAACGTTTTAATGATATATGACCGCTTCGAACTGACATTCTGACAAGAAAAATGATATTGAGGCGGTCGAATACGATTTTTCTTTAGAGATAAATGGTTCGAGCGGAGTTAAAATGGTTTTTTTCAAGCTTATCGTTCTATCCGAGCACTCATTGGCACATGTTTGAGCGCAAGGGAAATACGCGCTGGCTCAGCGCGCTTCTTTGGCTTTGGTTTTGGTTTTGGTTTTTGTGCTACTGATGCAAAATATGTTTCTCGGTTGCTGAATACATACTACATGATCTCCCTTTCTTTTACATAGCCCAAAAGGGAAGGAATTGACTACTTTCGTTGCTTAACCCGGGCGCACTTTCTAAATTGCCCTCTATTCTATGTAAAAGTTTGAATCCAGATTATGTTTGATAGCTCTAAATATCCCAAATCACTTGATGAAGAAACCTTTGACGATTGGCTGGAAAGCGGCCGATCAAGTCTGCTTGGTTACAGCCACCTGCTGATTATCTGGAACGAATTTGAAGTAGCCTATCAACCGGTGTATGTGGAGCACCGCGACAAAATACAGGAATACGAGCACTACCAAACCGCAACTGGTCGGGAAACGCTCATTGCCGCGTATGACTTGTATTCGGAGTCAAGGGTTGTTTAGGGGTTTAGATATAAAGATGGCATATGTTTCTGTGCTTGATAGTGACGGAATATCAGGTCAGGCACAGCCAACTAGAAGTAAAACTGAAAATACCAGAACCGCTGCATCATCTGCTATAAAATACCCTTTAGCTTCTTCTGTCATTAAATGGGTAGGGGTTGACAATACCTGAGCTATGTGCTTTGGCCCATGATCAGGAAAAAAAGGAAAACGGCTGGTATCAACCCACTATTCAGAATCATTAACTGTAGCATCTACCATCGATCTTGTTTTTCTATCTAACTTTAATCTCTGCTCTAAAAAATCAGGAAAATCAATATTCATTAATCAGTATTTTTTGACTAATTTTTAGTATAATTCTATTTTTATAGAAATGCTCAAGCTTAGCGTAGATAATCTTTGTTTTTAACTATTTTAGGGTATGTATTTGCCAAATAGGAAGAACGCGGTTATACCAAAAGATAAGATCACAAACTATCTGCTTTCTACTTCCCACCCAGTAGGCAAGCACAAAGCAGCTTACTTTACCAACATCGGTTTCGAAATTATCAAACCTGAGGTGCTCATACATTCCCTAAAGCAAATAGCCGAAGAATCAACCGTCACTGAAACCATAAAGACCGACTTTGGTACTAAATACGTTATAGATGGTAATATCTATGCCCCAAACCAGCGAAGCTACTTGCTACGTACAGTCTGGATGATAGAAAATAATTCGGATACAGCGTACCTGGTTACCGCTTATCCGTTACAATTAGTAAATTGAAGGATTATGAAAGAGTTAGATCTCATTGCATTAACCGAAGCCATTCCCGCAAAATCTCTGGAGCAAGGAGATGTAGGTACTATTGTTGCTACCTATGAGTCAGGAAAAGGTTATGAAGTAGAATTTACCACTTATACGGGTGAGACCATAGCAGTAATCACCGTTAAGCCTCATCAAATCCGCCCGCTCGGAGCAAAAGAACTCATGAGCGCTCGCAGTTTAAGTTAAGAAATTACTTATGCGCTGGCCCGAAAGCTTAGCGGGCTAACATTTTAAGCCTTACTCGAGAGGCCCGAGTTGTCGTTGCACTCAAAAGCACGCAGCTAAGAGAATGCATACAACACGCTGAGGAAGGCCACTGGATTCATCAGCACACTTAATTCAAGGGAATATTCCGAAAGGAATTAAACAGATTATAAGGAAGATACAGCTTGGGAGTAAGCAGGCAGGGCCGGGCGGTTTCCTTTTCAAAAAAACCATTCTGGATCTCTTCCATTAAGATTTTTCCCTCCTGATCCTTAGATACTACACTACCACCGGAAATAATTCTACCGAAAACCCGGTCTTTGTGACTCAATGCTTTTACAATATTTCTCATAGAAGTAAGGTATTAGTTTCATAAGATAAATCTCAATAACTATTCCGAAGGAGAGGTAAATATTGTTCATCTTTCGTGAAACCTTATGCAATACTTACATCGATATCTTTTTTATAGATTAGCATTTTGATGAGAGCATCCGGAACGAGGGTCTTTTAATTGTCTCAGAAAGCAGACCCGGCAAAAGTGAGGAAGCAGTAGTCCTCTACTTTCCAGAGAACCGGAACGACTCACTCATGACTGAATGCCTATAGTAAAACCCATTATAGAGACTAATGCCCACCGATACCATGCCATTGGGGGAAGAAATGGCAAAACTATGGTAATCAGTCCTGACCTCGCTCTTTTCCCAAAAATTATTACCCACGTAAGAGCCATCCCGGAATATCTTTCCTTCTTAAACCGGACCACCGTAGTTTTGGGGCATGCTATTTACGAAACTGTTGGAATGCTATGAAAAGCTCTATAGATGAAAAGCTACAAGGCTATCGTTTGTCATTAAGTAACGCCCTCGGCTATGTGCCCCTGAAAAAGCCGTTGGCCACGTTCTCGTACGACCGGCCGAAGTTGCTCAAAGGGCAGTCGCTGCTGGAGAAGGTGTTGGAGCTACAATCTACCAAAGATGATACCTACGGAGCGCAGAAAGATGCTACCGATGCCATCAATCAGGAATGGGCCACGCTGAAAACACTCTTCAACGAGCACCGCCAACTGGCCCGACTGGCATTTAAAGACCAGCGTGGCGTGCTCACCCAACTGAAGCTGGATACCAGGCTGAAAACGGCATTCAGTGGCTGGATCACCCAGGCTACGGCTTTTTATGGCAAGATCGGGCAGCACAGCGAAGGCATGGCCCGCTACGGAGTGAACACCGAAGTATTGCACGGAGCTCAATCCCGCCTGGAAGCACTGTTGGGCCTCTACAGCCAGCAATCGCAGCGGAAAGCCGAGGCGCAGCACATTACCGAGCAACGCAACAAAGCCCTGAAAGACCTGGACCACTGGATGCGGGACTTTTACCGAATTGCCAAAGTGGCCCTCCAGGACGAGCCCCAATTACTGGAAATGCTCGGTTACGTGGTACCTGCGCAGGCGTAATGCCCTAAAATGATCTACCAGCTTTCTTCTGATTATTCTTCCCGGGTAGGTATGTTTCAATAGCACGCATAACGTGCCCCGCTTCATCGCTCACTTGAAATAGTATGCAATTTATTAAACCTCTGGGAAGGTTACTCGCCTCCTTTCTGGTCATCCTGCTCTCTCACGCTGCTGATGCGCAGGAAAATATGGTGCCGGGCCAGATCATTCTGTTGAACCAGGATACGGTTGCCGGATTCATCGATTACCGTAACTGGGAAAAGAATCCTACGGCAATATCTTTTCAGAAGAGCCTGGATGAAGCACCGCACCGCTATGCCTCGCCCGACATCCGAGGGTTTATGGTGCAGGATGAGCACTACGTCAGTGCCGTGGTAGACCGGGAAATAAGCCCGCTCAAAACGAGTGCACTGGAATATAGTCCTGAAATTAAACTGGAGAAAGTAGCTGTTTTTTTGCAGACGCTCATCCAGGGATCCAAAAGCCTCTATCATCTCAAAGATAAAAATGGGAAAGATCAGTTCTACATCTGGCAAAATTCAACTTACCAATTGTTGGTCTACAAGCGATTCTTCATGAAGAATAAAGGATCGAAGACAATCGTTGAGAGCAAAAAATATATAGGTCAGCTAAAAATTTATCTCAACGACTGTTCCTCCATTGAATCAAAGCTGAGGAATATCAAGTACGGCAAAAATAGCTTTGAAAAACTGTTTCTTCACTATTACGAATGCACCCAGTCAGACCTGGAATTTCATAAGAAAACAGAGAGAACTTCCTTAGAAGTTGGCTTGATCACAGGAGTATCACGAACATCATTACGGTTCAAAAGTACAGGGCTGTCCTACCTGACCGAAGCAGACTATGCTCCGTCAACCAATGTTGCTGCCGGACTATTTCTCGACCTGATCTTACCCCGAAATCAGAAGAAATGGGTGGTGGGTAATGAGATTCTCTTTACATCGTATCAGGCAACCGAGCACTATAGCAGGTTTGTTGACGAAAGAAATTACACTTACATCGACACCGAGTTTGGGTATTCCTACCTGAAAATGAATAACATGGCGCGCTATCGGTATCCGATCAAACAGGTTTTGGTATATGCCCATGTCGGCATTTCAAACGGCTGGGCCATTCGTGAAACCAACTATCGGAAAGAGGAAATAATGTCTTTATCCATAAAGAGAGAAAAAGAAGGCAAGGCCATCGCGGATACCAGAAAGTACGAGCAAGGACATTTACTGGGTCTGGGATCGCAATATAAGCGGTGGTCGGTTGAGATTCGATACGAGCGGGGCAACGGTATATCCGCATATTCCGCACTGAATTCAACCACCAAAAGGTACTATTTTTTACTCAAATACCGATTGTAAATCAGGATTGTCTATTTAATCACGCAGACCAATGGTCTTATTTTATGAGCGGCCTTCGTCGTAGTCATCGCCGGAATCCAGTTTCTTGGATTCGGAGGCAGAACCACCGAAGATTTGGGTGGGAATGATCTTGCGGATAAAGGAAGAAGCACCCTGATCGGACTTTTCCACCTCGGCTTCGGCTTCCCGCAGCGCACGTTGCCACATGGGAGCAAAGCCCTGGGCGCTTTCCGTCATGATGGCAATGGCTTTCTGGTAGATGTGCAGGTTCATCACCTCCCGCCGTCCGGGCTTTTGCGCCAGCGACTGGTTGGTGATGCGCAGGTTTTCGTTTTCCTTCTTCAGCCGCTCAATCTCCTGCCGACGGTTCTCGGTGGCTTCCGCTTCAATCTCCATCTTGTTCTGCAAATGGTTTTTCAGCGATTTGATATCGCTCTTCAGGGAGCTACGCTTACCCCGTTCGCTCATATAGACAATCAGCAATAAAACCAGTCCTACTCCAAGCCCAATTAAAAAAGGTTGTATGTATATGTTTAAATCTTCCATGCGTAATAATAAAAAAGTTTTTGTCTATCGAAGGTACGGTATTTATCTTTTAATGAGTAATGATCGGTGCATCGCATAATCATCAATCATGCTATTACAACTCATAACTACCCTATTGGTTTGAATCTGCCAGTCCACTAGCTGGGCCCACGGGCGTTTTCTGTGCCAAAACCTACCAACTCTTGGCGGTATGCGGTATATTTACCTTCAACAACCTGCTACCCTTATGAAACGCATCCACCTGTTTGAGTTTGAAGACCTGCCCTGGTTTCCTCACTGGCTGCGGGAGCGCATGACCCGCTATATCATGGCCATGCACCGCCTGCTAGACACCCGCAGCATGCTGGCCGACCTGATGGTCCGCGCCCTGAAATATACGAACTCCAACCATATCATTGATCTCTGCTCCGGCAGCGGCGGCCCCATGCTGGATGTGGCCGAAACCCTCCGGCAGCAACCCGGCCTCGCCGACCTGAAACTCACCCTCAGCGACCTCTACCCCAACCAGGAAACCGCCTCCCAATTGCTACAGGCGGGTGATCCGAACACCACCTATCTGACCACTCCGGTAGATGCCGCCACCTTGGGAGAGGAAAAGCCGGGAGTACGCACGTTAATATGCAGCATGCACCATATGCGGCCCAATACCGCCCAGCGTATTCTCCAGCGGGCGCAGGAGGCCCGACAGCCCATCTGTGTATTTGAGATCAGCGATAATGCCGTGCCTAACGCACTGTGGTGGCTGGCCCTGCCCATCGGCTTCCTCATGGTCTTTTTCATCACGCCCCTCGTGCGCCCCATGACCTGGCAGCAGTTGGTATTCACCTACCTGATCCCCGTTCTTCCACTGCTGATTGCCTGGGACGGAGCCGTTTCCAATGTGCGTACTTATACCTTACAGGATATGGATATACTGCTGGAAGGTCTGGAAACTGAGGACTACCGCTGGGAGAAAGGAGCCATCAAAGGCAAAGGGGGGGCCAAACTTTACCTGCTTGGCCTGCCGAAGGATACGCCGGTTGAAAAAACCCAACCCAGTATTCTTGAAGCACAACCAATGGCCTAGAAAATATTTCATTACCTTACCATCCTATCAGCCATACACTACCGATGACAAAATCTTTCCTTCTCCTTCCCGTACTCCTCATCACCCTCACATATTGTACCTCTCCCGAACCGCATAACCTCTTCAATGGGCACGATCTTAGCGGCTGGCACGTGGACGTTCCCGAAATGGATACTACCGATGTGCCAAGTCCATTTCTCGTGCGAGACAGCCTGCTCGTCAGCATGGGCACTCCCAACGGCCACCTGATTACCGATGCAGAATATCAGGATTATCGGCTGGAAGTGGAATATCGCTTTGCCGGAGAGCCGGGCAACTGCGGAGTGCTGGTACACGCCTCAACCCCCCGGGCTCTGTACGAGATGTTCCCCAAATCCATTGAAGTACAGATGATGTACGAAAATGCCGGTGACTTCTGGTGTATTGTTCAGGATATTGAAGTGCCCAATATGGAGGAACGACGCGGCCCGAAAGAAGAATGGGGTATTACCGAGGGCAAGGGGCGCCGTATCCTGAACCTTACCGACGGCTCGGAGAAACCCTTAGGCGAATGGAATAGCATGACCATTGAGTGCCTGGGCGATGCCATCAAGGTATGGCTCAATGGCGATCTGGTCAATTACGGCGAGCATTGCACCGCGCAAAAAGGGCAGATTGCCGTACAAGCCGAAGGCGCGGAAGTAGAATTCCGAAAACTGCTACTCACCCCCATTAGCGAACTAAGCGAAGATAATGATTGATGACTAATGAAAGAGTGGAAATGTAAAAACTATTGTACCTCAACGTTCATTAGTCAATGATCATTACTCATCAATCACTACTCATTAACGGAGGGGGTTGGTTTGCGCCATAATCGCCGAATCTTTCGGAAGAAGAAAATCCCTCCGACCAGCAGACCGATGACAATCAGGGCCGCAATAGGCCAGAGAAAAACGGACAACGCGGATAAACCGACGGAAGCTACTGTTTCGGTAGCCGAGACTACCGGATTTGCCAGCCCACCCGTAGTGGCGGTAGAAGCCAGACGGGTTTTGGCATTCACTCCTTTGATGATGCCCGCCGTTCCGCCTCCGGCAATGATGGCCAATGCCCAGCGCCAGAGCGGATCAAGTTCTACCATCGTTGAAGCCATCACAGCGGTACCGGCCAGGGTAGCAGTAGGGATGGCGACGGTGTCGAGCAGATTATCAAACCAAGGGATGAAGTAGGCCAGGATTTCCAGTACCGTGGCTGCCCCAAAGGCCATCATAGCGGGTAGCGTCCCAATCCACTGCCAGGATTCGCTTAGGGGGACAATGTCAAAGTAACTGGCTACGCTGAGTACGAGCAATGGTAAGAATACCCGGAAGCCCACAGAAGCGGCCAATCCCAATCCGATGAAAAAAGAAGCAATAAGTTCGGTCATCATGGTGATAAAATATCTCCCAATATAACATCTTCCCTTTCATACGGTTTTACTGGCATAACCGTAGGTGAAATTTACTCCGGCATTTTGTACACGCTACCGATTATTGACTATGATTAAGTTCTTTATTTGCCTCGTGCTACTTTTTTTATTACAGTTGCTATTTCCCTCCAAAGCGCATTAGCGATATTCTACTGCGGCCTGAGTATAAACTAGCCAGAAGGCATACTCCGTAGTCCCTTACTCGGTTTTGCCGGTTGCTTTCTCTTCGTCTGCCTTATTGGCGGGGATCATGAAGGTGTCCAGTATTTTTTCGGTATCCAGTTCAATCATCTTCAGCATCATCTTCTCTTCATCAATATCGGCTACCAGAATGTGATGCGTAGAGTATTTGACCACGGAAAAAGGCCACTGGTATACCGGTACTGTGTCCAGCGTTCCTCCGGCTCCACCAATGATCACATACTCGATAAACTCATCGTTGCCCATCAACCTCCTGAGTCGCTCGTAGGCATGCATGTGCCCATTGATCACAATGTCTCCGTAGGCATCTTCCAGCATGGGCACCAGGGTAGAACGGTACAACGCTCGGCCATCGATACTAGGCGAATCCCACAAAGAGTTAAAGGCCGGATGGTGAAAAGCCACCATGCGGAACTTGGCATTTTTCCATGCTTCGTTTTGCAATTGCTCTTCCAGCCAGGCCCACTGCGCTTCGGTATCTTCGTTGGAATCGATGATCAGTATGCAGAGTGGCCCGTAGGATTTGGCGTAGTAATGATCGGTCTCAGGCAGGGGTAGCATCTTATAGCACAGATCCGAGTTGGGATCATAATCGTGGTTGCCGCGCACCGGATACCAGGGCACCGAACTGAAGAGTTCTTTGGCGGGTCCGTAGAGATGTTTGTCCCAATGTTCGTATTCGGCTCCATTGCTGACCAGATCACCGGCAGTGAGTAGCAGATCCGGCTCCTGCTCCATCATGAGGGGTACGGTTTTATTGCCAAAAGTCTCAAAGCCATTCTGGTTATCGCTCCAGAAAACCATGCGAAAGGGCTTGTCCGGATCGGGAAGGTTAAATGAGTAAACCTCGCTCACCGCGCTGCCGGATTTCACCTGGTAGTAATAGGTCGTTCCGGCCGCTAAGCCCGTAAGTTCTACATGCGGGTAGCCCGTAGTCTCCTGAAGGCCCACCTCCTGATCCAGTTTTTTGCGATTGGTCCCGTACAGGACCTGATGTTCTTTTTCATCATGCTTGATATGCCACCAGACATTCACGCTGGTTGGGGTGGGGGCATACAGCGAAGGTCCCAGAAAGATGCCTTCGTCCTGAGCAAAAAGGTGGGTTACGGTGAGAGAGCATACAAATAAAAAAAGGATAGCGGTTTTCGTGAGGTAAGGCATGGTTCGTCGTAGTCTGATAGAAAGAAGTTTTTAAAGAAAACCCCTGCCTGAATGAAATCAGACAGGGGTTTGAGGGAGCTTATTCAGCATCTACCCACAGATGGGTAGTAATTTTATCTTCGCCCTGGCGTTGCAGGGCTTCTTCGTAAGCTGATTTATTGAGGGCCAGTACTTCGGTAGGGTACTGGAAGCGAACGGGTACGGAAGAAATAACCGCGTCGGCGCCGGGCTGAATCTCCGGAAAACCAGTACGGCGCCAATCGAACCATCCTTCCAGACCGTTGTAGAACAAAGCAATCCACTTTTGCTGGCCGATTTTGTTAAGCTTCTCCGCTTGCGAGCCCGTGTACGCTACGGCAGGCTGGGTAAAGTACCCTTCTGAAACCTGAACGGCTTCTACCAGTTCGGTATAACCACCTACCGCTAATCGATCCTGATAGTAATCAAAAGAAGCCTGGATGCCATTCTGATAATACATCTCAGCATCGCCCGTATTGATGAACCCTCGTTCCCGAGCCTCCGCCAGAATAAACTGAAGTTCCGTATAACTCATCAATAGCGTTTGCTGAGCTACCGGCGAAGCCAGTCCATCGCAGGCCCGACAGGAGAACATAATGCCCACCCGGGAAATGAAGTTAGAACCACCCTGAGAAGGATCGCCGCCGGGAGCATACTGCAACGCCTGCTCATCGGCCAGACCGTTCGGCACACCCTGATAATCATCCCACTCCCCTAACAAGCCCGCTTCGGAATTGGTCGTAGGCTGGGCATAGACAAACAGACGGGTATCCTCTAGCTCCTTCAAAGTATTCTCCATGTTTTCACTCAGCCGGATCTCGTCGAAAGAACCGGAACGGGTGGTATACACCGGCTGCTGGTTGGGCGAGTCCTGTAGGTAGGTAAACGCCGCCTGCTCACTGTTGCTCTCAATAATCGGATACGTATCCGGGTCGGATAACATCGCCTGCAGGCTAGCAGAAGGATCTTGCCGGTCAGACAACCGCAGGTATATCCTCATTTTTAATGAGTTGGCAAACTTTCTCCAGCGCATGAGGTCACCATCAAAGAGAATATCACCGACCAGGGCTTCATCGGACTGGTTCATCAATAAGGTATTGGCTTCTTCCAGTTCACTCAGGATACCCTGATAAACCACTTCCTGGGTATCAAATTTGGGTAGGTTCACCCCTTCTTTAGCCTGTAGTGCTTCGGTGTAAGGCAGTTCTCCGTACGCATCGGTCATCACCGAATACATCCAGGATTTCATGATCAGTGCTACTGCCCGATAGTTATTTTCACCCGATACCTCGGTAATTTCCAGGATATTTTTCACATCCCGCAGAGCATTGTAGAAAGTATTGTACGGGTCGCCGCTTCGGCCCCAGTCGTAGCGATCGTTGCTGGTGAACTGTATTTTGGCGGTGTACTGCATTACAATATTACCTGTGCCCCAGGCCAGACCGTTCAGCTCCCGTACCGGCTCCCGGATGATGGTAGGCAGCAGCAGGGAAGCGGGTACCACTTCCGGGCTATTCGGGTTCTTGTTAACCTCTTCAAAATCTTCGTCGCAGGCCAGGGTAGTGACCAGCAGCAGGCATAAGGTTAGCGATAGTATTTTATTAGCGATAGAATACATATTCGTAGTGTTTTTTCGGGTAGAATTCATTAAAGATTAAAGCTCAGGTTAAAGCCAACACTTCGGGCCGAAGGGTAAGCCATCATTTCTACTCCCGGCTTCAGGGTTCCGCCGCTCATGCCCATTGTCTCTGGGTCAAAGTGCGGGTTTTCCGTCCAGAGCAGCAGGTTGCGCCCAACTACTGAGATGTTGACATTGCTGAAGGGCATACGGGTGAACAGCTTGCTGGGCAAGGTATAGCCTAACTTTACTTCTCTCAACTTCACATAAGAAGCATCGTATTTGTTAGCATCCGCATTATCCCGGTCGTAGTAATTATAGTGCCAGTCGCGGGCAGCTACTTTTACGTCGTTGGGGCGATACGTTCCGTCTTCATTTTCAATCACCCCAGCACTGACAATGCCATTGGCCGGATCGCTCAGGTCATATCCATTTTCCCGCCCGTAGAGCGTTTCCTGCAACTGTCCGGAGGTGCTACCGATGGTTTTGGTTTTGGAGAAGACAATGCCTCCCTGCCGGATGTCAAACAAAAAGCCCAGTGATAACCCCCGGTAGCTTAAGGTATTCTGAATACCCATCATCCAGTTAGGGTTGTAGTTCCCTTGGTATTCCAGGCTTGAGCCTAAAGTGGGTAACCCGGTGGCTGAGTGAATGATCTGACCGAAGTAAGGGCTGCTTTCATCCTCTACACGGGCAAAGCCGTAGCCGTACATGGCTCCCATCTGGTCGCCCTCTCTTACCTGCACTACTCGTTCGTCATCCAGCCCCACCAGGGTATAGGCGTCGATATCCGGGTGCAGTTCCAGCACCTTGCTGCGGTTGCGGGTAAAGTTTACGTTGATATCCCAGTTGAAACCATTTTCAGTAAGCACCGGAGAGCCGTGCAACATCAATTCTATACCGTGATTTTGGATCTTTCCGGCATTGATGATCCGAGACGTATAGCCGGTAGAGCGGTCCAGGGAAATAGGCAGGATCTGATCATGGGTGATGTTGTCATAATAGGTGAAGTCAATACCCACCCGGCCTTGCAAAAAGCGCAGGTCGGTACCAATTTCGTAAGACTTCGTGCGCTCTGGTCTTAACTCATTGTTATTTAACACCGAAGACTCCTGCTTAGCCTGATAGCTTCCAAAAGGAGTGGCGTTGTTATAAACATTTAATAAACGATAAGGAGAGGTATCATTACCCACTTCGGCGTAGGCAGCTCTTATTTTTGCAAAGGCAAAAGGCTCCGGTAGATTAAAGATATCACTTACAATAGTGCTCAGCGTCACGGAGGGATAAAAGTAAGAGTTGTTCTCCTTGGGTAAGGTACTTGACCAGTCGTTCCGTCCGGTAACGTCTAAAAAGACGACGTTCTTATAGCCTATACTGGCTAAACCGTAAAAACTATTGATCCGCTTTTCGTAATCGTTTTCGGAGATGGTGAGGTCAACGGCGGAGTTAGAGAAATTATACAGATCCGGGATCAGCAACTGAGGTGCGGTGGTTTGCTGAAATCGTTGCTGCTGGCGCATCTGGTTGCCCCCGAAAGAAACCCGAAGGTCCAGATTTTGCTGCACGTTCTTTTCGTAGGTCAGCAGGAAGTCGCTGTTCATCTCCTGGAAGTAAATGTCGTCTTCACGGTACATTCCTAGCGGAAATCGTTGCGTACTAAAGGCTCTTTTCTTATCCCGCAGTTCGTTATAAAAGTCCGTACCGGTACGAACCATCAGGCTGAGTTCGTCGGTAAAGCGGTAGGTAGCCGATACGTTTCCGATGATCCTATCCTTCGCCTGCCCATTGGTATTTTCATACACATTGAAGTAAGGGTTATCATGGTAGTTATAGTTATAGTTAAACTGCTGAATTCCTTCCAGACCCGGCTGCCAGTAGTTGCGCAGATTCGCCGTATTGATCTGACGTCCGTACCAGATCCACAGGTACATCAGACTTTCGGTGCCGTAGCTGATGGAAGGCCGGTTATCACTCTGCGAGCGGATGTAATTTACTGAGGTGTTAACATCCAGTTTGTCGCTTAATTTCATACCGCCATTCAGGGCCAGCGTATTCCGGATCAGGTCGGTGTTGGGGGTCATTCCCTTCTGGTCCAGGTTAGTCCAGGAAAAGCGGATATTCCCTTTTTCACTGGAGGAAGAGATCGCCACATTGTTGGAAAGGGTCACTCCCGTCTGAAAGAAGTCACTGATGTTATTCGGTTGGGCAGTCCAGGGCGTGGGAATGATCTCACTGTCTGCCGGAGCATTCAGATCACCGCCCCGGAAACCAGCGGCATCGCGGGGAGAATCAAACTGCGGGATCAGTTGTCCATCCATGCGAGGTCCCCAGCTTTCGTCTACCCCATCGGCAATACCTGAGCCTGAGCCATCGGCAAAGGCAAATTGGCCGTTATTTCCTTGTCCGTACACATTCTGCCAATCGGGTAGCGTCAGCGGGGTTTCAAAAGTTGTATTGCTGTTGACACTGACTCCCAACCCCTTCCGACCTTTCCCGGATTTGGTGGTGATGATAATGGCTCCGTTGGCTGCTCTTGAACCGTATAATGCCGCTGCCGCCGGTCCTTTCAACACGCTCATAGAAGCCACATCGTCCGGGTTTATCTCTCCGGCAGCATTCCCATAATCCGTTTCCTGGGTACCAGAGCCCGATGCTCCAACCACCTGGTTGCTGATCGGAATACCATCTACCACAAACAGCGGCTGGTTGGCGTTGATATCCAGGGAAGACTCGCCCCGGATGGTGATGCGAGCCGACCCGCCAATGGTGGTTGAGCTGTTGGTGATCTGCACCCCGGCTACTTTACCCGATAGTGAGTTTACCAAGTTAGTCTCCCGGGCTTTCACCAGTTCCTCTCCCTGCACCTCCTGAATGGAGTAACCAAGCGCTTTGGTTTCCCGCTCTACCCCCAGGGCCGTCACCACAATCTCCGACAGTTCTTCGGCACTGGCATTCATGGACACATTAATCTCGGTCTGTCCACCCACGGCTACTTCCTGCGTCATATATCCGACAAATGAGTAGGTTAGCACATCCTGTTCGTCGGCCACAATGGTATAGTTACCACTGATGTCGGTAATCGTTCCCTGGGTCGTGCCCTTGATCAGCACGTTCACTCCCGGCAGTGGCTCTCCGTTATATGCATCGGTCACCGTGCCCCGAATATTCAGTGCCTGAGCAGCGGCACCGTTCAGTCGTTTAGCATGTGCAGAAATAATAATGTTATTGTTTTTGTGCTGGAAGGACAAGGAGGTATTCTTTAGTAGATCTTCCAGCACGTCGTGAAGCGTTACGTTTTCCCGACTCAAGGTAACGTTTACGTAATTCCCGGTAATGTCGGGGTCATAGATAAAATTGAATTCGGTCAGTTGCTGAAGTTGATCCAGCGCCTGGGTTAAATTAGCTTTTCTCAGTTCGATGCTCACGCGCACCTCTTTGGGGTTTTGCTGTTCTCCTTCCGAAGCGGCGTACGTACTGGTAAACACTGCTGGCAGCAAAAACAGCAGCAGGCCCAACCGTATGATGCTAAACTGATAGGTGAGGAATTTGGTGTAAAGTGATTTCATGTGTGTGTGGTTCTACAAAACAATGTATATCTGGTTAGTTAATGATATCGGAAAGACAAAATGAAAACCGAGGGATACCGCGAGGGTAAAGTACTTACTTCCCCTTTTGCATGTTGCCTAAGATTCATTTTAAGCTGGCCTTATTGTTTCCAGCCTGGTGAAGATTCAATACTTACACGGGGGTTAGCTCTTTCATGGTTGGTTATAAAATATTCTAACATCCCTGCCCATACATGATATATTCACTCGCTCCTTTTTTCTGATATTGCGTGTCGTGTACCAGGGTCAGCAGCTCCAGAATTTCTTCCAGTGTAGCATCTGCCCCGAAGCTTGCGGTGAAATGGCATTTTTTGAGTGACTCATCACCAAAGCGGATCGTTATTCCATACTGGTTTTTAAGGGTATGGGCAATATCCACGAAGGTATCTTCACGAAAAACAAGTCGCCCCTCTCTCCAACCAATCAACTCCGCTACCGAAGACTCACGGGTCTCGTAACTACCTGATTCTTTATCATAGGTCACAATATGATCCGGGGTAAGCACCGCCAGGGTTTTGCTTTTATCATCCGCCGTGGTATCACGTTGTAATACCTGTACGCTACCGGTTAATACGGCTACCGTAATCTGATCCTGATCGGGATACGCTTTCACGTTAAAAGAAGTACCCAGCACCTTGGTTTCCAGCGTGGAGGTTCTGACAATAAAGGGTGTTTCTTCCTGGCGTACTACTTCAAAAAATCCTTCTCCTTCCAGAACCACCTCTCGTACCTGATCTCCATAATCACTTGAATATCTCACCTTACTCCCGCCGTTTAAATGAACCACCGAACCATCATCCAGCGTAAAAGACTTTCTCTGCCCGATGGGCGCACTCTTTTCATCATAAGTAATGGAAGGTTGGATATCAAACAGAACATAAGACAGGAAATATGCACCTCCGCCCAAAGCTATCAACAGGGTTACCGTAGCGGCGATGCTCAGGACTGTCCACGTCCTTTTTTTTTCTGGTTGGGTATGCGTGTTGATACGTGAGAAAAGCTTCTCCCGCGTACGGTCATCTATTTCAGGATACTCGGTGACATCCTTCGGCAACTGTTCCAATGCCTCCATAAATTCAGCATCCTGCTCAGCATTCTCCAAAGCTTCCAAAACCTGCTCTTTTTCCGTCTTGCTGCTTTTTCCCAGCAGAAACTTTCGAAAAAGTGCTCGCATGTCGTAATGCTCATTCGCCATTGTAGCTATGCTTAAGTAGGCTGTTTCAGTAGCTTCTACTTATAAACACTGCTCACTGCCCGGGGTAGGTGGGTTCTGAAAGAAAAAAAATTCAAGTTTTTTGCCTACTCTCGGAAAAGATGACATACAATGACCCACAGAATACTGATGTCTGCCGAAAGGTGCAGATGGTCTTTAATAGAGCGAATGGATTTTACCATATGATCATGCACAGTGCTGCGGGTCAGACCAAACTGGGTCGCTGCCTCTTCATAGGTTTTACCTTCCAGACTACACAGCTGAAATATTTGCTTTCGGCGAGGTGGCAGCCGCTGCACTGCTTCCTGTACGAGACCTTCATATTCGGTAAATAAAATCGTGTTTTCGGTCTCAACCGAAGTAAGCGGACGATGATAGGAAGCTTCTTGCTCTACGGCCAGTCGCTTTGCCTCCTTTTTCCAGTAATCAAAAATACGGTGCCGGCACGATTTCCATAGATACGCCTTTAAAGAACCCTGCGGGCTAAGGGTGTCACGTTTGTTCCATAATCGAACGAAGACGTCCTGCACAATTTCTTCTGATAAATGAACCTGCCGGGTGCTTCTAAAGGTGAGGTGGTATAAAAAGCTAAGGTATTTGTCGTAAATAAGACGGAACGCTCTTTCATCTCCTGTCTGCATTGCTTTGATCAGAGAGTCATCATTTTTTAAAGAGCTGTTTTTCATGAATGCGTAAACTTTATCTGACGAAAGATTAGTCTCCCAAAAAAATGAAATTCTACCCGATTAAAGGTTTCCCCTACATTATCATTTTATTAAGTTACTATTTAGTCCGGCACAGTCAAAGCGTAAACGGGATATTATAATCTGCTAAAAGTTTCAACCATGGCATAAGGCGAGTTTTTCAATAGCGTTCGTGCTTAAGAAGATATGCTAACCATCGAATATCCGGGTCATTTTACAGAACAGGGCATTTTTGTATATTGGCTTCACATACACCCCCTACCCTATGCATAAGCTTATTGTTCTTTTTCTATTCCTGACCGCCTGCGCCTCGAGCGTATCGGAAAATACCGTCAGCGACTCTTCTACCGTTATCACCAACGTACAGGTCATCAATGTACGGGATGGCAGTCTGGCTCAAAAAACCGTGGTGATCGACAGCGGCCGGATTGTCCAACTACTGGATGAGGTGCCGGAGTTACCGGATTCTACTACCCAAATTGACGGAAGCGGAAAATTCCTGATGCCCGGCCTGGCTGAAATGCACGCCCACATCCCGGCTCCCGGTCAGTACGAAAACCGCATTCCGGAAACGCTCTTCCTCTATCTTTCCAACGGAGTGACGACCATCCGGGGGATGTTGGGCCACCCGGTGCATTTGGAATTACGGGAGCAGGCCGCCAATAATGAAATTCTCAGCCCTCGCATTTATACCTCTAGTCCTTCTTTGAACGGCAACACCGTACCCACTCCCGAAGAAGCTCGGGCCAAGGTGACGGCTTACCAGCAAGATGGGTACGATTTCCTGAAGATTCACCCGGGCATTCCCCTGGCTGCTTTTGACGAACTGGTAAAAACGGCTAACGAAGTCGGTATTCCCTTTGCCGGACATGTGCCGGTGGATGTAGGTATTCGCCATGCGCTGGAAAGCAACTACGCTACGGTAGACCATGTGGATGGTTTCCTGGAAGGGCTGGTGCCAGAAGATGAAAATGTGAACCCCAATGAGAATGGTTTCTTTGGGTATAACTTCACCCCGCTGGCGGATACCAGTATGATTGATGACCTGGTGCAAATGGCTAACGAGCACAACGTGTGGGTAGTACCAACCCAAAGCTTGTTCGACCGATGGTTCTCCCCGGAAGATGCAGCCACCCTGGCCGAAGCACCGGAAATGCGCTACATGCCCTCTTCTACTGTAGACGATTGGGTAAGCAGCAAGCAGAATCTGGTTACTGATGAGAACTATAGCCCCGAACAATGGGAGCGCTATAATACCATTCGCCGGAAGCTGATTTATGATTTATACCACAACGGACACGGGCTGCTGCTAGGCTCAGATGCTCCTCAGGTATTTAACGTGCCAGGCTTTTCTATCCACCATGAACTTAAAGGCATGCTGGAGGCCGGGCTTACTCCGCTGGAGGCCATTCAGATCGGTACGCTAAACCCGGCCATCTATTTTGACCAGGAAGGAGAATTTGGCGAAGTGGTAGAAGGCGCCAGTGCCGACCTGTTGCTCCTGAACGCAAATCCACTGGAAGACCTAAGCGCCGTAAAAGACCTGGCGGGAGTCATGGTACGGGGGCGCTGGCTCAGCAAAGAAGACATTGATACCCGCCTGGAAGGTATTGCTCAGAACGCACGCCATCAGTAAACTTAGGGCCTGGTGCAAGGGGCCTCTTATCTCCAGGTGCTAAATTCCAAACACTAAGATTATGCTCAAACACAACCTATCCATTCTACTTGTTCTTCTTGGCATGAATCTTCTGTGGTCTTGTCAACCAGCGGAAGAAGCTAGCGAGGCAAGCCGCCCTAACGTGCTTTTTATCCTGGCTGATGACCTGGGCTACCATGACCTGAGCAGCACCGGAAGCCCCTATTACGAAACACCTAACATCGACCGAATTGCTCAGGAAGGTATGCAGTTTACGCAGGGCTACGCGGCCTGTCAGGTGTGCAGCCCCTCCCGGGCCAGTATTATGTGCGGTAAGTTTACCGCCCGCCACGGCATCACCGACTGGATTGGCGCCAAAACCGGTACCGACTGGCGCGACCACAATCGGCATAATGAATTGTTACCGGCTGAATATGCTCACAATCTTCCAAAAGAATATACCACCCTGCCAGAAGCTTTCCAGGAAGCAGGCTATACTACTTTCTTTGCGGGCAAATGGCATCTGGGCAGCGAAGGTTCGTATCCCGAGGACCACGGCTTTGACATCAATGAAGGCGGACATGAACGCGGCAGTCCTCCCGGCGGGTTCTTTTCCCCTTTTGAAAATCCTAAGCTGGAAGATCATGAACCGGGGGAAAGCCTGACCCTGCGATTGGGCAAGGAAACCGTCAATTTTATAAAGGCTCATCAGGATTCTGCTTTCTTTGCCTATCTTTCGTTCTATGCCGTTCACGCTCCTTTGCAGGCTACCCAGGAAAAATGGGCAAAATACCGGCAAAAAGCAGCGGAGCAGGGCATTGCTGACCACGGTTTTGATATGGAAAAAAGACTTCCCATCCGCATTGTACAGGATAACCCCGTATACGGTGGTCTGGTGGAAAACATGGACGATGCCGTAGGCATGGTGCTAAATACGCTGGACGAATTAGGATTACAAGACAATACCATTGTGGTTTTCACTTCCGATAATGGGGGAGTTGCTTCAGGCGATGCGTTTGCCACCTCCAACCTGCCGCTGCGGGGCGGTAAAGGCTACCAGTGGGAAGGCGGCATCCGCGAGCCTTACTTCATCAAAGTGCCCTGGCTAAATACCGGAGGCAAAAGCAGCGATGTGCCCGTTTCCGGCGTCGACTTCTATCCTACACTGCTGGACCTGGCTGGTCTGGAACTCAAACCTGACGAGCATACGGATGGAGTAAGCCTCCTTCCGCTGATCCAGGGGGAAAGCATTGCCGAGCGACCGCTGTACTGGCATTACCCCCATTACGGAAACCAGGGAGGAGATCCTTCTTCTATCATCCGGGAAGGTGACTGGAAATTAATTCACTACTGGGAGGATGGCCATCGGGAACTCTACAATCTTGCCTCAGACGCTGAAGAAAAAACCAATATTCTGGATCAGGAACCTGAGGTTGCCAAACGACTGGGCCAGCAACTTGAGCGTTTCTTGCAGGAAACCAACGCCAACACTCCTGAGCCAGACCCGGAATACAATGAGCAACTCGCCCAGGAGCGGCACGAGCAGATCGTCAACGAAATGTTACCTCGCCTGGAACAGCAGCGTAAAGACTTTCTTACCGAGGGCTGGCAGCCCAATGAAGACTGGTGGGGCAGTCAGGTGGCCCAGGATTAAAAGAGAGTACTCGGTACTCGAGGCAGGTAGTTAACTCCCCTCTCGAGTACTGAGTGCTCCCTACCTCCGACTCTCCGAAGGGAGCCGATTTATACCCGATTCAGACTTACATCACCCGGCTATTCGTACCGTAGTGACTTGGTCGGATTGGCTAAAGCAGCTTTCACCGTCTGAAAGCTGATGGTCACCAGCACAATCAGTGTAACCAGTACGATAGGGGCAATAAAAAACCACCAGTCCAACGGCATTCGAAAGGCAAACTGTTCAAGCCAGCGCACGGTACCCCAATAGGTCAGCGGTAGAGAGACAAAACCCGCTACCAGGATAAGTCTCAGGAAGTCCCACGTGAGCAATTGCAGAATGCTTGGCACCGAAGCTCCCATTACTTTTCGGATGCCTATTTCTTTGGTGCGTTTGTAGACCATAAACATCACCAGGCCGAACAAGCCCAGGCAGGCTAGCAGAATCGCGAGCATGGAAAACCACGTAAATACTTTTCCGAGCCGGATGTCAGCCTGGTATTGTTGCTGATAGAAGTTATCTAAATAAAAATAGTCAAAGGGATTATCGGGAAAGTAGGTGTTCCATTCCGAACGAATTATGGCCAGCGTACTCTCCTGACTTTGCCATGCTGTTTGGTCAGGATCTAACTTGACCGAGTAGTAGATGCTATCCCGGTCGTTCACCAGAAAAATGAAGGCTTGCAGCGGGTTTTTCAGCGAGCTTTGGTGAAAATTATTCACTACCCCTACAATAGTACAGGCACTACCATTAGCATAGATGATCTTTCCAATCGCATCTTCCGGATTGACAAATCCCAATTGCTTTACGGCCTCTTCGTTTAGCATGACCGACTCCATCTTATCTCCGAACCTCGCATCGGGTTGTTCGGAAGGGAAGAAATTCCTTCCGGCCAGCAATTGTAATCCGTAAGTCTCCAGGAAATCGGTACCGATGACCTGAACTGGCAAACTTTTGGGTGATGTGTTTTGATTCTCTCGAACCTCAAAGGTCCATTCAACCACTTTACCGGGCACTTCGGAAGACGTAGTAATATGATTTATCCAGACATACTGTTGTAGCTTTTCTTTAAAACCGGCCAGTCGATTTTGGTAGAGAGAATCGGTATTAGAAGGAGTTTTGATGATCAGGGTTTGATTAACTTCAATGCCAAGATTCTGTTTTTGCATAAAATCGTACTGCTGATGGAGGGTAATAACTCCGGCGATCAGAATGATTGAAATGGCAAACTGTAGTAGCACCAATGCCTTTCTGAAAAGAACTCCCCGGATTCTATTTCCCAAATTTCCTTTCAGCACCCTGACCGGCCGGAAAGAAGACAGCAACCAGGCCGGATACAGGCCGGAAATAAAGACTCCGCCGATAAGAAAAATCAACACCACCCACCAGTAAACAGCCAACAGATTGATCCATCCATTGCCAGAATCCGAGATGCCGGTGAGTTGATAAAAATAGTGCCATGAGCATTGAACCAGGGTAAAAGCCACCAGCATACTACAGCCATTGATCAGCAGGGATTCGACAAGAAACTGTGTCAGCAGTTGCCCTCGGCTCGCCCCGGTTACTTTACGAACTCCTACTTCCTTTGCTCTCTCCAGCGCTCGGGAGGTAGTAAGGTTAGTATAATTTATCCATGCAATAAGCAGGATGATCAACGCAACAACAGTAAGAAGCGCAACAACACCGGGGTTGCCGCCGACCTTCATCTCCTCTTCAAGCTTAGAATACAGATAAATATCTGCCAATGGCTGTAAACTCATCGTAACCTCCGCTTCCGTATTGTCAAGATGCTTATCCAGAAAGGCCGGGAGCTTGTCCACGACACGTTCAGGGGTAATTGAGGAGGCCAACTGCAAATAGGTATAAACAATATCATCTTTCCAGTTAGCAGTGGCTATTTCGGTTGGCAACGAACTCCAGGAAAGGAGAATATCAATAGCAAAATGGGAGTTCGGCGGGAGATCTTCCATAACTCCGGTCACGCTGAATTCTCCCTGGGCCGAGCTACTGACCAGCGTAAGCGTTTTCCCCATCGGATCGGCATCACCAAAATATCGCCAGGCAGTCTGTTCAGAGATGACTACGGAGTTTGGCTGTAGAAGAGCCGTTTCTACATTTCCCTGTACGAGCGGAAAAGAAAATAAATTGAGAAAGCTCGTATCGGCATAGTATAATCTCGACTCATTGAAGGTAACTGCTGGTTCTATTTCATTGTATTGCAGGGCGCAGGAAAACTGGTATCTGGCAAAGGGGTATAGTCGGGCAAAACCTACTACTTCCGAAAACTCGGTCTGCATTGCCGGACCCAAAGCCGGAACATTCACCGCTGTCTCATAGGTATTATTCTGATCCTGGTGCTTATAAGAAACCCGATACACCCGATCCCCCTGTTCATGAAAGTCATCATAGCTCAACTCAAAGCTGACGTATTGCAAAATCAGTAAACAAGCTGCCATCCCAATAGCTAGTCCGAGGATGTTAATCAGGGAAAACACCTTATTTTTGAGTAGGCTTCGGTAAGCAATGAGGAAATAGTTTTTGATCATAAATCAAAGGTTAAGGGTTGACAATTGTCTATTGTCTATGCCTAAAATAGGTTGACCGTTTACCCTCCACCGTTCACCATTAACCGTTTATCATTCATAACGAAGAGACTTCGCTGGATCAGTAAGGGCCGCTTTGATGGTTTGGGTACTGACCGAAATTAAGGTAATAAGCATCAGGGTAAGCACCGGGATCAGCAAGAGCCACCAGGAGATGTCAATGTGATAGGCATAGCTTTCCAGCCATTGTTGAATCACCCAATAGGCCAGGGGTAAAGCCACGGTGCTGGCCATCAGTACCAGTTGCATGAAATCTTTGGAAAGCAGGGTAACAATACTACCCACTGACGCTCCCAGTACTTTTCGGATGCCAATCTCTTTGGTGCGTTGGGTGGCAGTATACGCGGCAAGTCCGAACAGCCCTAAACAGGCAATAAAAATAGCCAGACCGGAGAAGATACGAAAAAAGGTGTTGAACTGCTGATCCGCCTGGTACTGGCGATTGAAAAACTCATCCAGAAAGAAGTACTCATACGGACTGCCGGGAAATATTTCCTGGTAAGCCGTTTTTATCTGCTCCAGGGTTTCTGCCATCTGCGTGCCCTCCACCTTCACCGAATAATAGTTATGGTCGCGGCTACAGTAAAACAAGGTGGGGCTGATTGCTTCTTTCAGGCTCTGCTGATGAAAGTCTTTTACCACCCCGATAATTTCGCCTTGTTGCCCGTTTCTATCAATGGTCTGGGCGATGGCTTGATCAGGATCATCAAAGCCAAACAGTCGCATGGCTGCTTCATTGATAATCCATTGGGGTTGGCCTTTTTCTGCAAACTGGCGCCCGCTGATCAGCGGAATAGTGTAATGCGCAAAATAATGCTGGTCCACGTAGTTGAGAGAAAAAACTCCCGAAGTCTGCTCGCCATTGAGCAGGATGTGGTCATTGTACTGGAAAACCTCCTGGCCGGGCACTACCATGGAGCCGGATACGCTACTTACCTGCGCTAAAGAAGTCACCTTATTCTGAAAAGCCTCGAAGTTATCTCCATAGCCATAGTCATATGCTTTCGGCCCTTTGATGATAACAATCTGCTCGGGGTCAAAGCCCAGGGATTGCTGTTGCATAAACCGGATTTGCAAGCCTGCGGCGAGCGCTAAGGCAATGAATACCGTAGCAATCGCAAACTGCCCCGTCACCAGTGATTTCCTGAGCGCAGCCCCCGACCTGCCCTGGCTTATGCTGCCGGTAAGCACTTTCATCGGTTGATAATGGGAGAGGATAAACGCCGGATAAAACCCGCTGCCCAGTATGAGCATTAATAGGAAGAACGCGAACCAAGTCAATAAGACTGGATCATTGCTCATCACAAAGGGAATCTCCACCGCAAACAGGCGAGTGAGGAAGGGGGTACCGACCTGCAACAAGGTTATGGCTAACAGCAGGGCAATTGTATTGACCAGCAAAGCTTCCAGGAAGAACTGCACGATCAGTTGACTGCGGTATGCTCCGGACACTTTTCGGATGCCGACCTCCTTCGCTCGATTCAACGCTTTGACCGTCACCAGATTGACGAAATTGATGTACGCGATCAGGAGGATCATAATCCCCACTACAGCCAAAAAGTATACATAAAAAGCATTTCCGTTAACTGAGGACTCGTGTTGCAGATCCGAATGAAGGTGAATATCCCTGATGGGTTGAAGTTGGTACTGCCAGTCCATTTGCTGCTCTGCCAGTTGCGCTTCATTAAACCGCTGTACCACTTCCGGAAATTTAGCTTCCAGGGTTTCAGGATCAACATGCGCGTTGAGGCGGACATACGTATAGGTTTCGTTCCAGGTCCAGGAATCGTCAAACTGGTGGCCGACAAACTCAAACAGGGTGGGATAAGAGATGAGCACGGCTGGCTGCAAATGGGTGTTTTGCGGAAAGTCGGCGATCACTCCGGTAACTTTGAAGGCGAGAGAAGTCCCATCAAGGTTGGCCGCATTAATAATCACTTCGTGGTCCAGGGGATTTTGCTCCTGAAAAAGTGCCCTGGCCGTACTTTCCGTAATGATGATGCTAAAAGGCTCATTCAGGGCAGTTGCCGCATCTCCCTGAATCAAAGGATAGGAAAAAACATCAAAAAAAGCCGAATCGGCCAAATACACACCTTTTTCCCCCACGTAGCGGTCTTCGTAAGTAAGCACCGCATCCGGTCCTAAAATCACCATTCGGGAGTACGTCTCTATTTCGGGAAATTCATTTTGAAAAGCAGGAGCGACTGCCGGAGACACCCGGGCACTTCGCACTTCCTGCTCACCGTTTTTATAGATATCCAGTGTCACCCGATACGTATCATCCGCGCGGCTATGAAAATCATCGTAGCTCAGTTCAAAGCTCACGTACTGCAAAATAAAAAAGCAAGCCGCCATACCAATCGCTAGTCCGAGGATGTTGATCAGCGAGAAGACCTTATTCTTCAGCAGATTGCGGTAAGCGATTTTGAGATAGTTTTTGATCATAAATCAAGGGGTTAAAGGTGAACGGTAAAAGGTTAAGGGTTGTCTTGTGTCTATGCCTGAGACAAGTTGACCGGTTACCCTCCACCGTTCACCGTTGACCATATATCATTCATATCGTAAGGATTTCACCGGATTGGCCGAGGCCGCCCGGACGGTTTGCACACTTATAGTCAGCAGGGCAATTAGCAGGATGGCCACCATGGGTACCAGTAGCAGCCATATACTGATACTGACCCGGAAGGCGTAGTCGGCAAGCCAACGCTGCATACCCGTATAGGCGATGGGTATCGCGATCAGGCTGGCCAGCAAAATTAATTTCAGAAAGCTTCTGGCAAGCAACGCCAGCAAACCGGAAACCGAAGCTCCCAGCACCTTGCGGACCGCAATTTCTTTGGTGCGTTGCACAGCGGTATAGGCCGAGAGCCCATACAGTCCCAGACAGGCAATGAAAATAGCCAGACCCGAAAAAAGGGTGAACGCACGAGCAAATTGCTGGTCTGACTGGTACTGCCGATTGAAAAAATCATCCAAAAAGAAGTATTGAAATGGATTTTCTCCGAAGTCAGTATCCCACTGCTTTTCAATGAAAGGCAAGGTTTCCGATAAATTGCGGGTATTAACCTTCAAACTATAGTAGGCCCGACCGTAAAGACTATAATGAAACACCATTGGGTAATACTCCTGATTCAATGATTGTTGGTGATAATTGGGTGCGACGCCCACAATATGAAAGGTATCCTCATCTACATACAACTCCTGCCCTACGCTTTTTTCAGCACTTTCAAACCCCAGCAGATCTACCGTAGCCTTATTCAAAATTACAGCGCTGGCTTCATTGCCAAACTCCTGCGAAAAGTTTCTACCAGCGATCAGGTCAATCTGATAAGTCTCAAAAAAATCATCATCCACCTGAATAAAATGGCAGGAGGTACGCTCTTCCGGGTCAGAGCCCTGGCGCCCTACTCCATTGTTCACCCAACCAATTTCTTCTCCGGGAATGGAAGTAGAAACGGTCATCTGATAAATATCGCTATTGCTTAGCACGCTCATTTTGAAGTTATTCTGTCGGTTTCCGTACGTAGAATCAGCTATACTGGGGGCTTCCACAATGAGCATCTGCTTCTGGTCAAATCCCAGCTTTTCATCTTGCATATACTGTAGTTGCTGAAAGATCACCAGCGTCGCGGTGATCAGAATGGCCGACATCACATATTGAAAAATGACCAGTCCCTTTCTTACCAGAATGCCCCGGGTAGATTTGGCAATATTTCCTTTCAACACCTTTACTGGTATAAACGAAGAAAGTAAGAAAGCAGGATATACTCCGGTAAGTAAGGTGCTCAATACGGCTACGCCCGCCAGAATTCCCCAGAATATATCATCTTTCCAGAAGTTCAAGGTCAGGGGCTTGCCTGTGAGCATTTCAAAATAAGGCGAGGTAATTTGCACAATGGTAAAGGCCAGCACCAGACTGAGGAGATTGAGCAGCAGGGCTTCCAGTAAATATTGCCCGATCAACTGGTTCTTGTAGGCACCAGCCACTTTACGAATGCCTATTTCCCGGGCCCGTTCGGCCGATTTTGCCGTGGAAAGGTTAATATAATTGACCCAGGCAATAAACAGGGTAAACACGGCAATGATGATCAGAAATGTGACGACCTCGGCATTTCCATTGGGTTCTGCTTCAAACCGTAAATGAGAATGCAGGTGAATATCCGGCAATGACTGAAGCAATAATGCACCCTGCACGTCTTGTTTGGCCATCATGGGACCATAATATTTTTCTACAAAAGCAGGCAGTTTTGCCTCTAATTGCCGGACATCCGTTTCAGGTGACACCAAAAGGTAAGTAAGAAATGCGTTCCAGCTCCAGGCATCAGCGGCTCTTCCCTGGGTTGCATTTACCAGCGTCTGGAATGAACACAGCGCATTGAATTTGAAGTGCGTATTTTCTGGCAGATCCCGGGCAATGCCCGTGACCAAAAAGCTTTGCCTACCGTAAGGGCCGAAAAGATCGAGGAACTTGCCCATTGGGTCTTCCTCACCAAAATACTTCTGTGCGGTACTGGTCGTCAGCACAATGGTATTGGGATCGGCCAATGCGGTGGCAGGATCGCCTTTCAACAGCGGATAAGAAAAAATTGAGAAGAAGGAGCTATCAGCAAAATAAAGCCGATCTTCCTTAAATTTTTTATCCCCCAGAGAAAGTATATTATTTCCGTATATGCTCCAGAGTTTGGTATAGGCTTCTATTTCCGAAAACTCCTCTTTTAAAGCCGGGCCAGCGGCCGCAGTAAGACCAGCACTTTGGTCATGCTTATCCGGGTATATCCGGTCAAAGCGCACCCGGTAAATTCGATTGGCTTTTTCATGAAAATCGTCATAACTCAATTCAAAATTCACGTACTGAAAAATGAGCAGGCAGGCGGCCATGCTGATGGCTAGTCCCAGGATATTGATTAGTGAAAAAATCTTATTTTTCAGTAAATGCCGAAAGGCGATGGTCAGGTAATTCTTGATCATACTGATGATGAATAATCAATGAGTAATAAAGAAGCTCGAGTGTAAAGAAACATCCTGCTTCAGTAGCTTACGGTTATCGAATCTATACAAAAAATGATGCCAGCACCATAATACACTGGTTATAAACATGTTAACACAACCTATTCGATTGAAACTGTATCATTCTAACACACTTACTTGTGCCAAAACGAAACAGTTTTTGGCTTTCAGTCGCCCGGGTATTTTCAAAATTATCCCTATATTCAGAAAATATCATCTTGCATCATGATGTATCGTCGCACATTCCTAAAACACGGACGCCCCTGGTACAACGAGGATGGGGACAACAGGAAGGTAGCGGAAAAGTGTTGCTGGGCAAGACTGGAGGTGAGCGTTACCTCAAAGCCGCCCGGGAGCATGGTAAAAAGACACTCTGGCTGATTGAAAACCACAACATGGCCATGGCCGATGCCCGTATTATGGATCAGCGCTTACCTGAGGTCATCGCAAAAGGGGTGGACCAACTTATCTATTATTATTACCCCCGCAACCTGGAAGACCCGGATAAGATCATGAACATCATTGCCAGGCACGTTAAACACTATGCCTCTTGATGGAAACCTGCTTATTTAGCGAACTCCTTTCACTTTCATATCTATAGTATAAAGCGATTTCATGGCGGTAATGAACAGTTTTTTCTGATTTTTACCCCCAAAGCAGACATTGGCGGTCCAGTTTTCGTTCACCGGAATTTGCTCAACCTGCTCCCCGCCTGAATTAACCACAGTCACCCCGGCTTTCCCGGTGAGGTACAGATTCCCCTGCTGGTCTAAGGTCATCCCATCCGAGCCCATATCAACAAATAAGCGACGATCAGACAGGCTGCCATCTTCGTTGATCTGATACGCATAGGTTTTGCTGTCACCGATGTCAGCCACGTACAATGTTTTCCCATCGGGGGTGCCCACAATCCCGTTCGGCTGCACCAGGTCATCGGCTACAATTGTAAGGTCTTTTTGGCCGGGAGCCAGGTAATAAACATTCTGGCGCTCAATTTCCTTTTCGGTACGGGTCCAGTAGTCTCGCTTATAAAAAGGATCGGTCAGGTAGATTCCTCCCTGAGGAGTTACCCACAAATCGTTGGGACCATTGAGTTTCTTGCCCTCAAAGTTATCCACCAGTACGGTTACTTTTTTGTTTTTATCAATCTGCCATACTTCATTTTTGGCATCGGCACAGGCAATCAAATTACCTTGGTTATCGAAGTAGAGGCCATTGGCTCGTCCGGCATCTTCCATGTACACCGATACCCCGCCATCCGGAGTCCACTTCAATATCCGGTTATTGGGCTGATCGGTAAAGTATACATTACCTTTTTCATCTACTGCCGGACCTTCGGTAAAGGTATACTCCGAGGCCACCTGCCTCAGTTCAGCTCCTTTGGCAGTCAGTTTACTTTTTTCTTTCTTTTTGGACTGCGCACAGGCGATGTCGGCCACCAGATAAAGTAGACAAAAAGAAAGTAAGATCGTTTTTTTCATTATTCGTTTTTTCAAAGCTGTACGCTATATTTTATTGGGTTGAGGATGTTGCCAGGGATCGCGGTAGGGCCGCTGAAGCAGGCCGTTTGCTTCCCGGTCGCCCACAATCTCATGCTTGACCGGATCATACACCAACGGACGTCCGGTTTTCATGGAAAGGTTTGCCATAATACACGATGCCGTAGAAATATGCCCTTCCTCAATATCGGCTACCGGACGGCCACCGTTTTTGATGGCGGCCAGAAAATCGAGCATGTGTAGCCGGGTAGCGGGAGCGGCATTGAGTTCAATCCGCTCCTCCGTCAGATCTTCCGGGTATTGTTCTTTTTCGTATAATACATCAAAATGCATCTTTTCACCATCTTCAAAGGGAACAAAATCGGCCTGCATGGTGCTACCTTCCAGGGTGCCATGCTCGCCGTACAGCTTAAACGACCAGGGATATTCCGGGTCCGCGGGCGTACCCCAGCTACGGTGTTGCCATACACAATTCAGTTCGTCGTATTCAAAAACAGCAGATTGGGTATCCGCAATGTTTGACTTTCCGTCTTTCTGCACATAAATACCGCCCTGAGATGAAATACGCTTGGGCCAGCCCAGATCCAACATCCAGCGGACCGTGTCGAACATATGCACACACATATCTCCCATAATACCGTTACCGTATTCCATAAAAGTACGCCACCATCGGATATGCGGAAGCCCATCGTAGGGGCGCATGGGTGCCGGTCCCGTCCACATCTCATAATCAAGAAAATCGGGAACCGGTTCTACGGGTGGGTTTCCATTGGCCCGCATATGAAAATAGCAGCACATCTCTACGTGCGACACCTTTCCTAACAAACCAGCCTCCACCACTTTCTTCTTCGCATCAATCAGGTGCGGGGTGCTTTTACGCTGGGTACCTACCTGTACTACCCGATTGTATTTCCGGGCTGCAGCCACCATCGCTTCTCCTTCCATAACATCCACGCTAATGGGTTTTTGCACATACACATGGGTCCCGGTTTTCAACGCCTCTATGGTTTGCAGCGCATGCCAGTGGTCAGGAGTACCAATCAACACAATGTCCAGATCGTTCTCGGCCAGTAGCTCCCGGTAATCGGTGTGCGTTCGGGGCTTCTTACCGGATTTCTGCCGCTGGCTTACCAGGGTAGCAGCCGCCTGTAACATATTTTGGTCTACATCACAAAGCGCCACGACCTCGACCGGTGCGACCTGGATGAGCCGGAAGAGATCGCTTTTACCGTACCAGCCGGTACCGATCAACCCCACACGCCAGGGTTTTTCTTGGTAGAAGATGTCTAATCCCTGAGGACCCAGGGTAGAAAGGGCAAACGAAGCCGACGCGCTTTTCAGAAAATGACGGCGATTGATGTTAAAATGGTTCACAGCAGAATGAGGGTTTTAGGTTGTGTAAAGGAGCTAAATATAAAATAAGTTACGTACAATTTCTTTTTTTCCCGGTAAAAGTCTGCGACAAAATCTGTGATTACCGTTTGCATTGGTATCTCATCCATTATACTGGCAATATCTTTTCTCGCTCAAATTTAATTGCTTATTAAGCACTTATCATCGGCAGTTTGTCGAGAAAAAAGGGTGTTCTATCTAAAACGATGGTTATTCCAAACAATTGAGATAAACAAGTTATTGTACTTACATGCGCTTATTAGGATTAAAGTATGAAAAGATGATATACAATAGAGAAATATTTGTAATTGCTGGTATTTTGCTTGCGGCTTTTACCACCGCAAAAGCCCAGCATGAAATTACAGGGAGCATTGTAGATGAAAATACGGGGGAACCAGTTCCATACGCCAATGTAGCCTTATATACCGAAGGCGAAGATGCCGTCCAGAAAGGAGCTACGACTGATGAAGACGGATGTTTCACATTGCTTAATGTGGCAGAAGGTGAGTACGATCTGGAAATTAAGTTTGTAGGATACAAAGCCTTTCAGATTGAGAATGTCCAAGCTGATCAGAATGTACAGCTGGGTACGATTGAAATGAGTAAATCTATTGAGGAGCTGAACGAAGTGATTGTGGAAGGGAAAGCAGTATCCAAACCGGTAGAAACTACCCTGGAGGGTATGCTGATCCGTCCCGAACAAAACTTATCGAATATTGGGGGAAGTGCCCTGGATGTACTGCGAAATACTCCTTCAGTGATTGTCGGACAGGATGGGGGACTTACCATCCGTGGTAGTAATTCCCCCAACATTTTAATCAACGGTCGCAATTCATCTTTATCCAACGATTTAGCGCAATTGCCCGCCAGTGCGATTAAAAGTATCAACATCGTTACCAACCCGGATGCGAAATATGACGCTCAGGGTACGGGGGGAGTCATTAATATTCAACTGAAACAAGGAAGCCAGCCCGGTACGCACGGTAAGATGGAGCTGACGTTAGGCAACCGCTACCGGGTAAACGGGTCAGCGAGAATTAACCATCAGACCAAAAAGTCAAACATTTTTGGTGGATACAACTACCGACGCTCCCCCAGTCTCGGCAGCAGTTCATCTACCCGGGAAACGTTCGGAGACAACCCTCAGACGCTGCGTCAGGAGCGAAGTGTAGAACGGGGTGATGCCAGCCATACCATCAATTATGGATTGGATTACTATCTTTTCAACAGTACGCTTAGTTACGAGGGGGTATTAGAATTTGAGGATGAACGAGATATGGAGATCACTGAAAGCCGTATTACCACGCCCGAAGGTGCGCAAATACTGTATAATGAGCGAGACAATTTAGAGACGGAGGACAACTTCACGATGGACAATGCGCTGATCTACCAACGACAGTACGATCGTGAAGGACAGGATTTCCGCGCCTCAGTCAGCCATTCGTACCGGAATGATATTGAAGTACAGAACACCACCACCACGTCGTTGGATAATCAGGAGATTCCTTCTACCCTGCAACGGGCCTTTAATGACCGCACCAGCCACGTTGGAGTCGGTCAGGTAGATTATGTACGTCCCTTTGACAATGAGAATACGCTGGAAGTGGGAGCGAAATCCACCCTGCGATGGTCCGATACGGATTTCCGATTCGAGAATTTTGACGAAGCCGCGCAGGACTGGCTCAATGACCTGGACGTGAGTAACCGCTTTATTTACAGCGAACAGGTATACGCCGCCTACGGAATCTATAATCAAAAACTGGGTCCCTGGGAATTTTCCGCCGGCAGCCGTTTGGAATACACCCGGGTGGATACCGAACTGGAAACCACCGGAGAAGAAAACGACCAGCGGTATCTGAACATCTTCCCCAGCGCAAAAGCCTTATATGTGCTGAATGATCAGCATACTTTTAAGTTCACCTACAGCCGCCGGATTGACCGGCCCAGTCCCCGTCGCCTCAATCCATTTCCTGACATTGCAGATACCCTGAATGTGCGGTTAGGCAATCCTAATCTTCGCCCCGAATATATCCAGTCTTTAGAAGTAGGACATAAACTAACCCTGCCCAGAACAGACCTTACATCTAATCTGTTTTACCGACGCGTGAACGGCCTGATTGATTGGGTCGTAGATATCGATGACCGCGGAGTCTCAACCCGTCGCCCTACGAACCTGACGAGCGGCACCACGTATGGATTAGAGTTTATTACCACCAGTCAGATCAACGGATGGTGGGATGTGAACGGAAGTGTCTCGTTTTTCCGGGCAATCATTGATGGCACCAATCTGAATGATGATTATTCGAATGAGGCTTTCGCCTGGAATGCAAAATTTACCAGCAGCTTCGCCTTACCGGCAGATATTAACATGCAGATTACGGGCAACTACGAAGCTCCGGAAGCCGAAGCCCAGGGATTCGACGATGCCCGTTACTACGCAGATGTCAGCTTTCAACGAAGTTTTGGTGAGAAGAGTCAGGTAAGTGTGAGTATGCGCGATGTGTTCAATACCTATCAGTTTGGCAGCGAAGCCCGTACTGAGGAGTTTCGTCAGTACTTTGTGTATAAACGCGATTCCCGCCGGATTTATGTCACCTACAGCTACGCGTTTTGATTGTTCAATTGTTTGTTGCTTTGCTTCGTGTATTTGGATGTAAAAGTGATGGTGGAGCATTGCCTCTACACTTCGGGCTTCCGTCTCCGTTCATTCCTGCAACATAATCCAGTAGAGTAGTTTTTTAGGCATATTTTTTCCCTGGGAGTTGGCTTTTTCAAATACTCCTCCATTGGCTTCTATAATTTTTTTGGATGCGATGTTGGTTTCATCACAGGTAACCAGCACGCGCTCAAAACCTAATTGCTTAATTTTGGGAAGTGCCAGTGCCAGCAGTTTCGTTCCATATCCCTGCGCTCGCTGAGAGGGCCGGATAGTATACCCAATATGTCCACCGTAGTTTCTCAAATAATCCGTCAGGGTATGCCGGAAATGTAATTCTCCAATAAACTCATGCTCATTCACCAGCCAAAAGGTAGAGTAAGAAATCCAGCCCAAGGGCACTTGTCGTTTGTTTTCGTGACTTTCTACCAGCCTGATATATTGGGTTACGGTTTGGGGACTACCTAGTGACCGAAAGAACCCGTCTTCTTTTCGTTGCCGCAACTCTTCCATGGCATCTACAAAGCTAGAGCCGTATTCCATCGTTGGTTTCACTAACTTGGTCTCCATATATCACGCATTGTTCTTTCAGATGTCATCCTGCTTAACTCACCACTGAACGGTATTGTTATGCCCGAGATGCAGTCAAAAGTACAGGCTATTTTGTAGCAAAACCTGACAGATTCAAACGGACTGTGCCTTAATTGTTGGGGTGAGCGAGGATATGTCGTAATTTCCCGCCATGGTAGCACGGGTTGCACGAATATTGAGTCTGGACGTAGTGCTGGGAGCTTGTGTTAGCACCTGGTTCGTGGCAAAAATCGCCCAGGTACCGCTGAATATTATCTCAACGGTAGCACTGGCCCTCTGTGTGTGGCTGATTTACACTGCTGACCATCTGAGGGATGCCTTCCGCTTATCCCATGAAGCCCATACCCCCCGGCATCAATTTCACCAAAAATACTTCCGCCCTATCATGGCAGCTTTCCTACTGACGGCGATGGCAGGGGCTGGTTTATTATTTTACCTGCCCATTCCGGTAGTAGAATGGGGTTTATGGCTCATAGGCCTGGTGGGCCTCTATTTTCTTGTCTCTCAAATCGCTCCGGTACAGCTAGTGATGCCAAAAGAACTGATGATTGCTTTATTGTACAGTAGCGGCATTTTTCTTCCCATAGCAGCGCAACTAACCACTATCACTCCAGAACTTGTCGTGCTATTTATTCAATATGCCGCCCTGGCGCTCATGAACCTGGTTATTTTCTCCTGGTACGAGCACGACAGCGACCAACTGGATTTCGCCCACTCACTGGCAACCCAATATGGGAAAAGAAGGGCGAAACAGCTGGTGATGCTATGCACTGCAGGAATCATAGTTTCCGTGCTTTGGAGTGGCTTTTTGTTTTCCGATGATACCTCATTCTTATTCGCTCAGTTGCTGATCCTGATGATGACGGGGTTGCTACTGGTTATTTTGGTGCGTCCCCGGTTTTTTGGTCAATATGAACGGTACCGATGGTTTGGCGATGGCGTATTTTTATTACCGATACTCATGAGTTTGTTTGCCTCATGAAAACTTCTTTTGATCGGATCGCCCCCTTCTATGATATGCTGGCGTATTGGGCTTTTCAAGGCAAAATCCAGCAGGCCCAACGGCATTTTTTACCCATCATTCCTGAAAATGCTCACTTGCTGTTTGTTGGTGGTGGTACCGGGTTTCTACTGCCTGATTTATTTAGGCTGGAAAAAATACGCCACGTCACCTATGTTGAAGCATCGGCGCACATGCTCTCCCGAGCTAAAGAAACAGTAGCCCACTACCAGAAAAAGCATTCGGCAGCAGCACTGCCTACGCTTACGTTCATTCATGGCTCGGAAAAAGATATTCCAGATACCGCTCAGTACCAGGTAGTGATTACGAATTTTATTTTTGATATGTATACTGACGAAGCGCTTCCGCTACTTATGCATCGTATCCATTCCCACCTTTCCCAAAAGGCTATCTGGCTCTTTACTGATTTCCGGTTGAGCCCCCAGAAAAAGTACCGCTTCTGGCAGCGCTCCTTACTCAAATTCATGTTCTGGTTTTTCCGGATTACCGCAGGACTTTCTACCCAACAACTACCTGATTATGCTCGACACTTTCAGACTCTGGGCTGGAAAAACACGCAAGAGCAGTCTTTTTTTGGAGATTTTATTGTTAGCCGGGCTTATCGCGCTACTGCGGTTTCAGGGAAGGATGCTTTTCTTTCAGAAAGGTAAGGAAGTTTTTACAGGACCGAAGCAGTAGTTGATAAACGTTCTCAAAACCATCCACTCCACTCCAATACGGATCTGGCACATCTTCTCCCTGCCCCTGATCATCAAAGTTCCGCATCAGGAAAACCTGGTCTTTCCCATCGCCTGAGGGCAGAAGGAGCTTGATATTTGCCAGGTTCTTTCCATCCATTGCTACGATATAATTGAAATCCGTAAAATCAGAAACATTGAATTGCTGCCCCCGATGATTACTGACCAGGCCGTATTTGTTCACAATCTCCATCGTACGCGGGTCGGGCAATTCGCCAATGTGGTAATCGGAAGTGCCAGCTGAGTCTGATTCAATCTGATCTGCCAGGCCTTCTTGCCGGACCAATCCATTGAATACAGATTCTGCCATAGGGGATCGACAAATATTTCCTAAACAAACAAAGAGTACTCGAATCATAATTCAGCGAGAAATAAAAATTATTTATCACAAAGCTAAAAAACTTTTAGCAGGATAAAACCACGATTCCTGCCAGATAGAGGGGTATTTAGGCGGAATAAAAAATTTCTCCACTTTTTTTCTAGTACAGGGGTTACCTTTTATCGGTGAGGCGTATATATAGATACATAACACAAATTGTTTATTCATACACCTGTTTTAGCCAAGAAAACCTTCTTCCATAAAGAAGGTTTTTCTTTTTTATATCCTTCTGTTTGGCTACTGTTCCTCAATTACACAAATTCAATAGTTCAGCATTTTTAATACTGCTTATCGGGCACCGGAAATTACCCTCCATCATTTCGGCATCAGTACTGTAAAAACCTTTAAACATATTCACTTTGAACCTTCCTTCAACAATATATTGGTATTCGCTGAAGGTCGTGTCTTTCGTTTCGGTAACAGCATCTATCGAGAAGAAGGATTCTTCGCTACGCTCATTGGGCACTATTGACGTGGAACGATAAACTTCATCGTCTTTCGTCGTGATAAAAAAGTAAGCTTCGGCCCTGACATCCCGATCTACAATGAATATATCGTTTTCAAGATCATATGTTGTGAAATAGCCACCTGGATTAATTGGAAATCCAAATTGGTCAGCATTCAATACTTTCTTTATATAGCTGGATTCATCTTTTGTATCCAACTCATCTCTATACACTTTTTTGCTTACTGCAAAATCAAAAGTGTTTATAAAGTTAGTATCTTCGGGGTATTCTAATAGCAAAGAGGGGACACCATACACATAGTCTTCCGTAGAGCGCTCACCATCGGCAAAGTTTCCTGCACAAGCTAATCTGGTGTTTCTTATACTCAGGCGGTAATCGTTATTTGTAACCGAATAGGATGAGTCTCCCAAGGTAAAATTAATGTAGAAGTCTGCCTCTTGGGTAACATCTTCATTTTCATCATCTTCAGAACAAGCAGTAAAGGCAAAAAGGACAATAAGGCTGGCAAAGAATAAATGATATTTCATGTGAGTGCGTAATTTCTTTGAAAGAAATGTCAGCAATTTTGACACCAATTTACATCCAAAACCAACGTTTTCGGCATATTTATTTGGACTATTTACGGCTCACACCTCAGACTCAATACCTTTAAAGAGAGGATATCTCTGTGAGGGTAGGAAAAGGGCACTGCCAATAGTTTGCTGTGTGATTGGAGTAGTCTAAAAAATAATATTTCATAAGGGGCCAGGCTCCCCGATGCTCTAAAATCTCATTTCTACCAGCGTTTTTTTGTATAGAAGAATATCAAAAAAAAGCCAACCCAAGATGGGTTGGCCTTTCTTATTCATTTACCCTAAAATTTAAAAAGCATATTCATTTTTCTCAATGAGGTGGTCGGCAATCTCCTGACGCAACTCCTTCAAGTTGTACGGATCCATCTTGGTAAATCGCTTCAGCCCCATGAGCATTACTTTTTGCTCATCGCCTTTGGTGAATGAGATAATCGCCTCTTTACCGCTGGCATTGATCTTTTCTACTGCCGTATACAGATAGAGCTTCGTCATATTGATCTCCTGCTGACAGGCTTCTTCACCCCGAATACCAATCAGTTTTTCAGTACGCAGCAGTATGGATTCCGCCGCATATATCTCAATCATCATATCCGCAACATTCATCAAAATTTCCTGCTCCTCATCCAACTTCACTCCGAAGTCCTGGGCGGCCTTACCAGCCACCATCAATACTGATTTTTTGAGGCCCTTGAGCACTTCTTTTTCCTTGGCAAATACTCCCTCCAGGCTCTTAACACTGAAATCAGGCACGGAAGTTAATTCTTTGGCCACCGCCATGGCTGGCCCCATCAGGTTCAATTCGCCCTTCATGGCGCGCTTGATGGCCATACCAACCAATAACATACGGTTGATCTCGTTGGTACCTTCGTATATGCGGGAAATCCGCGCATCCCGGTACGCCCGCTCCATGGGAGCGTCCGCCGAGAAGCCCATCCCCCCGTAAATCTGAACACCTTCGTCTACGCAGTAATCCAATACCTCAGAGCCGTGTACTTTCATAATAGCACACTCAATGGCAAACTGTTCCACTCCCTTGAGTTTCGCCTCTTCTACCGACATCCCCTCACCAATCAGGGCGACGATACGGTCATCAATATCCTGCCCGGCCCGGTAAGATGCCGACTCCGTAGCGTATATTTTGGTCGCCATATTGGCTAATTTTTGCTTAATCGCTCCAAAGCTGGAGATAGATTGGCCAAACTGCTTACGCTCGTTGGCGTACTGTATTGAGTCAGAAGTTACCTGCTTACATCCACCGATTACGCCGGACCCTAGTTTGATGCGTCCAATATTCAGAATATTGACGGCAATCTTGAATCCATTACCTCTCTCTGATAACATGTTGGCTACCGGAACCGGCGTATCGTTAAAGAACACCTGCCGGGTGGACGAACCTTTAATGCCTAGCTTTTTCTCCTCCTCATTCATGGTAATACCGCCAAACGTCTTTTCTACGATGAATGCACTCAGGTATTTATCGTCTTCAATGCGGGCGAATACGATGAATAGATCCGCAAAACCGGCATTGGATATCCACATTTTCTGTCCGGTAATCTTATAGTGGGTTCCATCTTCGGAAAGAACAGCTTTTGTTTTCCCGGAATTGGCATCAGAACCAGCATCCGGCTCAGTCAGACAGTAGCAGGCCTTCCACTCGCCTGAAGCCAGTTTAGGAAGATATTGCTGCTTCTGCTCTTCGGTACCATAGTATAAGATGGGCAGGGTACCAATTCCAGTATGGGCACCGTAGGCGGTTGAAAACGAACCAGCCGACCCAATCACATCGGCAATCAGCATAGAAGTATTAAAATCCATGCCCAACCCACCGTATTCTTCCGGAATGGCAATACCCAGCAGCCCTAATTCACCAGCCTTATCCAGTAATGAGGGCATGAAACCGGGTTCCATACTGTCCATGCGCTCCACATTCGGAGCAATTTCTTTATCGATAAAATCCTGGGTGGCCTGCACCATCATGCGTTGCTCTTCACTGAATTCTTCGGGAATAAACACCTCCTGAGCTTCGGTTTCCTTCACCAAAAACTCACCGCCCTTGATTGTTTGATTTTTTGTTGCTGCTTCCATTTAGTTATATATTTTCTTTGATTAATGCTAATATATAATAAAACTGTGAAAAAAGTATTCGGTATGCATAACAAATATACGAATTTTCCATAAAAAAGGTATGCATGCATACCTTTTTTATAAAGGCTTTTACAGCTTTTTTGATAAACAAATTCTCGCTGAATCAGCTTATTAACGCATATACCCTTGTTCCCACTTTTGTCGCACTGAAAGAACATGCGTAAGAAAAATATTGAATTAGAGGAAAATAAACCCCTTGCTGAAGAGCCAATTGGTGCGGAAGAAGTCGGTAAGAATACCGAAGATAAAGATCAGCCCAAAGGAGGGAATGAAATTCTCAAAGAGCAGATTCAAATGGCATTGATCGAGTATCGGCGCCATAATAAGGCCTTGTTTTTTTCATCTTTCTCGGGCGGACTGGAAATTGGGTTTAGCCTGTTACTGATGGGAGTGCTCTATACCATGTTTCATGGCTATCTGAGTTCACCTAGTTTAGAGTTCATATTGGCTTTGGCCTACCCTATCGGGTTTATTTTTGTTATTCTGGGGCGATCCGAGTTATTCACAGAACATACTACCCTGGCTGTGCTTCCAGTGCTTAACCGGTCGGTACGGGTCTCGCATTTGCTGGAATTGTGGGCCGTGATTTTCGTGGGTAATTTGCTGGGGGGGTATTTGTTTGCCTTTCTGCTTACCAAAATGGGGCCTGCGATGGATATGATCTCTATAGAAGCTTTTGTACATCTGGCAGAAAAGATGCTTCGTTTTAACTGGTGGATTACGCTGGGCAGCGCCATTTTTGCCGGATGGCTCATGGGATTGCTTTCCTGGCTTAACAGTTCTTCCCGGGAAACTATCAGCCGGATTTTTATCATCATTCTGGTAACCGCTACTATTGGCCTGGCGGGGCTACATCACTCTATTGTGGGGTCTATCGAGGTATTTGCCGGATTTATTTCCTCTCCTGAAATCACGCTGTCTGATTATCTGTTTTTCCAGCTATGGGCAACATTGGGCAATATTATTGGCGGAACCGTGTTTGTCGCCATTGTAAAGTACAGCCATCTGGGGAAAGAGACGTTTATTCACAAACGTCACTTTCACCACTAACCTTGCTCAAGAGGCATCTGCCTGTGCTCGAATCTTAGCACGACCACTTTCATTCACTTCAATTTCCGGCTTGCCCCGGTATCGTACCTGGCTGGCACCATCAATCTGGGCTTTGATGCGATCGCTCGCCTGCACCTGAGCCCGGGCAGCGGCAGCCGCATCAATCGTTACGACATCCGCGCTCAACTCAGCCGCTTTTAGTTGTGATGACCCGGATAAATCAGCGGTTAATTCCTGACATTCCCCCGTTAAATCAGCCTGCGTATCACCACTCATGATAATTTGCACCGAGTCAGCGGCAATCTCCGCTAAAAGCCGGGATGACCCGGATAAATCAAAAGTTGCTTTCTGATTCGAAAAGGCTTCAAGAGTGGCACTGGCTGACCCGGTCAGGGTCGTTTGCTGAAGTTCTGGCATGTTTACGGTTACATCATATACCTCATTCCGGTTATTTTGATAATTACCATCGTAGTATAAGACCAGTCTCCGATTAGTCACGTCCGCTTTCATCCGGCTCATGGGTAACGAGCCGGATGTTACTTCTACCGAATACGCCTCGTTCTGATGGATATTCACGTTGAAAGGCCCTTTTACTTCCAGCGATTCAAAGTCACTTAACCCTAAACGGTAGGTTTCTTCACCGTTATTCCCTCGGGTACTTTCCAGCGTATCAGCATCTTCTACAGGGTCAGAGGAATCATAATTTCCACGGTCGGGGCAAGTGGTGCAGGTCAGGCCGTTTTCAGTAAAAACGAATGTGTTATTAGAAAGGTCACGCGCCCGCAGATCGTAACGATACAGGGTATTACGCAGAATCTCAGTCAGATCCCGATCCATCATGAAGGGCTGGCCGTAAGGAATGCGCAGTATCATATCCAATTCTTGTCCCCGGAACTTTGCTCCGTTTTTGAAGGCATATACTGGTGGAAAAGAAACTACTGAATCTTTTATCATGACAGCATAAGTTACCATCTGAGCATTCTCTATGGCGCGTTTTCGGGTACCTCCCCGGGCCTCAAAGGTCTTTTGCAATTCGTAAGTATCTCCCCGGTATCCTTCTATTGTGAGATCGACTTTGGGCTCGTCGTAATCGGGCAGTTCGCTCAATCTAAAAAGAGGAATACCACTCAGCGCCAGGGTTTCCGTATCTGTATAGCGGGCTTCTTCCCGGAAGTCCATGATTACGGGAGGCACCGTGGCTGCCATGCCAATCAGGCTGATAAACCAAATGCCGACTGCCGACCAGATCACGGCAGTGCTTACCAGTCTTCGTCGGGCGATGACCGAAATGCCACTGATCACCAACGCCAGAGCGGGCAATACCAGGGCAATCAGGGCGAAAATAAGCCCGGCCCGGGAGAAACTCTCCCGCAAAATATCCATTGGAATGTTGACTCCAATTTCATAAGGGTCTATGGTCGTCAATCCCACCAGGATTCCACCAGAAACTAAAAGCGACAACAGTACAGCTCCTCCTACCAGAACCAGAAATAAACCAAACAATACACGGGCGGCGTCCCCCAGGAACTCCAATAATGGCCCGATGGCCCGCCCTAAGTTCGAAAAAATGACTGCCACCAGTCGGAAAGGAAAGAGCACCGCTTTCAGCAGCGTACTTTCCTCTCCAGTCTCTCCTACACTAAAGTTTTTTTTTATACTGGACTCAATATTGGTCAGGGTCACTGGCTCGCCCTTCATCTGCATTTTATCCGTCAGCGTTTTGGCTTCCGGAGTGATGATCCACAATACAAAATAGATAACCAGACCGGCGCCGCCAAAGAAAATGGTAAGTACAAACAGCAGTCGGATCACGGTTGGATCAACTCCAAAATAAGCTGCTAGCCCTCCGGCCACGCCACCCAGCACTTTCTCATCAGGGTTACGAAAGAGCTTCTTGATCTTCTCACTTTGCTCCAGATCCGGACGGCCGGGAACGACAATCCAGAAGACGATGTAAGTGATGAAGGTAATGGTATCCAGCACGCCAAAGGTGATAAACGCATCGGCAAACATAAAGACAATCAGCAGTAGACGCACCCAAAGCGGGTCGGTGCGAAAGTAGTACGCCACACCAGCCGCAACCCCTCCTAAAATTTTTCGCTGAGTATCCCGGTACAGGCGACGACGCTCTTCGGGTTCTTCCGCATAGGTATTGCCCGTTGTTTGCGAATGCGTACCTGGGCGAGCGTAACTATCACCGTATACCTCTTCCTCGCCATAGTCCTGCGCCGCAAAATCTTCTACACTGCCCATGGTGGCCACCACTACTTCTACATCTTCTTTGGTAATAACCTGCTTGGACGTACTGAGTTTCTTTAGAAATATTTCTGCGATCCGACTTTCAATATCGTCGGTAATTTCTTTACTGTCTTCGTAGGTGGAGAAATAGCGGGTAATAGCATCTAAATAGCTTCGCAGTAGTTGGTAGCCATCTTCCTCTACATGAAAGATGATCCCGCTAATATTGATACTTATGTTTCGTTTCATGACTGCGATGATTTTTCAGGGTCTTTAACAATGGGAAGATTTTTGTCGTGATTATTGGTAATATGGTTGGTAGAATCGACCAATTCTTCCCACGTTGTTTTTAATTGGGTTAAGAAATCCTGACCTGCTTCGGTCAGTTTATAATATTTACGGGGTGGCCCGGAAGTGGATTCTACCCACTGATAGTCTACCAGTCCAGCTTTGCGCAGCCGGGTCAGCAGCGGGTACAGTGTACCTTCCACCACCATAATTTTGGCGGATGTAAGCTCCTCGAGCATGTCGGAAGCGTAGACTTCGCCACGGGATATGATGTGCAAGATGCAGTATTCTAAAATACCCTTTCGCATCTGCACCTGCGTGTTCTCGATTTTCATGAATCCATTATTTTGCCTGGGTTAATCTTGTGTTGTAAATGTATCATATAGTACTGTGTTATACAAGGTATCTGGTTAAATAGTTGCAGCTTTGCCTGAAAATATTTTCAGCTTCCGATCAAGCAGATTGTAATAACCTGTAAATCAGCATTTTACTTCGAGTGTTTTATGGGTTAAAAAACTTTTTTATTTTCGTTTTAACAGAGTGACAACTTTTAGCGATCATGAGCTCCCACTGCTTTTTCACCTTGCTCCCCTTATTTTTCAGTACCTCTTTCCTCCCGGAACAGTGTTATTTGCCCAACCGCGAACAAAGCGCCAAGCCAAAAAGCCAGAAATGGGCGATGACATTCCTATATTTCACTCCCTGCACCGCGCAAGGAAAACAGGCAAAGCCCATGATACATCTGAAAACATGGATATTACTTTTTACGCTCTCCTTTACTCTTGGGAGCTCGGTGTCTGGCGCACCTCAGGATACCTTAGATCACTTTCCCAATTACCGTATACAGGGAGGCACTCCTACTTTTAAAAATGCGTTTATCGACCAAATACAATACCCCCGAACAGCGCTCAACCAGGGCATTATGGGTACATCACTGGTCTCCTTAACGATCACTCCCGCCGGCACAATTGCCGATTTCAGGATTATCACATCCCTGGGAGAAGTGGTTGATGAAGCACTAAAAAGTGTGATTCCCCAAACCGAAAAAGACTGGCTGGCAGACAGCCTGGAAACCCGGGACCTGACATTCATTGTCGCCTTCACCTTTCTGATCGATGGATACACCTTTATGCGCAACAGTAAAGTCTCCTCCCAGATCGTGACCTGCGAAGTACCTATTGTTGAATATGGCGGCACTAATGCCCGCATTCGCGACGATACCTACCATATTGAGCATGCCAACCGTCTTTACCAAGGGGAAAAATACAGCAAGGCCATTGACCACCTGGACGAACTTATTCGCCGTGATCCGTTTAACCGAGAGCTCTACCTCATGCGGGGATTCTGCCAGTTTAAACTTAACAACCCCGATGCTGCCTGTCGTGATTTTCAGCGAATAAGAATGCTACTCCATCAGTCGGTGCCTCATACGCTCGAAGAGCAGTGCTCATAAAGATCGATATACAGCACTCACCGAAAAAAGCACTCGCTTCATTGCAAGGCATAAAAAAAGCCCGAACAACGTCGGGCTCTTTTCTGCAATTTGGATTGGATTAATAACCTGGGTTCTGTGGTGCCAGGTTTGGGTTCCGATCCAATTCATCTTGTGGAAGAGGAAGTAAATAATGTTTCCCCGGATCAAAATTTGCATGCGGTTCCAGTGAGGTAGGTGCCGTAAAGGCTTCTTCTCCCAGTTGTCTACGCTTGATATCGTACCAGCGCTTAAATTCAAAAGCCAGCTCCAGTCTTCTTTCCTCCAGCACCAGGTCACGAAAATCGTTTTGATTGATGCCCGCGGCAACGTCTTCAGGAAAGTTAGTCATGGTCCCCGCCCAGTTGCGCGCCCGGGCCCGAAGCTGATTGATATATTCCATTGCTTCGGCCGTAGGTCCGCTGATTTCGTTCAACGCTTCAGCGGCAATCAGCAGCACTTCGGCATAACGGAAGCAGACATAGTTGTGGTCTGAATAACGCCCCTCAGTGTTGGCATTACCGGGGAAACGGGCAAACTTGGCTATATGCGGTCGCTGTACCTGCTGATATTCGGTATATGGCGTAAGCACACCCCCTACCATTGTACTATCCTCAATACTCACCTTCTTCCGATAGTCTCTGGGGTCCCAATTATTGTATACAGCTAAAGAAGGAACGCTTACACTCCACCCATTCTGATCGGCTCCACGTATTCCGGTGATAGCGCCCATGATATCATCATTTTCTCCACCACCGCCATTCTGCAAACCCAGGAAATCCAGCGCAAAAATGTGTTCGGGCAGCCCATCCTCCTCGGTTGCGATGAAAAGAGTTTGAAAATCTGGAACCAAAGCATAATTCAGTTCTCCGGCATTGTCAATCACCCATTTGGCATTGTCATAAGCTTGTTGCCAGTTGCCCTGGGTCATGTATACGGAGGCAAGCATGGTGTAGGCGGTACCTTTGGAAGGTCGGGTACGTACATTGCTCGGATGCAACATTGGCAGATTTTGCTGGGCAAACTCCAGGTCGGCAATGATATTAGCATAAACATCTGCTTCCGACGTTTTAGCAAGTTCAGCCACCGATTCCGGCTCGTTTACTACGTAATCAATATAAGGTATGTCACCAAAGAGCTGCACCAGATGATAATAGGTGAAGGCTCGGGCAAAGCGTGCTTCGGCTTTCAGTTCGTTGCGTTTTTCTTCGGTAACCGCACCGGCGTCTAACAGGTCGGCTCCGGCGATGGCCGCGTTCGTAGCACTAATAATCGCGTAAGACTGCGGCCAGAAGGAGCTCACCATCCCATTGTTAGACTCGGTGATAAAGTCGTTAATTTCCTGCCGTCGAGCCGGCGTGCCTCGATCCCCAATGTCACACATATCGCTGAGTAACTGCAGGGTGAGGGTGAGCTTACGGCCATAATACGTCTCGGAAGCCATTCGCCCGTAGGCACCGAAGATGGCTGCCTCCACGTCGCCAGGTGTCTGAAAGTAGCCATCCGGTGACAGCACTCCCACCGGTGTTTCTTCCAGGTCGGTGCAACTGACGATGAGCAATACCAATAAAGCACTTAAATATCTATTCAGGTATTTTTTCATGATGTTCATAAATTATGATTCAATCAATTCAGTTTTTAGAATCCGATGTTTAACCCGACGGTATAGGATTTTGCGTTCGGATAGCTTCCGTAATCCAATCCGAGATTTCGGTTAGAATCATCGGTAGACCCGCTTTTGTAATTTACTTCCGGGTCAAACCCTTTATACTTGGTCATGGTCAGCAGATTCTGCCCACTCACATACACCCTCAGGGAACGTACTCCAATGCTTTGTAACATTCCGGCGGGCATGGTATACCCCAACGCTAAATTTTTCAGACGGACAAAAGAACCTTCTTCTACCCAGCGGGTAGATGCCCGGGCCGGGCGGCTAAACGTAGCTTTGGGAACATCGGTATCCGTATTTGTGGGCGTCCAGCGGTTCAGGGCATCTTTGGAAGCATTGTTTTTTCCGGTCAGCCAGTCCAGTTCAAAGCGGGTGTAATTCAGCATATCATTTCCCTGAGAGCCCTGAAAGAACAGGTTCAGGTCAAAGTTTTTAAAGCGGAAGGTATTGTTCCACCCGTAAATAAAATCAGGATGTGGATTCCCGATGATCGTACGATCGTCGTTGGTAAGAGCACCATCACCGTCAAGATCGGCAAACTTTTCACCTCCCACATCTTCTGCTCCATCCAGCACTTCGCTTTCTGATTGCGCTACACCTTCGTAAACCCAGCCGAAGAACGTACCAACTGGCTCACCTTCCCGTAAAATTTGGGTCTGATCGGTCAGAATATGACCGGGATTTGATGCATAAAAAATATCATTATCATCGGGCAATTCTAAAATTTTGTTCCGGTTCAACGATATATTTACGGCCATATCCCACTGGAAGGCGCCTACCAGGTTGCGGGAATTTATCATAAACTCAAATCCTTTATTTTCAACCTCACCCACATTTTTCAATTGGCTACCGTATCCGGAATATTCTGGCAGAGGCAATTCAAACAATAAGTCGGAAGTAACCATCCGATAATAGTCAGCAGTCAGGTTGATCCGATCTTCCAGCAATCCGATGTCCAGCCCTATATCGAATTGAGAAGTACTTTCCCAACTCAGGTTATCATTGGCCACCGCAGTAGGGCGTACCGCATTGGCGGGTACTCCATTGACCACGGCAAATACCGTCCCGAATTTAGCCAGTGACTCATAGGGGCCAATCGCCTGGTTGCCGGTAATTCCGTAACTGGCTCGCAGTTTTAGCAGGCTGACCGGCTCTATGTTCTGCATGAATCCTTCATCACTCACGTTCCAGGCAAAGGCTCCCGAAGGAAAAAAGGCCCACTTATTGTTTTTAGCAAAACGACTGGAACCATCGTAACGGGCATTGAAGGTCAACAAGTATTTACTATTAAAACCATAATTAACCCGCCCGTACCAGGAAGACAATTCCGAATCCGTTAAACTGGAGTTAGGCCGCTGCCAGACCGAGGCACCATCCAGGTCCCACCATAAGGCAGTATTGGATACGAAAGACTGCCCACGGGCACTCCAAAATTCATCGTGAAATGATTGATAAGAATAACCCGCCATTACCGTCAGGTCGTGCATATTGCCAAAGGTTTTGGAATAGGTCAGGTAGTTCTCATTGATCATGTCAGTGTTCTTGTTAGACTCAATGCTACCATCTCCATTGACACTCCGGCCGGCATTGAGGGTGGTAGGCGTATACGTACCTTCCCGACGGTTTTCAATGCTTCCACCCAACGTTACCCGGAAAGTCAGGTCTTCAATAATCTGGTACTCCCCGTAAAAGTTAGCCTGCAAGCGGTCGGTTACTTCTTCGTTTTTTCGCTCTCGGGCTACCGCCACCGGGTTATCACTGGGGTCGCCAATGGGGTTCAGGGTGTAATTCCCTTCGTCATCGTAGATACCCAGGGTTGGAGCAAACTTGAACGCCGATGAAATTACTCCGGAATTGTTCGTGCCGCCACTTTCTTCCTGGGAAAGAATACCATTTCGCGAAGCCCGACGGGCAAACAGGTTGGCCCCGATTTTAAGCTTATCGCTAGCATTAATATCCAGGTTGCTGGTTACGGAATAACGCTTATAATCAGATCCGATGACGATACCTTTCTGATCGTACAATACCCCGGATACATAGTAGCGCACATTATCACTCCCGCCGGATACAGACAGTTGGTAATTCTGAATGGCTCCCTGCTGGAAGATCTCATCCTGCCAGTCCGTACCTTCTCCAAAAGAGGCAGGGTTTGCATAAGTAGGCGCTCGGGGAGGATCTACTGAGGCATCTACCTCATTGATATACTCGGCAAACTCCTGACCGTTTAACAGATCCAGGCGATTGACTTCATTCTGAATGGACCAGGAGCTATTAAAATCAATTTTAGTTTTTCCTGATTCTCCTCGTTTGGTCGTTACCATAATTACCCCATTGGCTCCCCGAGAACCATAGATTGCTGTTGCTGAGGCATCTTTTAGCACCTCGATGGATGCAATGTCTTCGGGAGGTGGCAAAGTAGCTCCGGGAAATCCATCTACCACGTAGAGCGGATCACTGGAGGAGTTGATGGATGTACCACCCCGGATACGCACTTTATATGAAGCACCCGGCTCCCCATTGTTGGATTGAATCTGCACTCCGGCCGCCCGACCCTGCAACGCCTGTACGGCTCCCACACTTGGATACGCGGTAAGTTCCTCAGCTTTCACCGAAGATACCGAGCCGGTTAAGTCACTTTTCTTTACTGTTCCATATCCTACGACCACAATTTCCTGCAAAGCCTGAATATCCGGAGCCAGTTGCAGGTCAATCACGCTGCGACCATTGATTAAAACTTCTTCGGTGGTATAGCCAATGGAAGAAAAGACCAGTTCCGTAACTTCATCATTCACCGTAATATTGTAGTTTCCGTCAATATCAGTCACGGTACCGATGGTAGTCCCTTTCGCCAGAATGTTTACCCCGGGTAATGCCTCTCCATTTTCCAGGTCAGTCACCGTACCGCGCACCGTCTGCTGTATCATCACTGACTGTGGTATGCGGTTGTGCTGAAGTTTCATCAGCATGCTACCGGGTGCATCTTCTTTCGGCGACGATGCATCTTGCTTTTGCAAAGGCCGCAATCGGGATTCTTCTTCTGGTTCGTCCTGATCGTAGATGACATAGTACTTATCCTTTAGTTTCTCGAACCGGAGTTGCCTCGGTTTCAGCAATTCATTCAACAGTTCATCTACCTTGCGGTTTTCAAGATCAACGGACTGTATGTTCACTCGTTGCTCTTTTACTACGTTCAGCTTATAGTTCAGGAATACACCGTACTTCGACTGAACTTCCTGCAAAACGGATTGCAGAGATTTCCACTGCCCATCCTGATCTGACACTGCGGCAAAAGATCGTTGATGATCTATTGACGCTACCTGCTGGGCTACTGGCTGCATTACTTCCTGGGCCTGAGCCTGAGGTAATAAATAACAGCAGCTTACCAGAACACCAAAAATTCTGCACTTTTGTAGTGAATTTTTCATATGCTTTGGGTTTGTATTTACATGTTTGACATGAGCGTACCGAACTCGTTAGAAAGCTCGGCACACCTTATTCCTTAATCAGAATTTCTTTTTCTTCTATTTCCATATTCAGCGACTTTTCCAGCGTACGTAAAAGCACATTAATGTCATCGGCCGGATAGGTGCCCACAAATGAGATTTCTTCCAGAGCAGCGGTCTCAAATGTAACTTTGTAGCCATACCGTTCTTCCAGCAGGCGGGCAATTTCGGCCAGCGGTGTTTCGTCCAGCACCAGCATGTTATCTATCCAGGCAATGTAATGATAAGGATTTACCTCACGTTTAATGAGCCGGGCCGTTTTCCGGTCAATCTCCACCATTTCTCCCGGACGAAGGTCCATCTCCGCCGGATCAGCATCATTCTGACGTACATGTACTTTTCCATCGTCCAGCACTACCCGTGCCTGCCTGCTATTCACATTAAATTTGGTGCCCAGCACCATGACCGTAAGGTTATCTGTATGAACCGTGAATTTTGCAGAATCCGCAGTGACTGGGTCAATATGTTTCTGCACATGGAAGTATGCTTCTCCTTCCAGCCATACTTCCCGGTCCTGCCAATTCTCCGCGTATCGTATCTGAGAATTGGCGTTGAGCACTACGGTAGAGCCATCCGGTAACTCCAGCGTAGCAGTTTCCCCATAACTGGTTCTTAACACCTTTTCCTGATCCCCGTTTAACCAGACCAGCCCACCCATCAGGATCAGGAAAATAGCAGCAGATGCCGCCAACCAGTAAGAATACTGGTGTTTAGGCTGCATGCGGCGGGGCTTCTGAGTAATAGAATGTTTCAGCTTAGGGCTTTCCTGCATGGCATAACTACTGGCCAAATGCTGCTTTAATCGCTGCTGCCCAGCCTGCTTTTCAAATGCGGTTAACGCGTCTTCATCTGATTGTAAGGCCAGCACCACATCGCGGGCCTGGCTCACCACAGTAGCGTACTCGGGATTTTGCCGCAGAAACTGTTGCCAGTACTGCGCCTGGGGAGGAGTAGGATAACGAACCCAGGCAATGAATTCTTCATTACTTAGCAGGCTCTCTAAAGTTAATTTAGGTTGTTGCACCAGATATTCTGTTCTTTACAAGGGGAAAGCAGAAAATCTGGCAAACTACATCGTGGGGAGATAAGAAATTTTGTAATTTTTTACTATTGATAGAAATTAGCAAAAATTATTGCCATATAAACAGTAAATAGCCAATTTTATTAATACAATCACAACATTGATCCGAGTAAATAGAGTACCAGTAAGCTTAGAGAGCTGAGGGTCAGTACGTCCTGCCGAGAAAGTTTTTTCCGAAGTGCCGCCAACCCCTTGTAGGTATGGTTGTATGCCGAACGCAGATCAATGCCCATGATACTGGCTGCTTCCTCAAAAGTAAAGTTGTTAAAAAATCGGAGATAGATGACCTCTTTTTGCCGTTTAGGTAAGGATTGAACGGCTTCGCGTATTTGCCGTTGCTGCTCCGCCCGCGCTTCCTCTACAACCCATTCAAAATTTTGAGGTTCGGCATATAATGAGTCTTCTGGTATGGAGGATAATCGGTCATCGTTATCCAGCTTGGCAATGTTACGACGCAGGGAGCGGAATAAATAGTATTTAATTGAACTGGTAGCGCCTAAATGCGTTCTTCGCTCCCACAGCTCCACAAACAAATCGTGAATACAATCCAGTACCTGCTCTCGATTGGAAGTAAACTTGATACCATAGCGAAACAGCACATCAGCATACTGATTATATATTGTCAGGTATGCCTGCTCATCTCCCTGGCGAAACTGATCCCAGAGAAGAGATTCATTGGATGGAAAAAGCGACAATTTTTGTGTATTCAATGAAAAAAATGCTGGTGGATTTATAAAGGTATTAAAAGCTTAAGCTAAAGTACATATTATTTAATGATATTTCGAAAAAGATCATGATGCTCAAAAGCATGCCACTCAGAGGGTTAAGTAGTGTGTAAGCCATTAGCACAAAACAAATCAGGTCTGCCAATAGCTTAATTATGCCTCGCTATTTTCAGATCCCCGACTAACCCACAACCAAACCACCTGCGTGAAACAGGCACGTAGCGCACAGCCCCCTCCTCTAACCAGGTCCGGAAACGCTTTCAATAACCATGGATTCAGACTGAGTAAACCGGCTTTCATGATTGTCCGTTTATTTAGGCCAATATGCTGGCCCAGCAGGGCGGTACTTCTATCTGCACAGTGCCGTTGTGTACGGTAAATTGATGCGTAGACTCTAACAGATCAGTCAATGTATGCCCGTTGGGCAGAGACAGCGGCACGCGCAAGCAGGCTGGAGTATCGGCAGCATTAACGACAACCAGCACCAGGTCCTGATCGGATGTGCGGGAAAAAGCAAGTTGCTCCTGAGCTACCAGTAACTGCCGGTAATTTCCGTGGCGTAGGGCGTGCCTTTGGTGGCGGATACTGATAAACTGCTGAATGGCTTTCGCTAGATTTGGATGGGGTGCCTGATGATGCATCGCTTCCAGACACAGCGCGGGCCGAAGCGGGCGGTCATCTCCCGGCTGTTTAGCTCCTGGCTGGCCCCATTCACTGCCGTAGTAAATGGAGGGTACCCCCGGCATGGTGAGTAATAATGCATACAACGGGTAAAGATGGGCTGGATTGCGCAACTGGCTGGCCACCCGATCCACATCATGATTGTCGGCGAAAGCGTAGAGAGGTAACCCTTCATACACTCCCCCTGCACCAAACTCACGGTTAAGAGAATGGGCAATTTCAAAATAGTTGGCGTCATTATGACTGGAATATAGCCCTTTGTAAGCTTCATAGTTGGTCGTGGCATCCAATGTCTCTGGATTGGCCCAGCGGTTATAATCCCCATGAATTACTTCTCCCAATAGCCAGAAGTCCGGGCGAAGCTGGCGGCAGAAAGTGGCCAGGTCTCGCAAAAAACCCAGATCCATTACATCGGCGGCATCCAACCGAAGTCCGTCGATACCAAACTCCTCAATCCACTTTTGTACCGCACCAAACAAATGGGCGCGAACATCCGGATGGTGCAGGTTCAGTTTTACCAGATCGTAGTGCCCTTCCCAACTTTCATAAGTGAACGAATCGCCCTGTGGGCTACGGTGATTGAAATCCACACCGGCAAACCAATCTTTATAAGCAGAGTTTTGCCCGTGCTGTTGCAGGTCTGTAAAAGCCCGGAAATTTCGCCCTACGTGGTTAAACACCCCGTCCAGAATAACCCTGATACCCAGCGAGTGTGCCTGTTTTAGCAATTGTTGTAATTGTTCGTTCGTGCCCAGACGTCGATCTACCTGATAATAATCTATAGTATCGTAACCGTGCGTGCCCGATTCGAACACCGGACCCAGGTATAAGGCGTTACAACCTATTTGAGCCATGTGCTGCAACCAGGCATGCAGGTTTTGCAAACGAGGTTCAGGGGCAGCTTTAAAGTCATTCTGTTGGGGAGCATCCGTGAGGCCTAAAGGATAGATATGATAAAAAACACTATCGCTGGCCCATGCATTTGTGGTATATTTCATAATTATACTTACCGTTCGGTATACAACTATGAAAATAAAAAATGAGTTCTATCAAGAGTAAATTCCGTGGGAAAATTGCTGTACTACCTGCCAAACCGTATGGTCATCCACCTTAACGCCCTGCTGTAAGATCATAGAGAGATATCCATTGAGGATACTCAGGAAAATTGTGGCATAATGGTGGTGCCGGCCCCGCATGTTCCCATGATCCTGCCCGGCCTGCTGAAATAAGGTTTCCAGTAGCTGCCATTGGGTAGTAATCCAGGGCTTCATCATTTGATTCGCCTCGTTATTGGGAACGGGATACGAAAGAGACAGAAACAACTGATAAAATTTGGGCTCACGTCGGGCAAACTGAAAGTATGCCTCAACCACGCGTTGTAAGGTGAAAGGAAGGTCACCGCTGTAGGCAGTGGCCTGCGATAGCTGATCAATAAAAGGTGCCAGTTTCTCCTGAATCAATGTTTCCAGCAGCCCTCGTTTGCTGCCAAAGTAATAGTACAAGGTAGGCTTGGTGATGCCCGCTTGGTTCACCAGTTCCTGCACCCCAATGGCATCGTACCCCCGGGCCGCAAAAAGGTCCAGGGCGCAATCCAGAATGATAGAGCGTTTACTGGAAGTGGATGATGGTTTCGAGTCGGGATTTGCCAAAACAGCTAAAGCTTATAGAAATACGAATACCGGCAAAGCTAGCCGATGCCTCCTAAACAAAAAACCTTTCGGAAAAATCCAGCGATTACTTAATGATCCATAGAATACAGCGTAAAAAATGGTAGTTATTTGATCGGAATCAAGCCTGTTTTTGTCAGCACTGAGTAAGCTTAACTACTCCTGTTAGTCATTTCTGTGATAGGTATATGCTTACTTCTCTTCATTTTTTCCATAAAATGAGAAGGCACCTTGGATAGCCTAAGTGAAAGAAATATCTTTACTAAACAACAAAAGCATATTTTTTTAACTGGGGCATACTTCACGGCTAGAAGCATTTTTTAAGCTTTTTTTTCTGATACTTTCATTATATGCTTTGTTTGATCTGACGATCCTTCGTCAACTATTGCGAGGAATAAAGATGCTGCTAGCTCGTTGTAGATGGCAGCATCTTTTTTTTGTTTTCCGCGCAAACCCAATCACTGAAAGTCAAAAAAACATACCTCCGATGAGGTTTAGGCTTCTTTTCCAGAAATATTCCAGCCCAAAAACAGAGTACTTAGCTCAGGACAGAAAACTGTGCGGCTTTATTTCATTTCGCTGATGTACTTTCGCATCAGTTCCAAATATGGTTTTATTTCAGAGACATCTGGCGTTTCTTCTTTTTTTTCCTGAGCGTCAATCACCGACACTTTTACCCGCACATTGGCCCGGTATAGTTTGAAGTAGGTAAAAAGCGCCTTATGCTCCACCTGTTCTATGCTTCGCTCATGCATTTGTAACATATAATGGTCATAAAATAAACGACTCAATGCAAGCTCTTTCCTGGCTTCTAAATCCATACACAGAAAGGCAATCTCATTGAGCAAATCTATCTGCCGCAAGGCATCATTAAATGAAATACCATCAAAAATAATCGGTTCATCATACAGAAAAATATTGTGAGAGTGTAAATCGCCATGCACATCCCGCACCAGTCCGGCTTCCTGCCGTTGCTGCAACAAACCACTGTTTTCTTGTAGAAACTGGTCAGATAGCGAAACTGCTTTTGCAATAATATCTGCATAGTCAGTCCCTATGTGTTCTTTTACCCAGTTCGCTTGCTCAGCCAGTTCGTTAAAGTTATCGGCGAATGCTGAGGGAGAAGTCTGCTGATGCACTACCGCAGCCTGATCGTGAAATTCAGCCACTACTTCGGCCAGTTGTTTGATGTGCCGGTCCGTCACCTGCTGCTTTTCAAGTAGTATTGACATCAAACGCTGTTCATCAAGCCGTTTCATCTTCACCGCATGGTCTAATACATCACCCTCCTCACTTTCTAACACGACCTTATTATCTTTTCTGGAAACCGGTACCACCGCCCGATACACATCCGGAGCTAACCGCCGGTTGAGCCGTAATTCTTCTTCACAATTGTACTTGCGCTGCTCCTGCGTGGAAAAATCCAGAAAATCAAGTTTCACGCTTTTCATCATTTTATAGGCCCATTCGTCAGTCATGAGCACATAAGAAATGTGGGTCTCGTGCCAATCAGCTTCGGGATAGCTTTGCTTCAGTTGTCTGGCTTCTTCAGGTTTCATATCGATAGGGCAGTGCGGGTTTGGTCAATCATTTCTTCTATTGACTGGTACGTAGAATTGAAGGTAAGGAATGGTTCCTTCACCGGGTCATACGTTTTTTTCATCTTTAGGTAGACGGCCATATCGGCTTCACTGTCTTCCCGGTCCTGACTCACCCGCTCACGAATGGTATCGTCTTCCGCGGTCATTTCAATAAAGTAGATGGGATAACCCTTTTCTGCCACCTGTTCGACGAGTTGATCGCGATAGCGCTGTTGGCTGAAGGTAGCATCAATCACCACTCCCGAAGTTTGGCTGAGCTCATTCAATGTCCAGGCAAACAATTCTTCGTAGACTTGCTGTTTCGCCTCGGAGCTGTAATTCTCTCGCAGGCCCAGTCGGGCGCGTGCCTGATCCGTATTGTTATGGGGCCAGGCGAGTGCTTTAGCCAACCGCTTCGCAAAATATGTCTTACCAGTACCAGTGAGTCCTAAAATCACAATGAGCATGGCAGTTAATTTAGTGTAATCATCAGCCCGTTCGGCTGCCGAACCGAATAAAAGGCTAACAATTCGCGGAAGCAGTTGTTAGAAAATCATGGGTATGAAATCAGGACTAAACAACTATCAGCAAGTCTTTTCACTACCCCGCTGATAAAACCAATATCCCTTCTGTGCCAGAATAAAATATCGAGATCTCTGCTATGATTTCATCTACTTCAAGTCTTACCGATATTATGGATCATGTATGGGGAATACTAGTCCGTGGTGGGGCTGATACTAAGCACCCCTATCATTTTCCTGCTTTTGCAACTTACGGGCCGCAGGGCATTCAGCAGCGAACCCTAGTCCTTCGGAAAGCCGATCCAGCCACCCGCCAGTTGCATTGTTATTCCGATGATCGTACTCAGAAAATGCATGATCTGGAACAGCAGGCGAATGCCCATTGGCTGTTTTATGATCACGGCAGTAAGGAACAGATTCGGGCCAAAACACAGGTCCGATGGCATCATCAGAATGAAACCGCGCGCAAAGTGTGGCAGGAAATCCCACTTGCTGCTCGCGGAGATTATGTGGGACCAATTCCGCCGGGGACTTATGCCGAGCACTACACACCAAACCTCCCCGAAGATTTTCAGAAAGAACCTACAGAAGAAAATACTGAAGCGGGGTTTAAAAACTTCGTACTGATCGTGAGCGAAGTACAGGAACTTGATTTTCTGAAACTACAAAAAACCGGACACCTGCGAGCGCGGTTCGAATGGAAAGATGATCAGTGGAAAAAATACTGGATCGCCCCTTAAACGAAAGCAAAAATATCAGTAAAGATGATCAGCCCAACAGTGAACAGCAACAGCAACGTCAATAAGATAGTCGCCGGACCAGAAAAAATCACTTTGAACAGCTTATCCATGGCTATACAACTGTTTTCTCATTATCGTGATGTACTTCCTCTTCTGCTTCTTCATCCTCCTTCTGCAAGGATAGAAAATGGGTAACCGTCAGTGCCACAATAAAACCCACTAATCCACCAACAATCCAGGTAAATAGTTCTAAACCTTCTGTTCCGTTTGCGTCAAACATAGTATTTTAATTAATTCGTTTGTCTAAGAAAATTTCAGCTTGTAAAGTTACTGAATATCAAATGAGTAACAATGTATATTCTGGCATAAAAAGACATCTCTTAGATTCATTGCCAATGCTCCAACACTGTTATTCCTAATGCCCACATCCGTCCTTATCTGGCAGGGATGATTAGATTAGGCCGTAATTTTACCGAATTACTGAAAAACATGCTAGCTTTGCTCCAGTTTTGTAGCAAAATCATTACACTGGCAACCTGCCTGGCGCATTTGCGTTCACTTTGTCATTGTCCACCATTTGTTGTTTTTGAGGCTGATCTGGGTATATGAAGACTTACTTACGCATTCTTTCGTTTGCCAAACCGTACCGAAGATACGTTCCTCAGTATCTCGTTTATGCTTCCCTGGCGATCCTGTTCGGACTGCTTAACCTGACTTTACTCATTCCCCTGTTTGAAGTGCTATTCAACCAGGTGGATGATGGTACACTTCAGGAAATGAGCAAAGCGCCCGAGTTTTCGCTATCGGTCGAGTATGTGTTGGGTACATTCAATTACTATTTCATGCAGATCATTGAGGCCAGGGGGCGCATAGGCGCATTGGGCTTCGTTTGCGGAGTGATTGTATGCTCCGTATTTTTGTCTGATCTGTTCCGCTATGTATCAAACCTGACATTGGCTAAAATCCGGGCCAGTGTCATTCATAAACTGCGAATGCGCGTTTTTGATCAGGTATCCAATCTTCATTTAGGGTATTTTACCAATGAACGCAAAGGCGATATCATATCGCGCATGACTAACGATGTGCAGGAGGTAGAAAACTCAGTCGTGAACACTCTTAAAGTAGCCTTTCGCGACCCGGCCACGATTATCGGGTATTTTGCGGTACTATTGGTGATGTCACCTCAGCTCACGTTGTTTGTATTATTTGTGCTGGTATTATCGGGATTAATTATCTCTCAGATTAACAAACGCCTAAAGAAGAAAGCTACTGAGAGTCAGGAATCGCTGGGACGTATCGTGGGTATGCTGGACGAAGTGTTGTCGGGCATGCGGATCGTAAAGGCTTTCAATGCCCGCCATCTGGTGCAACGTTCTTTTGAGAAGGAAGTCCTGCATTATGCTCGCACTAACGTTTCTATGGCCCGAAAACAGGAGCTGGCTTCTCCGCTAACTGAGTTCCTGGGAGTAAGCGTAGTAGCCTTAATTTTGTTCTACGGGGGTAATTTGGTGCTAAACAATGAATCCTCTTTAAGCGCCAGCGAGTTTATCACCTATATCATCATCTTTTCGCAGATGTTGAACCCGGCCCGCTCCATTACGAATGCGTTAAGCAGTATCCAGCGGGGATTAGCCTCGGGTGAACGTATCTTCCGGGTTATTGACACCAAACCCCAGATCACTGAAAAACCTAATGCCCGTTCCCTTCCATCCTTTGACAAGGAGGTTCGCTTTGAAAATATTTCCTTTGCCTACGAAAATGAGCATGTATTAAAAGATATTAACTTAACCATTCCTAAAGGACAAACAATAGCCCTGGTAGGCCCATCCGGCGGGGGAAAATCCACGCTGGCCGACTTACTTCCCCGTTTTTACGACCCTACCCAGGGAACCATTTATCTGGATGATGTGCCTTTGGATGAGTACCAGCTTACCGCGCTACGTCAGCACATGGGCATCGTAACGCAGGAGTCTATTCTGTTTAATGATACCATTTATAACAACATCACCTTCGGAAAGCCAGACGCTACCGAAGAAGAAGTAATCCAGGCCGCTACGATTGCCAATGCCCATGATTTTATCATGGAAACTCCTCAGCAGTACCAAACTGTGGTAGGTGAACGAGGTTCCAAACTCTCGGGCGGGCAACGGCAACGCCTGAGTATTGCCCGGGCCGTTTTGAAAAACCCGGCTATCCTGATACTGGACGAAGCCACTTCTGCCCTAGATTCAGAATCCGAACGGCTGGTACAGGATGCCCTGACCCACTTGATGCAAAACCGCACCTCCCTGGTGATTGCCCATCGGCTGAGTACGATCCAGCACGCGGATGAAATCGTGGTAGTACAACAGGGAAAGATTGTGGAACGAGGCACCCACCACGAACTGGTAGAGGAAGGCGGGCTCTATCGCAAACTCACGGAGATGCAAGCCGTTTAATCCTAAACAAAGTACCGTAGTGCACTCGTTAAATAGGTAAGAACTTATATATTTACCACAATATAACTGCGCAAACCCATGAAACCTGCTCGTCTGTTTATTTACCTACTACTATTATTTTACCACATTGCTACGGTAGCTGTCGCCTTGAATCTTACGGATGCCCTGGCCGATAATCTGGTGAATGGAGTCTCTCTGGTACGCGCCATCACACTCTTCGGTTTCCTTGCCTTTCTGGTGGTATTTGCCTTTGCATTGTATGACCGTCGGTCCCATCACAAGCGGATTAGTAAGCTGGAAGCAGAAAAGAATGAAGTAAAAGCCCAGGTGTTTGATATGAAACGGCGCGAAGAGGAATTGGACCGGGAAATCAAATCATTTGAGTCGTCTATCACCAAAAAAGAAACTACCCCCAGAAAAGACACTGACCCGGATCAATCAACGCCATTGTGAGAGACATTATTCAGCGAGAATTCCAGGAAGCTGCTCAAGTATTAAATTCCTTCTGGCAAGATAAAGAACAGATGGATGCTATTGAGCGAGCGGCTATGTTATTTGCCCAAACGATCCGGCAGGGTGGCAAAATTATGAGTTGCGGCAACGGCGGTTCGCATTGTGATGCCATGCACTTTGCCGAAGAACTCAGCGGGCGCTATCGCGATAACCGGGCAGCCTTACCGGCCCTTGCCATTTCTGACCCCAGCCATCTCTCCTGCGTCAGCAACGACTTCGGCTATGAACAGGTGTTTTCCCGCTTTATTGAGGGCCTGGGAAAGCCCGGAGATGCGCTGCTTGCCATCAGCACCAGCGGCAATTCTCCCAGCATTCTGGAAGCCATAAAAATGGCCCGATCCAAGGAGATGAAAGTGGTTACCCTCACCGGAAAAGATGGGGGCAAACTGGCCGGACAAGCCGATGTAGAAATCTGCGTACCCCACTTCGGTTATGCTGATCGTATTCAGGAAATCCACATCAAGGTTATTCATATTATCATCCTGCTCATCGAGCAAGCCGTAGGATAACCCCACCGTCTACGTACTTTCTTAAACAACATGATCACGCTGCGGACTTTTTCTCCGGCCGATTTTGCACGGCTGAAATCCTGGATAGACAGTGAGGCCATGTTGCAACAATTTGCCGGACCAATTTTCCACTACCCACTGACAAACAAACAGTTACACACTTATATTGAAAAGCCCAACCAGCACGCATTTGCGGTCATGTATCAATCCCGTAACATTGGTCATGCTGAGATTACCCTGTTAGAAAATAATACCGCCCGACTATGCCGTATCCTGATTGGGGAGACGGGCGATCGGGGAAAAGGATTAGGAGAGCAGATCATTCAGGCACTCGTTGACCTTTGCTGGAACACTTTTGATGCAGAAGAAATTGAGTTGAATGTATACGAATGGAATACCGCTGCCATCCGATGTTACGAGAAAGTCGGTTTTGTCAGACGCCTGCAGCAACGCCCTGCTGATACATCATCTCAGATCATTAGTATGGTACTCAATCGCTAAAAATCAACCACTTTGCTTTCCTAACGTTCTTCGTCAATTTCCTACATACGGTAAGAACGCGGCACTTCTGATTGGAATAAACGGGTAATTCTTCCGATTTTCGCCTGTAGAGAACATGAAAATTCTGTAGTATGCTAGCGAAAACGTTCGGAGGGGCGGTGTATGGGGTAGATGCATACCTGATCACCATTGAGGTCAGTGTGGGGCAGGGTACCAAATTTTTTATGGTTGGGTTGCCCGACAGTGCTGTAAAAGAAAGTGAACAGCGCGTAGAGGCTGCAATCAAACATTCGGGTTATTCTATGCCCCGGATTAAAACAGTAGTAAACCTGGCTCCGGCCGATATTCGCAAGGAAGGATCAGCTTATGACCTGCCCATTGCGGTGGGCATCCTGGCCGCTTCCGGCCAAATTCAGGCCGATCAACTTTCCCGCTATCTGATGATGGGCGAGTTATCACTGGACGGCATCTTACGGCCCATCCGGGGAGTGCTTCCCATTGCGGTAGAAGCCCGAAAACATGGCTTCAAAGGATTTATTTTGCCCAAAGAAAATGCCAAAGAAGCGGCTATCGTCAATGACCTGGAAGTGATCGGCGTAGAAACGCTGACGGAAACACTCGCCTTCCTGGAAGGCAAACAAACAATAGAACCGCTGTGGCATGAAACCCGTGACGTATTCTTTGAAGAGATTAATCAGTTTGCGGTAGACTTCGCCGACGTGCAGGGGCATGAAAGTATCAAACGGGCTTTGGAAGTGGCCGCCGCCGGAGGCCACAACGTCATCATGGTGGGCCCTCCCGGCTCTGGTAAAACCATGCTCGCCCGCCGGGTGCCGACCATCCTACCGCCCCTGACCTTACGTGAAGCATTGGAAACTACCAAAATTCATTCGGTGGCCGGGAAACTGGGAGCCAACAACTCCCTGATCGCCCAGCGGCCGTTCTGCGCTCCCCACCATACCATCAGTGATGCTGCGCTGGTGGGTGGAGGCAATATCCCGCAACCCGGCCAGATTTCGCTCGCCCACAATGGCATACTGTTTCTGGATGAACTACCTGAATTCAAACGTACCGTACTGGAAGTGCTTCGTCAACCACTGGAAGAGCGAGCAGTCACCATTTCCCGTGCCAGAGGAACCATGGTTTTTCCAGCCAGCTTTATGCTCATTGCCAGCATGAACCCCAGTCCCTCTGGCGATTTCTATGATCCCCAGCAAGGGCACCCGGACTCGCCGGCTGCGGTGCAACGCTACCTCAGCAAGATCAGCGGCCCCTTGCTCGACCGGATTGATATCCATACCGAAGTGAATCCGGTGCCCTTTGACGAAATGACAGCCGAGCGGAAAACCGAAAGCAGCGCAGCCATTCGAGAGCGGGTGATTGCGGCTCGTCAGCACCAAATCCAGCGCTTTGCTGATACTGACATTTACTGCAATGCCATGATGCCTCCTCCCATGGTAAAAGAAGTTTGCAAAATTTCCCAAGCCGGCAAAACGCTGCTGAAAACTGCCATGGAACGCCTCGGCCTGTCATCCCGTGCTTATGACCGTATTTTGAAAGTATCCCGTACCATTGCCGATCTTAACTCCTCTCCCACCATAGAAATAGAACATTTGGCCGAAGCCATTCAATACCGAAGTTTAGATCGGGATGGCTGGAACGGGTAAATCTTTTATGCTATTTTTGTGGTCTTTACGTTGTGAAGAAGTTAGCTAAGGGATATGATGCAAAAAATGGTGCGCAGCCTGCGTTTTTTCCGCCAATGGCACAGTTGGATCGGCATATGTTTACTCATATTTGTAATACTCAGTAGCCTGACTGGCTTGCTGCTGGCCTGGAAAAAAAATGTGGACCTACTACAGCCACCCACCCAATCCGCTTCGGCAGATGACCGGCCCTGGCTGAGCATTCCCGAAATCAGCCAAATTGCCCAGCAGGCCTTTGAACAGGCCCATCCCGAAGATGACTCACAAATCGATCGCCTGGACGTTCGCCCGGATAAGGGCATTGTGAAAGTGCTAATGGATAACTACTGGGAAGTACAGGTGGATGGCTACTCAGGCGAGGTATTTTCTATCGCTCGCCGCCACTCCGATTGGATTGAAAAGGTACACGATGGCTCTATTATCAGCGACACATTTAAGCTCTGGTCTATGAATACCCTAGGGCTGGGCTTACTATTGATCTCACTCACGGGAGGTTGGATGTGGTGGGCTCCCCGGCAAATCCGGCGACAAAAAAGAAAACACAAATCCACCCTTTAATCGTTTAGATATAGAACTTAACAATAGAAAGCCCTACTTTTGGTGCTGAATTTTCGACAACTTATGAAACGCATTACCACCACTTTTCTTTTTTTTGCCAGTATTGCCTTGTTATTTCAATATTGTGCACCGACCAACACCATCAGCACCCAGGGGTCTGAGAATTACGAAGAAGACATCAGCCAGTACCGCATTCACTATACCGACTCGATCGCCCAGGCTTCTTCCGATGATACAGATGACACCGATATTCAGCCTAATTCCGAACGCCAACTGGCGGTGGCCTCTACGCTAAATACTCCCAATGCGGCCACAGAAGATATGAATGAATATTTTGAGGCCAGGGATGATCTCAACCGTGAAAAAAACGAATACCAGGGGTTTACGCTTCAGGTGTATACCGGAGATAGTCGAGAGCAGGCGAACGACGCCAAACTGAAGGTATACGAGGCGCTGCCCGACTCTGATCCTAAAATTCAATTTAATACTGTCTACCGGGTACGCGTGGGCGAGTATGCCAGTCGGTTAGAGGCCCAGCAGGATTATATCGCCCTCAAAACAGTGTTCCCAAATGTGCTGCCCGTACCGATTACTTTCCGGGCAGTCGATTAATTTTTTCACCTTTTATTTCCCCATCATCATGAATATGTCGCTGCGCGAACGAATACAGTCATTAGCGAAAGAGCAAGCCGAACAGATCGTGCGTTATCGCCGTCATTTGCACCAGAATCCGGAACTTTCATTTCAGGAGTATGATACGGCCACTTTTGTAGCCGAGACCCTCCGGTCTTTTGGTTTATCACCCCAGGAGAGGGTGGCAGATACGGGCGTGGTCGCCATCATTGAGGGAAAAAATCCCACGAGCAGGGTGATTGCCCTGCGAGCAGATATGGATGCGCTTCCCATTCAGGAAGCCAACGATGTGCCTTATAAATCTCAAAACAAAGGGGTAATGCATGCCTGTGGCCACGATGTTCATACCTCATCGCTGCTGGGTACGGCCTATATATTGCACCAGCTTAAAGAGGAGTTTGAAGGAACCGTGAAGCTGGTTTTCCAACCGGGCGAAGAACGATTTCCGGGCGGAGCTTCCCTGATGATCAAGGAAGGAGTGTTAGAAAACCCCGCACCCCATTCCATGCTCGGCCAACACGTACTGCCCCATCTTCCAGCCGGGAAAGTGGGTTTTCGGCAGGGCATGTACATGGCCAGTGCCGACGAAATTTATCTGACTGTGAAGGGCAAAGGTGGGCATGGCGCTATGCCGGAGAAGAACGTGGACCCGGTCATGATTACCGCTCAACTGTTGGTAACGCTTCAGCAGGTAGTCAGCCGTTTTGCAAATCCCAAGATTCCCTCGGTACTGTCTTTTGGAAAAGTAATTGCTCCGGGAGCTACCAATGTTATTCCCAATGAGGTGCATCTGGAAGGAACCTTTCGCACACTCAACGAGGCTTGGCGGAAGCAGGCCCACCAGAAAATTAAGCAGATCGCCATTGGACTCGCCGAAAGTATGGGTGGCTCCTGCGATGTGGATATTAAAGTCGGATACCCGTTTCTGCAAAACGAACCAGAGCTTACCCGAAGAGCACAGCAAGCAGCAGTTGATTACTTAGGAGAAGAGAATGTAGTTGATCTGGATTTGTGGATGGCCGCAGAAGATTTTGCATACTACACCCACCATGTAGATGCCTGTTTTTATCGTCTCGGTACCGGCAATGAGGCCCGGGGTATCACTTCATCTGTGCATACCCCTACCTTTGACATTGATGAACATGCCTTAGAAATTGGACCGGGTCTGATGAGTTGGCTAACACTGACAGAACTTCAATCTGGCAATTAAAACGTCAGAATGTAGGCAATGTTTGCCAGCAAAAAGAAGCCTAGCATCCACCAATACAGTGCTCGAGCGCGCTTAGACGGTTTTCCAAAAAACAAATAATGAAACCCGTATTTGGCGCGATGTTCGTAAGGGGTTTTCATATTTAAATAAATTTAACTGTTAAAAGTAATATTACGTAATTGTTAAGTCAATGTTACCAAATTGTTAACTTAATGTTACGAAATTGTTACTGCAAATACTATTCCTATTTGAGAAAAATCCTGGCATTCTTCGCATTACTTAGCGGTATATTTAGCTTATTTATTACATCTGCCCCAGCAGCGACCCAATACTACCGACTGATACTCACCGAAATGCCGACCACTTCTATGCGCATTGGGTGGGCACTGATCGGAGGCTGTCCGGACACCCAACGCATTTATTATGATACCATAGACCACGGACAGGATACCTCGGCTTATGCCTTTCAAGCTTCATTTACGGCATCTTTCTTTCACCAGGATATGGAAAACTATTTTTGCCAGCTGGAAGGATTGCAACCCGATACCCGATACTACTTTGTCATTGCTGAAGACCAGGGCATCAGCCCCCGGATGTGGTTTACCACCTTCCCGAATACAAGAGCGGTTCACCCCTGGAAAGCTTATTGGTGCTCTCCGGATTCTATCGAAACAACTCTGCCTCGAAAGCAAATTTACCAGCAAATCTCGCACCGTCCGGTAGATTTCGTGCTGATTGACGGATTATCCCGGCTTCAGACTGATGAAGGCTGGCGGCAGTGGTTTCAGGATTGGCAATCTTCCATCCCGAAAAACGGGCAAATGGTGCCTATCGTAATCGCCGGTAACATTACAGCTGATATTCAGTACCTTTTTAATCTCTCTTCCGAACCTATCCATACCTACCCGCTGACTTCGGAAAGTGCGCTAATTACGATAGCCGATAAAAGAATGCCTGGGAAACGGTTCTGGAAAAAAACACCTTCAGATATCTTCACGCTGTTGCATACCTCGGTTTCAAACCGGGCTTTACCCCCTCAGGCAGATGTTGCGCTTTTCTCTTCCTTCGCAGAAGCAGCGCTTCCCCCCAATACTTTCGAGTTTCCGACTGATTTTCCTTTTGTAGAAATGATCTGGGAAGAAGGACGGTTACGCATGCAATCGCCCCAGCAAAAAACGTTGTGGGAGGTATATGCTACTCCCTGAAGAACAGCAGTACCTGGCTCCGAAATTCTTCGTTCACGGCCATGGCCAGTATGACCGACACAATCAAACCAATGGTAGCCAGTCCTACATCTTTTCCGATCATTCGGAAAGCGCCCTTAATTCGTTTCCTTCGCTCCTTGGTGTTAACCTGCTCTCGCAGCCGAATACCTAATTCACGCCCCCCCAGCAAGCCGATGAATACCCAGGTAGTGCTCATGGGAATTGTGCTGATGGTGAGCTTATAAATGAGAATCAGGGCATATACAAAGTCAATGAGGGTAGCCGCCCGAATATCAGTGACTTCGCTTTTTTCATTGACAATCTGTTGAATCTTATCGCCTTTTAAATAGAAAATCAAGCCCAACCCAAGGAAAACTATAGATGCAAAACCCAGGAACTGACTTATACTAAGCGCCCTGGGTAAATAAATAGCAATGTTGGCAGCATCCTGCATAAGCCAAACCGACCATAATGTGCCACTGGTAATCCACTGGGCTACTGCCCACCCGATATGTGGCTTTCCTACAAAGTAGCGTCGGGTAAGATTCGAAACGATCAGCCAAACCACCAGTCCCAGTCCGAAAGCCAGCAGATACGCTGAAATACTTTTGGAAACCACGGAACCTACCGCGCCCGGACCCACCGCAAAACTGCTGAGCAGCAAGAAGGTAGTAGAAACCGGCATCCGCAAGCGGGTGAGGATCAACAGGAAAATAGGAGCAGCAATTTGCAGAAACACAAAATTCTCCGGCTGTGGAAATGAGAGCGATCCGTCTTCCTCCGTGGTACGTAACCTTCCGAAAGATACTCCACCATCATACAGAAACCAGCCAACCGTCACAGTGGCTAAGAAAATACCGCCAATGTACAGCCACAGCACATACCAGCGGCGATCTGCATTGGAGGCAATAAAGGTTCCTAAAGTTTGAATACTGTCATTGGACACTGCTGAGTAGGCCGCTATTAAAAATCCGAACCACATCGCAACCGATGGATAAGGATATACTACTCCGGCAATAAAAAACAGTATCCCAATCAGCAAAATGAAGTTACGCTCTTCTTTGACAAGGTCAAAAAACTGGTAAATTAGCTCTCGAAACTGACTACTGTTCGGTTGGTTCTTGGTCTTCGGCATAATTCGTCCGGGGTAGAAATACCCGCAATAATAGCAATAATGCTAATCAGAAAAAAAACTAATAGCATGGACGTATCCGCTAATATAATAATAATAGCTTCAGTAGACTTTAGTATGGCTCTCCGACAAACTAACTAATGAGAGCGTCGTTATGGGACATAATATAGATAACGAAAATGATAAAGGATGGTTAACATCCTTTCGCGCTGCGAAAATAAGCACTTATGATAGAATTTGAAAAATTTACTTTAGATAATGGTTTGCAGGTACTGGTACATCCGGATCATTCGGTGCCCATTGCAACCACCAATGTGTTGTATAATGTAGGCTCCCGGGATGAAGAAGAGCATAAAACCGGGTTTGCCCATTTATTTGAACACCTGATGTTCGGCGGCTCTCAGCATATTCCGATGTTCGATGAGCCCCTCCAAAAAGTAGGTGGTGAGAACAATGCCTTCACCAATCCGGATATCACCAATTATTACATTACCCTACCGGCCGCCAACCTGGAAACAGCCCTCTGGCTGGAATCTGACCGGATGCTGAGTCTGTCGTTTGATCCTAAAGTACTGGAAGTACAACGCAAGGTGGTGATTGAAGAATACAAGCAAAACTACCTCAACCAGCCCTACGGCGATGCCATGATACAGCTTAAAGCACTGGCGTACCAGGCGCACCCCTACCGCTGGCCGACCATTGGCCGCGATATCTCTCACATTGAGGATGCCACCCTGGAGGATGTAAAGTCTTTCTTTTATAAATTTTACCGCCCAAACAACGCCATTCTGGTGGTGGCAGGGCAGGTCGAAGTCGCTGAAGTACGACGGCTGACCGAAAAATGGTTCGGTGATATACCCTCGGGTGATCCCTACCATCGGGATCTGCCCCAGGAACCTGTCCAGACCGAAAAACGAGAAAAATGGGTAAAGGCGAATGTACCCGCTCACGCATTATACAAAGCGTATCATATTCCCGACCGTTTGGATGCTGATTATCATGCGGCAGATTTATTGAGCGATATACTGGGCCGTAGCCGTTCGTCTCGTTTATTCACCCGGCTGGTGAAAGAAACTCCGCTATTCAGTTCCATCAATGCGTACCTGAGTGGTGCTATCGATCCGGGGTTACTCATCATACATGGGAAACTGAACGAAGGCGTCTCTCTGGAAGAAGCCGATCAGGCCGTGAATACAGTAATTCAGGAAATACAGCAGAACCCTGTCCATGGGGAAGAGCTTCGCAAAGTGCAAAATCAGGCAGAATCTACCCTGGTGTTTTCTGAAATGGAGTTGCTGAACCGGGCCATGAACCTGGCGTATTCCACGCTTCTGGGCGATCCTAACTTCGTCAACGAGGAATCCCGTAAGATACAGGCCGTCACGACCGACGATATCCAGCGCATGGCTCAGACACTGTTACCGCCCGAAAAAAGCAACACACTTTTCTATCAGGCTACTCGCTAATTTATCCAGTTGGAAGTATTCATGGTATTTATGTGATTGAGGTACGATGGAAAAACCCATCTACCTCTTTTTACATACCGTTCCCAATACACTTGAACATCCTGCTGATCTTAAGCCAGATGCTTGTTTTCCTTTCGAGTGGCCCGCAACGAGAGTAAAATGGTGCCGGTCATAACTACGGCAATGAATGCCAGGGATGCCCAGGTAGGTATCTCGTACCAGCCGCTGATGATAAATTTAATCCCCACAAACCCCAGAATTACGGCCAGCCCACGATTAAGGTAAGGGAAACGCCCCTGCATATCGGCCAGTAAGAAATATAAGGCCCGTAGCCCTAAAATGGCGAAAGCATTGGAACTGAAAACCAGGAATTGATTTTGGGTAACCGCCAGAATAGCCGGTACCGAATCTACTGCAAATAAAATATCGGACAGCTCAATGGTGATCAGCACGATGAATAGCGGAGTAGCCAGTAGTTTTCCCTGCTCTCGTACAAAAAAATGCTCACCCCGGTAATCCTCGGTCTGGGGAATGATCTTTCGCACCCAGCGTAGCAGCGCATTGTCAGCCGTACTGGTTTCCTCCTCCTGATGTGTATAAAAGCGATAGGCCGTAAACAGCAAAATCGCACCAAACACATACACAATCCAGTGAATAGATTCCAGCAGGGCAATTCCGCCAAAAATGAAGGCCGCTCGCAGCAATAAAGCCCCGAAAATCCCCCAGAATAACACGCGATGCTGGTACTTGGGGGGAACCGCAAAATAGGAAAACAGCATGGCCCATAGAAACACGTTATCAATCGACAGACTTTTCTCAATCAGATATCCGGTAATGTATTGGGAAGCAGCCTCTCCGCCCTGCCAGATCCAGATCACTCCGGTAAATAAAACTCCCAAGGTAATCCAGGCAATACTATAGATGGTGGCCTCCCGGGTATTGATCTGATGGGGCTTCCGCATGACCAGTTTCAGGTCTACCAGCAAAAGCACAATCAGAAGGCCAATAAACCCCAGCCAGATCATGGGAGAAACGGTAGTTGAACTACCGGCACCTGCGGAAGAGGTCAGGTCAGCTAAAAAAAGCATGGTATTGTGCATAAAAGTTGTAACGTTCGGATGTTCAACGTATTTACATCACTTTCGTTCGCAGCTTCCAACACAAATAACTCGCTTTCGTAAACGCACTTTCAGAAATATACCATTTCACCACAGAAGAGCTTTCAGACCTACTGTAAGAAATCGTTGCGGGATGTCTAGGACTTGATGTATCCTTTCCGCCTCAGAATGGTTTCTACAAATTTTTTCTCATTTTCCGTGTTGAAAATCCGAAATGGAAGATGAACTAGTTGGGCTTTGGAAACAATGAGCAGAAAATAATCTTTGCCGATACGGGCATTCTTGATCATATCCCACTTCAGGGGCATTCCCTGGCGGGGATTTACTTTAATCATCACCTGTTGGCTGTTGATTTCGTAGGTCAATCGCTCAAACAGAATCTTATTTTGCTCCAGCTGGGTCACTCCCGCAAACTGGATCAGCCAGAACAGCAGATACAGTGTCAGGGCAATCAGTGGGCCGATAATCCACCAGATTGACCAGATAAAAAAGGCTCCACCCATCAGCGCGATGGTAATCAGAAATACCCACCACTGCTGGCGAAGAATATTGAACATAGCCAACTTAATGTAGGTGCCCGTAGAAAGTTGGTATTTTTTAGTTTTAACAATCATATAGGTATTGATTCAAAAATTCGGATGCAAGTATAAAACTTTCCGGCCAAACTTACCATTTCACCGGAATCGGGTTTCAGAGGTTTGGCTTGGAAAAATGACGACCATTGAACTCCCACAGCGCCTGCCTCAGGCCACTAGATCGCTTTCAGGCTCATGTCCAGGCTGGTTACTGAGTGGGTGAGCGCGCCCACCGAAATATAGTCTACCCCGCATTCGGCTACGGCCACAATGGTTTCTTCCGTAATATTACCCGAAGCTTCGGTTTTGGACTGATTTTCGATCATTCCCACGGCTTCCCGCATCAGGGCAGGCGACATATTATCCAGCATAATCACATCGATACCCCCGACGGACAAAGCCTGCCGTACCTCATCTAAATTGCGGGTTTCCACTTCAACGGGTAGCGTTAGTTGCTTTTCCTTCAGATAGCGATGGGTGCTCTCCACCGCTTCACGAATCCCCCCCGCATAATCCACATGGTTGTCTTTCAGCATCACCATATCGTACAGTGCATAACGGTGGTTTTGCCCACCACCAATTGCCACTGCCCACTTTTCCGGCAGCCGGAAGTTGGGCGTTGTTTTGCGGGTATCCAGCAATTTCGCCCGGGTGTGGTTAATCATAGATTGTAGTCGGTGGGTGTAGGTAGCAATACCGCTCATCCGCTGCATACAATTGAGCACCAGCCGTTCGGCAGAAAGGATAGACTGAGCTTTCCCTGAAATCAGAAAGGCTATATCTCCCGGCTGCACGGAGGCCCCATCGTTGAGCGATACGTCTATGGTCAGTTGGCGGTCCAGGGTGTGAAAAATACGCTGGGCCAGCGCAACTCCGGCCAGGATACCCTCTCCTTTTACCAGCAAGCGGGCCCGCCTTTGCAGATCCGAAGGTACGGCAGCCAGGGTAGAATGATCTCCCTCGCCAATATCTTCGGCCAAAGCCAACTGAATAAATTGCTGAATACGGTCATCCGTCAGGTAAGGTAGCTCCATGGGTTTTTCTTATACAAAGCACAGCGAAGGATTTTGTTTTCTAAGCAGTTGCTTCCTTCGCCTTTGGGCGGCAAAAATACAGCTTTATTTCCTAATTTATTCATTCAAACCGAACCTGCGCCTTTCCAAACACCGGCATTTGTGCATTTTCACGAAAAGAATGGGAATCCTGCTATCTTTGCGGTCATTCATGCCTCAGTGTTTTGTACTCATTCAAACTACGTATGCGAAACGGATTTTTACTATTCTTGATGCCGCTACTGGCTGCTTCCTGTACCCAACCTGCCGAAACCTCCTCCGCTGGTCTCATTGCTACCGAAGACAGCAGTTATTATCAGGAAAAATACCGCCTCGCTTACCATTTTACCCCCGAAAAAAACTGGATGAACGACCCCAACGGCCTGGTGTACTTTGAGGACGAATACCACCTCTTTTTTCAATATAACCCTGACGGCACCAAATGGGGTAATATGAGCTGGGGCCACGCCGTCAGCCGTGATCTGGCGCACTGGGAGCATCTGCCACTGGCCATTCCCATGGTGGGCGATACCATGATTTTTTCGGGTAGTGCGGTGGTGGACCAACACAATAGTAGCGGGCTTTGCGAAGGCGAATCCTGCCTGGTAGCCATCTATACGGCCCATACCGACACTAATCAGTCTCAGTCCATTGCCTACAGCAACGACCGCGGACGCACCTGGCAGCAATACGCCGAAAATCCGGTACTGGACGAAAGCATGAAGGATTTTCGAGACCCTAAAGTAGCCTGGCACGAACCTTCCCAGCAGTGGATCATGACCGTGGCCCTTCCTACCGAACACAAAGTACGCTTCTACGCATCATCCAACCTGTTGCAGTGGGATTTGCTCAGCGAATTTGGACCCCAAGGTTTTGTAGATGGCATCTGGGAATGTCCGGACTTATTTCCACTACCCGTTTCCGGTACGGATGAAGAAAAGTGGGTGCTTATTGTTTCTTACAACAGCGATGAAGGATCGGATATGCAGTACTTTGTGGGAGATTTTAACGGCACCACTTTTACCAATAACAACACAAAAGACCTGGTGCTTACTTTAGACGAAGGACAGGATAACTATGCCGCCGTTACCTGGAACAACGCCCCCCAAAACCAGCGCCTGATCATTGGCTGGTTTAATAACTGGAAATACGCCGGAGATATTCCCACCTCCACCTGGCGAAGCGCCCAGACCATTGTAAGTTCGCTACAATTGCGACAGTACCCGGAAGGAATACGCTTGGCCATGCAACCCGTTCCGGCGCTGGAACAATTACGACAAACACCCGCCCACCACGAAAATGTGCAACTACGCGAAGGCGACGATTTTCTTTCGGTTGAAAATATTCAGGGAACACAGCTGGAGATTATTGCCGAGTTTGCTTACGAAGCCATTGAAACCCCGACTGAGGCCGAACAGTTGGCCGCCGAGTTTGGCGTAAAAGTATTTAAAGGAGAAGGACAGGAAACCGTGATCGGTTACGATGTAGCCTCCCAATCTCTTTTTGTGGACCGCACCCAATCAGGAGATACTTCCTTTAATGATAGCTTCGCTTCCCGCACCATCGGACTAATGCCCGCCGACAGCGGTACCGTGAAAATGCACATTTTTGTTGATCACTCCTCTGTAGAGGTGTTTGGCAACGATGGTTACGTCACCATGAGCAACCGCATTTTCCCTAACCCGCAAAAGGACGAAGTGGAAATATATGCCCGGGGCGGGCGTGTCACCCTGCAATCGCTGGATATCTGGCCGTTGCGCTCCATCTGGTCTGCGGCTACCAGTTCTTCCTCCGTTTCCTCAACTCCCTGAAGATGAATGAAATCACTTTACTCGGCTGATCTCAAACGATTGATTCCCGCTCATTCTCTCCTACTAAGCATCAGCCAACCCTTTTATGCTTTCCTTCGCTAATTCCTCTCTTACCCTTTCAAATCCTCAGCCCTTATCATTATCTTCGAGATTCTGAATGTGTGACTATGCAGCAACAGGTATCTTCGGCAAAACTTATACAAACACTAGAAACCCATTTTGGCTACACTGCCTACCGTAAAAACCAGGATCAGATCATAAAAACCATTCTGGCCGGACAGGACTCGCTGGTACTGATGCCAACAGGCGGCGGCAAGTCGCTCTGCTATCAGATTCCGGCATTGCTCTTAGAAGGCGTGACGGTGGTGGTGTCTCCTCTCATCTCACTGATGAAGGACCAGGTGGATGCGTTGCGGGTGAACGGGATTGCGGCCGCCTACCTGAACTCTTCCTTAAGTTCCGATGAGCAGACGCATGTATTTCGGCAATTGAAGAACGGGGAGCTTAAACTGCTGTACCTGGCTCCTGAAAGGCTGGTCGGGAGCGAAAGCCGTTTCGTTGAATTTCTGAAAAGCATCAATACTTCCTTACTGGCCATCGACGAAGCGCACTGTATCTCTCAGTGGGGTCACGACTTTCGCCCGGAGTACCGCATGCTGGCCGAGGTTAGAGTAGCCCTGGACAACGTGCCCACCGTGGCCCTGACTGCTACCGCTGACCCGATTACCCAAAAAGATATTCTGGATAAGCTTCAGCTTCGCCAGCCGAAAGTATTCATTTCCAGTTTTAACCGGGAAAATATCCACTACCGGGTCGCGCCCAAGCGGCACAGCTATGATCAGTTAATTGATTTTCTCTCCGAACGCCGCGATCAGTCGGGAATCATCTATGTGCTCTCCCGAGCCTCGGCGGAAAGTCTGGCCGAACGCCTTACCCAGGAAGGTTTTCAGGCCAAACCTTACCATGCCAAGCTGGAACGGACAATGAAAGAACAAAATCAGGAAGAATTCTTGCGGGATGAGGTTCCTATTATTGTCGCAACGGTAGCCTTCGGCATGGGCATCAACAAATCCAACGTACGCTTTGTCGTGCATATGGATCTACCTAAAAATATTGAAGGTTACTACCAGGAAACCGGACGGGCCGGACGGGACGGTCTGAAAAGCGAAGCACTGCTTTTTTACAGCTACGCCGATGTCATCAAACTGAAAGGTTTCGTGGAAGTAGAAGGCAACGAAGCCCAGAGCCGCATCCTGCAGGAGAAGCTCCAGCAAATGGCGACCTTCAGCGATTTACGCACTTGCCGCCGTAAGTTTCTGCTCAATTATTTCGGGGAAGAAGCTCCCGACTACTGCGGTAACTGCGATGTCTGCCTGAATGAATACAAAACCTTTGACGGTACTGTACTGGCCCAGAAGGCTCTGTCCGCGGTCGCGCGCCTGGAAGAGCGATTTGGAGTAAGCTATGTCATCGATTTTCTGCGGGGTTCCCAGTCTGAAAAAATATGGGATCAGCACAAGCAGTTAAAAACCTACGGAGCTGGGGCCGATATCAGCAAAAAAGACTGGCATCGTTATTTTAATGACCTGCTGCAACTGGAATACCTGCAAAAATCCGACGGAAAATTCCCCATCCTGCAACTCACCGAAAAAAGCTGGTCGGTATTGAAAGGAGAGGAAAAAGTGATGATGGTAGAAGCCGTTGAGACGCAGGAAGCCACCACTCAAACTACGGATGAACCCATTGAAGATGCCCTGATCAGCCAGCTTAAAACGCTCCGCCGACAACTCGCCCAGCAGGAAAACGTACCGGCCTATGTCATTTTTTCAGATGCTACCCTACAGGAGTTAGCCACGTACCTGCCTACCCAAGCGGAAGACCTATCCCGGATCAGTGGTTTTGGAGAGGTAAAAATTAATAAGTACGGAGAAGCCTTTCTGGAAGAAATCAACCAGTATTGTATTGAGAATGACCTGGAATCCCGCATGTCAAAGCTGCGGCGTAAGTCGCGGAAGAAACGGGCGGCAGACAAGAAGACGGATACCAAACAGGCAACCTACGACTATTATCGTCAGGGCAAGTCGGTAGAAGAAATCGCCCGAATGCGGGGATTACAAACGTCTACCATTTGCAGTCACCTGAGTTATTATGTACAAAGCGGAGCACTGGACGTTACTGAGCTGGTAGATCCTGTAACCGTTAGCAAGATTGAAGATGCCATCTATATTCACGGCGACACCTCGCTAAAACCCCTCAAAGATGCCCTGGATAACCATATTACCTATGATGAAATCCGACTGGTGATTGGCCATTGCCGGCGGTAAATTACTCGCTACTCTCTTTTTCTTGCACCATTCTGCAAAAGCAACAAACCTCTTTATTTATGATTTTTAATGTTTAATCAGCATTGAGCCTCAACTTAATGTCTGAATATGTCATAAACATTAAAAAGTGGATATATTAATGTTTGATAAAATCAAACCAACCTTATTGAGGCCTGTTTCGTAATAGACATTAAAAAACGATTAAATTAATGTCTGATAAGCCCTGGATTAACCCCGATCGCACCAAGCCCTGGAATACCCTTCCCTCTTTACCCATTGCCCCCGAATACTACCGTAATCTTGAAGTGATGGAACAACTGGGGGAAGCTAAATCAGCCCTGGCTCGCCTGCACGGTCGCAGTGCAGCCATTCCCGATCAGAAGCTGCTCATCAATACCATCAGTTTGCAGGAAGCAAAGGCATCCAGCCAGATTGAGAACATCTTCACCACCGATGATGAGTTATACCAGGCTTTTAGCCAGAATGATCTACAGGAAACGTACGGTGCCCCTAAAGAAGTATTACGCTACCGGGAAGCGCTGTGGAAAGGTTTTCAAACCATGGAGCAGAAAGCCGTTTTCGACCTGGAATACTTCATCCAGATGTATCGGGAAATTAAAGAAGCCAAAGATGGCTTCCGTCCGGCATTTACCCACATCGTAATTCGGCAGGGGGGCAGTGGTCCTACGGCCGGGCAGGTAATCTACACTCCCCCCCGGGGCGCCGGCATCTTGGAACAAAAACTGGAAAACCTGCTCGAGTTTATGAATGATGACGAACGCTATGCCATAGACCCCATCCTGAAAATGGCGATCGGGCATTACCAGTACGAAGCTATACACCCTTTTCGCGACGGAAACGGGCGTTCCGGGCGGATTTTCAATATTCATTATCTGACCAAAAAAGGGCTCCTGGACTTACCCATTCTATTTCTGAGCCGCTACATTATTGACCATAAGGACGAATACTATTACCGACTCAGCGGAGTCTCGCAACGAGGCGACTGGCAGCCGTGGATTCTGTATATGCTTGAGGCAGTGCGATCCACTGCCAATTTAACCTATCAGAAAATTAATGATATTCTACAAACGAAAGACGCCATTTATCAGGCGATCCACCAGCAAACGTCTATTCAACGTCCGGAACGCATGGTAGAGATGCTTTTTACTCAGCCCTACTCTACTGTAAAACACTTTACCAGCCAGAATATCTACGCAGAAAATACTGCCCGCAATTATTTAAATCAGCTCACCGAATTAGGCGTACTTGACAAAAGAACTGTTCATGGCCACCATTACTACCTGAATATTGATCTTTACAATATTCTGAGTGAGTAAAAATCATCGCAAAACCTACTCAAGCTCTACCACCAGGTCATCCTGCTCGACCATTGCTCCACCGTCTAAATGTACTTTCTTTACCGTACCGTTGCGGGGCGCAGAAATGGTGGTTTCCATCTTCATGGCTTCGATGACAAACAAAGGCGTGCCCTCCTGCACTTCCTGGCCTGTTTTGGCCATGATCTGGGCTAAGCGTCCTTGCAATGGTGCTCCCACTTCCCCCTCATTGGCTTTATCAATTTTCTGATGGGCGGCAACCTTCACGGTCAGGTTATTATCTTTCACCCGTACCCGACGTGACTGTCCGTTTAGCTCAAAGGTCACCTGCCGGTAGCCATTGTCATCCGGTTCGGAGATGAACAGGAGCTTGATCACAATCACTTTACCTTCGGCAATGTTCACCAGTACTTCTTCCCCGTTTTTCAATCCGTAGAAAAAGGCTGGAGTGGGCAAAGCCGACATGTCGCCGTACACTTTCTGATGGTTGTAAAAATCCTCGTATACTTTCGGATATAAGCGATAGGAGAGAAAATCGAGCATTGTCCGGTCATCGTCAAACCGCTCCTTAAATTCTTTAAACTCCTGATCAAAGTCTATGGGCTCAAGCTCCCCATTCGGACGGCCACTGATGGGTTTTTCGTTTTTCAGCACCACTTTCTGCACTTTCTCAGGAAATCCACCGTAGGGTTGTCCTAGCTCTCCTTTAAACAGGCTCACCACTGACTCGGGAAAGGATAATGATTCTCCGTTGAGTAAAACATCACCGATGGTCAGATTGTTGGAGGTCATAAACATGGCCATATCTCCCACTACTTTAGAAGAGGGAGTTACCTTCACAATCTCGCCAAAGAGCTGGTTGACTTTGGCGTAGTTCTTTTTAATCAGTTCAAACTTATCTTCCAGTCCTAATGCGATGGCCTGGGGGCGTAAATTGGAGTACTGCCCTCCCGGAATCTCATGATCGTATACCTCAGCCGTTCCGGCTTTTAAACCCGACTCGAAAGGATAGTAATATTCTCGCACCGCCTCCCAATACACCGAATACTCGTTGAGTGAATCCAGATTAAATGCCTGCTCCCGCTCATGTCCCTGTAGCATGGCCACCACACTGTTAAAATTAGGCTGGGAGGTAAGTCCCGACATCGCGCCAATGGCTACATCGATCACATCAGCGCCCGATTCTACCGCGTTGAGGTAAGTGGCAGGTTGGATGGAAGACGTATCGTGGGTATGCAGATGAATGGGCAGGTCTACCGCTTGTTTCAAGGCGCTGATTAATTGCTGAGCCGCCAGTGGTTTCAGTAACCCGGCCATATCCTTTATCGCCAGAATATGCGCGCCTTCGTCTTCCAGTTGGCGGGCCATATCCAGATAATACTGCAACGTATACTTTTTATTATCCGGGCTTTGCAGGTCGCCGGTATAGCAGATGGCGGCTTCGGCCAGGGCATCGGTGCGCTCCCGCACGGTGCGGATACTGACTTTCATGGCTTCTACCCAGTTGAGCGAATCAAAAATCCGGAAAATATCAATACCTGTCTTCCAGGCTTTCTCAATAAACTCTTCAATCAGATTATCAGGGTACGCTTTGTAGCCAACGGCATTGGAGCCCCGCAACAGCATTTGCAGCAAAATATTAGGAATGGCTTCCCGGAATTGCTTAAGACGGTCCCAGGGGTCTTCGTACAGGAAGCGCATGGTGACATCGAAAGTGGCACCACCCCATACTTCCATAGAAAATACCTGGGGATGATGTTTGGCAAAACTTTCCGCCACCCGCATCATGTCAATGGTACGCATCCGCGTAGCAAGTAGGGACTGGTGGGCATCGCGGAAGGTGGTATCCGTGAATTGAATGGGTTTCTCCTTTTTCAGCCAGTCAACGAACTTCTCCCGCCCCAGTTCTTTCAAACGGTCTTTACTTCCTTTGGGGTAAGGAACATACTGGTAGTTGACTTCGGCATTGGTCTTTTCCTCTCGCATCGTCTGCGTAGGCAGCAGCGGAGTGCGAAACGTCTTATTAGGGTCAAAGAAACGAATGTTCGGATTCCCGTTGACCGTCACATCAGCAATGTACATCAGCGTGCGCGTCGCCCGATCAAGGCCTTCGCGGATGTCGAACAACTCAGGGTGTTCACCAATAAAGCTCACCGTAGCCTGTCCTCTATAAAAGGTCGGGTTTGAGATCACGTTGATCAGGAACCCAATATTGGTTTTCACTCCCCGGATACGGAATTCCCGCAAAGTACGCTGCAGACGTTGAGAAGCGCCTTTGAGGGTACGCCCGGTGGCCGTCACCTTCACCAGCATGGAATCGAAGAAAGGCGAGATTTTTACGCCGGGATAAGAACTACCTTCGTCGAGGCGAATACCAAACCCTCCCGCATTGCGGTAGGCGATGATTGTGCCGTAATCGGGTCGGAAGTTGTTTTTAGGATCTTCGGTTGTAACCCGACACTGTACTGCAAACCCGTTGCACTTAATATCCGATTGCTTTTTGATAAATATGCGCGGGTCGGCCAGCTTGCGCCCCTGAGCAATTAAGATCTGAGAGCGAACAATATCAATGCCTGTAATCTGCTCGGTAATCGTATGCTCTACCTGAATCCGGGGATTCACTTCAATGAAGTAGATATTCTCCTGCTGATCTACCAGAAACTCTACCGTACCCACATTATTGTAGCTTACGTGGCTGGCAATGCGCAAAGCATATTCGTATAGCTTGTCTTTGGTTTCCTGCTTCAGGTTAGCCGAGGGGGCTACTTCCACCACTTTCTGAAACCGACGCTGAACCGAACAGTCCCGCTCAAAAAGGTGGACGATATTCCCGTAATTATCGCCCATGATCTGAATCTCAATATGCTTGGGGTTCTCGATAAACTTTTCCAGGAAAATGGTATCATCCCCAAACGCCTTTTGTGCTTCGCTACGGGCTTCGGAAAAAGCCTGCTTCAGACTTTTCTGATCCCGAACCACCCGCATACCTCGTCCACCCCCACCGGCGGCCGCTTTTACCATGATCGGATACCCAATGCGATCGGCCTCCTGCTGAGCAGTACTTACATTTTCCAGTTTCTTTTGGCTATCTTCTATTACCGGCACCTGGGCGGCTAAGGCAATTTCTTTGGCGGCAACCTTGTCGCCCAGCTTTTCCATCACTTCCGGCTCCGGCCCCACGAAAATAATACCCTCCTCCCGACAACGACGGGCCAACTGCACATTTTCCGATAAAAAACCGTAGCCCGGATGGATCGCATCAATCCCCTGACGCTTGGCCAGCAGAATGATTTCTTCAATATCCAGATAAGGCTTCAGGGGCTCGGTATCTTCACCGATCTGGTAGGCTTCATCGGCTTTGTAGCGATGGAGGGAATAACGATCTTCGTATGTATACAGGGCAACCGTGCGAATACGCAATTCGGATGCTGCCCGAAGAATACGGATAGCAATTTCACCGCGATTAGCAACCAGGAGTTTATGAATAGGAATAATAGAGTCAGACATAATAAACAGTTAGGAGGTAACAGGCAGGAAAATTAAAAAATAATTAGTTATTAGCGCAAAGATTAACGGGCGAAGAACAAAATGATTTGAAAAAGAGGAGAATACTTTACTAAAATCGCAATTTATAACCAAGATCCCTATTGAGATCAGTCAATAAAAGTAGCCCGTATTCATTCTGATTATTCACTATTTTTCTGGCCAACTGCTTTTCCAGCACTACCTCCCTAACATAGCCCTATCCTATCGCTCAGCCATTGCCGGAAAATCAACTTTCCTCAGTAGAAAAGGTCCTTTTCTGGTTTTTTTAAGAAACCAAAAGCCTATAATACTGTATTTTAACTGATAACTTCTGTATTTTCTGCTACCAATGCTGGAAATAAAGGCAAAGAAGAATATTTAATCATGAATCATTGATAGGGGATGGAATTTTTCCTACCTCTGTTCCTGTTTAATTTACGGAAATGTAAAATGCAGTTTATATATGTTATAAATTGTTATTTGGAGTTTACTAATATGAAAATAGCCTTTATCTTTGCCTATTGATTTGGCTGATAATCTCATGCATCACTTATTCAAAGCAATCTCTCTAACCTATAAAAACAGCCCGGTAGATATCCGGGAAAACGTAGCACTTTCTCCCCTTGAAACGGCTACGCTGCTTACCAAAATTAAAGAATATACGTCGGCCCAGGATGTGCTCATCCTTTCTACCTGCAACCGCACGGAACTGTACTATTCGCACGAAGAAGATATCAGCAGCACGCTTATTCCATTGGTAGGCATTGTAAAGGGCATTGATGATATTGCTACGTATGATGCCTACTTTACCCGGCTTAACGACAGCCTCTCTGCCATGCGGCATCTGTTTCAGGTAGCGGTTGGCTTAGAAGCTCAGGTTGTGGGAGATTTGCAGATCACCAATCAGGTAAAACGAGCCTATCAGGCTTCGGCCGATGCTGATATGGCCGGGCCGTTCTTGCACCGTCTGCTGCACACCATCTTTTTCACCAACAAACGGGTGGTACAGGAAACTGGTTTCCGGGATGGCGCCGCATCTGTATCCTACGTGGCTACTGAGTTGGTCAGTGATTTAGCCTCAAAACTTGAAAATCCAAAAATACTGATCGTAGGGCTGGGCGAAATTGGTGCCGATGTTTGCAAGAATCTGGGCGAATCCAAGTACCGCATTGCAGAGGTTACGGTCACCAACCGCACCCACGCCAAAGCGCAGGAGATGGCGGTTGAATACGATTTTCAAACCTGTGCTTTCTCCGAATTCCAATCGGCTATTGCCCAGCACGATATCATTGTTTCTTCCGTAGCGTTGCCCCAGCCCCTTATTACCGAGGCAACGCTTAGCAGCTTGCCAGTTCCGGCGACTACCTGTTTCGTTGATTTATCCGTGCCCCGCAGCATTGACCCGGCTATTGAGAATATGCCCGGAGTGTTATTGTACAATATTGATCATATTCGCACCAAAGCCGATCAGGCGCTGGAGCAACGATTAGCGGCCGTACCCGATGTTAAGTCTATTATTGAAGAAGCTTTATTGGAGTTGCAGAACTGGGCGCAGGAGATGGAAGTATCCCCTACCATTCAGCGACTGAAGAATGCTTTGGAGCAAATCCGCCAGGAAGAAATGGCCCGCTACTTGAAAGAAATGGACTGCCAGCAGGCTCAACACGTGGAGAAAATCACGCGAAGTATGATGCAGAAAATCCTGAAACTACCCGTACTTCAACTGAAAGCGGCCTGCAAACGCGGAGAAGCCGAAACGCTCATCGACGTGCTAAACGACCTCTTCGATCTGGAAAAACAACCTGCCAAGCGCGTTTAGCTATCCAGCCTCGCTTTTAAAGTACTTCTCTATTATCTTAAATCATATCCATCGGATTGGGGTGAATATACTGATAGGATAACCGCTGCTTGAGCTTCTCACCACTCACCTGTTTATACGATAATTCACTCTCCGGATTAAATTCAGGCGGAGCCAGTCCTAGTTTCTCCGAGGCTTGCTCATAAAACTTTGCTTTCGTCGGATGCGCATCCGCACAGGCATTGAAGATTTCTCCCCAGACCTCCTGCTGCACCAATTGCTGTATGATGGCTACACAATCATCCAGATGAATAAAGTTGACCGGTGCCTTTCCATTGGAATCGAGTTTTTTCCCGGCCAGAAAACGACCCGGATGCCGTTCCAGCCCCATCAGTCCTGAGAAACGAAGGATGGTGGCCTGAGCTGAATACTTTTCTATCAGTTGCTCGCCCAGCAGCAAGGCTTTTCCGCTGGAACGTACTCGCCCGTCTGCTTCTGCTGGTGTAAGACTATCAGCCTCGGTCACTACCCGATTGAGATCCGGATACACCGAAGTGGAACTTACGAAAAGAATCTTTGAGGAAGGTTGCTGCTCGAGGACCGCGCGAACCTGAGCAGGATAAAAAGTTTCTACATCCTCCCGACGACGTCCGGGAGGAATATTAACGATCAGGATATCACTGCGGAAAAAGTCGGGATTATGGTCTGCATTAAGTTCCGGACTGAGCCGGATTAAATAAGGAATGATTCCTTCAGCTTCTAACATGTTTAGTTTCTCAGCGCGGGTGGTAGAACCTCGAACCATATACCCTTCGCCTGAGAAAGCACGCGCGAGTGGCAACCCCAGCCAGCCACAACCTAAAATACTGATTGTTTTTTTATTGCCCATATAAAATAATGACGGATTGAATGCGTAAATGACAGAATAAATGAGCGGGTACTCAATAAAATAACATGCTAATAATCAGCATAATACAATTAAGCAACTTCCCACTCGCTGGTTATTTCCCCATGTCCTATTCAGCGTAACAAACTACAAACAAGCAGACTGTTTCACCCTCACCTTAGCAAATTATTTTCTACTTTCGCCTGTTTCTTAAAAGTATTTACACGCTTATTCAATCATTCACTCCTGATTCATGACCACCTACGAAGGCAATCTACACAAAATGAAAACTGCACTGGCCGAGCCAGTAGAATATACGCTGATCCTGAACGAAGAACCCGTGGCAATGAACGAGCTCATCGACCGGGAAATCACCCTTCAGTTTGACGGACGAATTAACTGTGTCAATTGTGGAAGGCTGATCAAAAAACCCTTCGGTCAGGGCTTTTGTTATCCTTGCTTTATCAAATCTCCGCAAAACTCGGAGTGCATCATTCGTCCTGAACTGTGCCGGGCCCATTTAGGCGAAGGCCGTGACCCCGCCTGGGAAAAGGAACATCACCTCCAACCCCACATCGTGTACCTGGCCCAAACTGATGCTATGAAGGTAGGGGTAACCCGCACCACCCAGGTACCTACCCGCTGGATTGATCAGGGTGCCTGGAAAGCTGTACCGATTGCTAATGTACCGTATCGCTACCTGGCCGGAGCCATTGAAGTGGCCCTGAAAGCGCATTTTACTGACAAAACTAACTGGCGCAATATGCTAAAGAACGAAACCAACGATGAGTTAGATCTAGGCACGTACTACCAGACGGTGCTCAAACAGTTACCAGCAGAATTTCAGGAATACTACTACACTGATGCCTCTATTACTGAAATTCATTATCCGGTACTGGCTTACCCGCGAAAAGTAAAGAGTGTACTCCTGGCAAAACAGCCAGAAATTACCGGACGGCTCACTGGCATCCGAGGACAATATCTGATATTTGGCGATGGACGGGTGTTTAATGTCCGTAACCATAGCGGCTACTATATCCGGTTATCCGTAGCCTAACACCTGGGTATACTTGAAAATACGCCTATTTTTTCTATCTTAGGTAGCTTTACCAGCAACACCTAACGCGTATTTTTATGTCTTACCCGCCTGCTTGCCTGCCTTCCCGCTGGCTCGTCTTTCTATCAGTACTGTTGATAGGTGAAAGCTGGTATGGCTGCCAGCCCCGGGCAACTTTAAGTGAAACGGAGGCGGAACAATTGTTTGCTCACGAAGTATACCCGCTCCTTCAGGAAAAATGCTTTGCCTGCCACGGCAACAAGCCCGATGAAATAGAGGGAAAGTTTGATATTCGCTCATTAGAAAGCGCCCTGGCCGGTGGTGAATCCGGTCAGAAGACATTGGTTCCCGGAAACGCCCACAAAAGCCTGATCTACGAGGCCGTCACTTGGGAGAATAGCGACTTTGAGATGCCTCCTAAGGAAAATGATCGGCTGACCGAGCCGCAGATTGCCCTGGTAAAACAATGGATTGATGCCGGTGCCCCCTGGCCCAATGACGAACGACGAGCCTACCTGATAGAAAATACCGAGTGGACGTATTCCGACGGCATCAAGGTAAAAACCAGTCCGGCCCTGTCTTCCACCTGGCAGAATCGACGGTATAAGCCGGAAGACCTATGGGCCTTTCGTCCGGTAGAATCGTATGAAGCCCCTGAAAAACACCTTATCGAAGCAGGTCACCCGATTGATGCTTTTATTCAGCGAAAGCTGGAAGAAAACGGGCTTACTCCTGCCCCCCTCACTGATAAACAGACGCTGATCCGCCGGATGACCTTTGACCTGACCGGTTTACCTCCTACCCCCGAAGAAGTGGAAGCTTATATGAACGACACTTCTCCAAATGCCTATGAGCAACTCATTGAACGCTTGCTGGCTTCCCCTCACTATGGTGAACACTGGGGGCGCCATTGGCTGGACGTAGTGCGCTATGCGGATACCGATGGGTACTCCAATGACTTTGAACGCCCGAATGCCTGGCGTTACCGCGACTATGTGATCCGTTCGTTTAACGAAGACAAACCCTACGACCAGTTCATCCGGGAGCAGGTTGCTGGGGATGAAATAGACTCGGATGATCCGGAAATGCTGATTGCCGTGGGCTACCTGCGCATGGGCCCCTGGGAGCATACGGCCATGAGCGTGGCCGCCGAAACCCGACAACTGTTTCTGGATGATGTGACCAATAGTATAGGCGAGACTTTTCTATCCATTCCCCTGCGCTGCGCCAGTTGCCACGATCATAAGTTCGATCCCATTCCTACGCGGGATTATTACCGGATACAGGCCAGCTTTGCCCCGGTACAGTTTGCCGAACGGAAAGCTTCGTACCTCCCCATTGAAAACCAATCTCATTTTGAGCAGGGACAACAGCGCCTCGAGCGGCTGATCCGCGAAGCGAAACAGGAACAACAGGCGCTTAATGACAAGGAGGAAGCCGCCGCCCGGCAATGGATGGCAGATCGAGGCATACAGTATCTTTCTCAGAAAGAAAGAGCTAAGTTACCCGAAGACCAACGACCGCCCCGCTTTCATGGACTTACCAATCAGGATCTGGGTTATCGCAAAGTGCTACAAAAACGCTTACAGGTACTAAACCATCAATTAAACCGCTACGAACCCCTGGCCTACTCGGTATATAATGGTCCGGTCGTAAAGAATCCGCACAGTGGGCGCCCGATGCGCGTACCCGATAGCCTGAGTAATACTATTCAGTCAACCTTCATCCTGACGGGAGGCTCAGTTCAGGCCCCTGACGAAGAAGTAACTCCCGGTGTGCTCAGTGCGGTACGTACGTTTACCGAAGCCGTAGAATCTCCCCTCTCCGATTCTATTCCCCCGATGCGAGACGGTCGGCGATTGGCCCTGGCCCACTGGCTGGCCAGTGAGAAGAATCCCCTGACCACCCGCTCCATTGTGAACCGCATATGGCAGTACCACTTCGGACAGGGGCTGGCGGGCAATGCCAATAACTTCGGGGTCATGGGGAAAAAGCCCACCCACCCCGAACTGCTGGACTGGCTGACGAACTACTTCCTAGCGCACGACTGGTCCTTCAAAGCACTGCACCGACTGATACTCACCTCAGCAACCTATCAGCGTTCCAGTACCCACCCGGATTTTGCGCAGGTGCAGGAAGTGGACCCGGACAATACCCTGCTAGCCTACTATACTCCCCGCCGCCTGGCAGCCGAAGAGCTTCGCGATGCCATGCTGGCGATTTCGGGAGAGCTGAAAACCGAGATGGGCGGCCTGCCCGTCAAACCCGAGATCAACCGGGAGGTAGCATTGCAGCCCCGGCACATCATGGGCTCGATTGCACCGGCGTATCAACCATCACGCACCCCCGGGGAACGCAACCGCCGTAGCATTTACACCTATCATTACCGGGGGCTGCCCAACCCGATGCTGGAAGTATTCAACCAGCCCAATGCTGATCTTTCCTGCGAACGTCGCATTGCCTCAACGGTCACCCCCCAGGTGTTCACCCTGTTTAACGGGCAGAACAGTTATAACCGGGCACTCGGTATGGCTTTGCGGCTTCAGCAGGATCAAACTACGCTGGCACCTCTGATCAGACAAGCCATACGTCTGGCCTGGAGCCGGCCTGCTACCGCAGAGGAAGTCAGTACCTCCACTGATTTTGTACAGAAAATGATTCAGTACCATCAGGAAAACGAAGCAGTGGCGACCGAGTATCCGGTAGTAGTAGAGAGAACCATGTTTGAAGAGATGACGGGAGAAGAGTTTTCCTACACTGAGCGCCTGGATCGCTACGAAGACTATGTGGCTGATGTTCAGCCGACGGAGGTCTCTCCCGAAACCCGCGCACTAGCCGACCTCTGCCGCGTCCTTTTCAACTCCAATGAATTCGTCTATGTCTACTAACAACCCAATATTCCTCCTGCATCGATGCACCTTGCCCGATTTACGCAGGCTTATTCACGCTCTCAACCATTCATTCCTTCAAACCGCTAAAGCATGAAGAAGCCTCGCCTCAGCCAGATCCAACGCCTGATCAATCAGCAAGCCGCCACATCGCTCAACCGCCGGGACTTCCTGTACGGACTGGGTTCCAGCATTGGGGCGGTGGCCCTCAGTAGTTTGCTGGGGAATCGTGCCTGGGGGCAGACCGTGGGGGGTGGCCCTTTGGCTCCCCGGCAACCCATGCTGCCCGCCAAGGCCAAAGCCTGTATCTTTCTGATGATGGAGGGCGGTCCCAGCCACATTGATACCTTTGACCCTAAGCCCAGGCTCCATGAACTGCACATGCAGAAGTTTACCCGGCAGGGCGAAAACCTCTCGGCCATGTCATCCGGGAACCGTTACTACGTGGAAAGCCCGTTCCAGACGCGGCAGGTCGGGCAATCAGGGGCGCATATGAGTGAGCACTTTGTGCACCTGGCTGAGGTAGCGGATGACCTCTGTTTCTACCGGGGAGCGCAGGCCGAATCGGTAAACCACCCCACGGCCATGTACCACATCAACACCGGTAATAAGTTTGGGGGCGACCCGGGGCTGGGCGCGTGGGTAACGTACGGACTGGGCACCCTGAATGAGAACTTACCCGCTTTCATCGTGCTGCCCGAGGTGGCTTATCCGCAGGGTGGCGCATCCAACTGGTCCAATGGATTCCTGCCCGCCTACTACCAGGGCACTCCGCTTCGCTCGGTCGGCTCGCCCATCCTGGACATTCAGCCCCCGCCCGGGGTCAGCCGCTACCACCAGCGGGAAAGCTTAGACCTGCTGCATACTTTCAATCAGGCCCATGCCGAAAGGCACTCCACCCACGATGAACTGGCGGCTCGTATGGAGAGCTACGAACTGGCCTTCCGCATGCAAATGGAGGTGCCGGATATCATCCAGATTGAGCAGGAAGACGAGAAGACCCAAGAACTCTACGGGGTAGGCGAGGAATCCACGGATGCCTTTGGCCGTAAATGCCTGCTGGCCCGCCGACTGATTGAACAGGGAGTGCGCTTTGTCCAGATCTACTCCGGCGGCTGGGATTCCCACGACTACCTGGGTCGGGCCCACGGAACGCTCATCCGTTCCATCGACAAACCAGTCGCGGGGCTCATCAAAGACCTGAAGCGGCGGGGCATGCTGGACGAAACCCTCATTGTCTGGTGCGGGGAATTCGGGCGAAGCCCGGATAACGGGGTGCGCGGGGGTGGAGTGGCCTACGGACGAGACCATAACCCCAACGCAATGGCCATGTGGATGGCCGGAGGAGGAGTGAAAGCCGGACATACCATTGGAGCTACGGATGAGATAGGGGAAAGTGCCATAGAGGTGGTTCACCCTTTACAGGATGTACACGTAACCCTGCTCCGGTTACTGGGCCTGGATGATAACAAACTAACTTATTTTCACGGAGGACGCTACAAGCAGCTTTCGCAGACGGGGGGTAGCGTCATCACCGAACTGCTGGCCTGAGCAGATATCTAGCGCACCTTCCGCAATACGATCTTTTCCTGATGCTTCACCAGTACTTCTTCGTATAGCTTACGCAATTCCTGGTACTGCCGGGCATCTACCAGCGACTGGTTGATACGCAGCAGGCTCATGATCTGCACCGTCAGGGCGGTGACCTGGGGTTGAAAGACGAATTGCACGGTATTGCCCTCCAGCACCACGGTAGTCGCCTCCGGCACTTCCTCTACTTCGTATCCTTCGGGAATGCTCAGGTTGAATACCTGCTTGTAGGTACGTCGGTAACTGTAATCGATGGGGTGCTGGCGTTCAGTGGCTTTAAAAGGATTCTCGGAAAAAGGGGTGGTGGGAAAGGTCTCCACGTACAGGTAGTCCGCTAAATCGGTATCCGCATCAAGTTGGGTGAAGCTGATCCGCAGATCCTGATCATGTTCGTCCAGGTTAATTACTTTAAAGTCTGCCGCCTGATGGCCCGCCACATCCTCCGGCTGATCGCGTAATTGCTGCCGCTGATTCAGGGCGGCGTAGCCTCGATACACCTGGCTGAATGTGGTTTCAAACTGCCTGGCCTGGGGGTTGTATACAATGTTCTGGTAACTTTCCGTATGGTAATGATACCCGCGTTCCAGCGCCACCCAGCGCTCTTCCTTGGTATCCATCACCAGCCCATAGCCATTCAGGCACTGCATCGGGATCGTCCCGAAGGGTTGGTAGGGATCGGTGAGGTCCAGCAGATATTCTTCGCCCTCAATCCTGGCAAACACCACGGAGGTGTTGAACTGGTCAATGACCGGATATTTTACCTGCACCCGCCCGTGGTCCCGGGTACTGAGCAGTACGGGCTCCGCCGTAATACCGGCCAATTGTAGCCAGTTGGTCAGTATAATGTTCAGATCGGTACTGTTGCCCGTTCGGGTTTCCAGTAATGCTTTGGGAGAAGTATCGGGGTACAGGCTGTATTCCTCGTTCCACCGCAATTGCTGGCCCAGGTGATGGTAGATCGCCCGGGCTTTCTCCATATCGGTTGCCAGCCCGGCCGTGAGTTGGGCAACGGTTTCTTTTCCATCTTTGCGCTTAAGAAAACGACCAAAGTCCGTCATGGAACGTAGGTCATCGGCTAGTTTGGGCCAGGTTTCCATGTATTCCCGCACGGCCCGCCCGGGAAAGTTCTCTTTCGCCAACTGGAAGGTGAGCCGGGCGATATAATCTTCCTTATTGCTGATAAACGACTCATCGGCAAAGGCCGGAACATGCTCAGAGGCCCAGTAATACTTAGCATTGTTGTAGGTGTATTGCTGTAATTGAAGTTTGCGCCGGTCCATCTCGGCTTCGGTTTCTGCCAGCGGGACATATCCCTGATGCAGAATCAGGTACTCGTAAAAAGCTGGAATGGTGGCGGAATACTCGCTCCAGAGCACGGGTATCTCGTACTGAAACTGCCAGTCGCGCAGGTGAAACAGGTAAGGCGAGACCAGTGTGTAGGTATACTCAATGACGGAACCTTCCCGCACATTGGGCAGAGCGAATTTCTTGAGCGACCAGCTATCGTCCATCTCTTCGGTAAATACTTCCTTTTTGCTGAGTTCGGTTTTTTGGATACTTCCCTGCTCCAGATTGTAGGTGTTGGCTTCAATATCGTCGATCCGTTCGGCTTTGTATTTGTCCTTCACGTAGTAGGGCAGTACGATATCAGCCCGGGAGAAAGCGGAGGAGCGGTAAATCTTGATTTTCACCTCGCGGGTATAGCGGGCCCGGAACCCCAGTTGATCATCGTACTCAATCCGCACGCTGCCCTTATCCCGCAGTATGACAGCTTCGGCGGTTGAGTCATGCGTATAAAAGGCACTTTCCAGTTCGGCTCGGGTCACCTCCCCAAAGGGAGAAGTTTCATCCGAAGCATAGCTCGATACAGCCCCTAGCATGAAGCCCAGCCACCCTAGTATTCTGATCATGATTCCGTTGGTTTTAAGGAAGTAAAGGTGCTATCTGATGGGTTATCGTTCAAATGCATTTGCGGTCTATACTACCCCATGTACTGTTTGCCGGTTGAATGACCGCCCGGGCAAGATGAAAAAAAACCGCGAACAACCCACCACTCTGGCTGGGTACATTACATAAGTAAATAACGCAACCCCTATATTATTGCACTACACTTGCGTTAGATAAATCGGTTCTATTATTCACCCTAAATTAGTATAGGTATGCTAAAATACGGTTTATACGACAATCCGGTAACTCCTGACCCGACCGACTTCATGGCCGTGATTCAGGACAGTGAAAAAGTAACGGTAGAAGAACTCATTCAGGAGATTACTATCCCCGGTTCTATCCTGAAGGAAACGGAATGTGTGGCGGTGTTCCATGCCATTCTGAAAGCACTGGGTAAGAAACTGCACGAAGGAAAGGGATTTAGTTCGGAGTATCTGGTGCTGGACCACAGCATTAAAGGAGTGTTTACCAGTGAAGAAGACAGCTTTGACCCCAGCCGCCACGAAGTAAAGATTAATGTGCGCCTGGGCAGCATTTTACGCGATATGACGAAAGATGTGCCCGTGACCAAGGTGAAGGCGACGATTCCCGTTCCCGTGCTGGAGCGCACCTACGACCACTGGACCGAGACCATCAACGACCAACTCACGGTCCGCGCCTCGGTAGACATCCTGGGTGAAAACCTGAAGATCGGCGACCGGGAAGACCCTGAGCAGGGTATTTTCCTGATTGACAGCAAAAACGTAGCAATCCGGGCAGACCGCATGGCCCAGAATACCCCCAAGAAGCTGGTATTCAGTGTGCCCGAAGAGGCAAAGAAAGGCAACTATAGCCTGGAGGTGCGGACCATTTTGAAGGGTAACACCAAGCTGCGTCGGGGTCGTTTGAACGAGACATTGGTGATTGTTTAAGAAAACCTTACATCGGATAAGTAATTGCCTCTTCCCACCGGAAGGGGCTTTTTTATGTAGAATGAGTCTACGTAACCTGCTCCGGTATCCGTACCCTCCCCACCCCGGTATCCACTCCCTCCCCGATACCGTCTCCACTCCCTCCCCAGCCTCAGTACAGTTTCCACCACCACGGCTTGCCAGAGAAACATAGAGACTTCCAAGTGGTAGCCCCATTTCATGGCGACCGATATTCGCTACCGCTCAACTGGGGAGAAGTAGAAAATAATTACAGACGTACTGTCATCATACTGGCAATAGCCTCAAAGCACCCTGCTTTCCTGCTTTGAGGTACTGTAGGGAATATAATAATATCAAGAATAAATTGCGGCACATCTACCCAAAAACAAGTAGAAAATATGACAAGTAAACGACTATCTGGTAACCTAGGGCGGGGCAGTTTTAGGGTGATCAGTAGGCAGGGCTGGGGCAAAGAGGGGTAAAAAGAAATAATCAGCTTATTACTTGTATATTATCAAGGAAACTTCCATATTAAACTAGCCAACATATTTTAGCAGGTTCTCACTCATCCTCTGGTTCGCATTGCTCCCAGGGCTGTGTTTTTGTGTCTATTCCTTGGTTTTTCCAGCCTTCCTTATGTAGCAAAAAGGCATTTGTATGTCTGACAAGCACGTTGATCTCATCGAAAACAGTAAGCCAAACTGTGACAGAAAACCCTAAGGATTCTGGCTGTTATCGCTATGCCCGCGCATAGATTTCATCGAATACTAACCATCATGAAATCACCATTGATCTGCTTAATCATTAACGCATGAAAGCAGTACTCCTGTTGCTCAAACGACTTTGAGTCGGACGGCAACTTTCCAGAGGCAAGGCCCTATGCACCTATTTATTTTCAACCCTTATACAATTAACAACCATGAAAACCCGTGTACTTGCCAGCAGCTTCGCGCTGCTATTTTTGCTCACCCTACAGACAGAAGTAACAGCCCGCACCACCGATCCCCCTCCAAAGACTCCACAACCGGCTAATGAACCAGGGCCTGGTATGACCAACACTGAGAATAATCCCCACACAATGACCGAGCCAGGCGGCGGCCTCTACTTCAACACTACTGATAGCGCTGATTGTCCACCCCTTAGGGGCATTCCTTATGGACTGGCGAGCATGAACGGCACGCTCTTCTTTGGTCTTGATGAACCATTTTATTACGCAGAATTATGGAAAATAGACGGCACTACCGGTGATCCGCAGCTGGTCAAGGATATTCGTCCTGATGATGCGAGTATTCCCGAGTTTATAACCACCGTCGGTAGTATGGTTTACTTCAGAGCAAATGATGGAGTGCATGGCAGTGAATTATGGAAAAGTGATGGCACTAAGAGCGGCACAACGCTGGTGAAGGATATTATTCCAGGAAGTGATGAAAGTTATCCTGATCTTTTAACGAATGTAAACGGTATGCTCTACTTTACACCGGGCTTTGATACTGATCGAGTTTTGTGGAAAAGCGATGGCACGGATGCGGGCACCGTCCCGGTGGCTATTTCCGCCTTAAGCGGTTTAACGGGCATCGATCATTTAAGCGGGCTTGGCAGTACCTTATACTTTACGGCAGCCGATGGAGTGCATGGGGGAGAACTCTGGAAAACCGATGGCACTGAGGCTGGTACGATGCTCGTGAAAGATATCTATCCCGGAGATAACTCGAGCCGAAGCAGTGAGCTGACTCCAGTAGGCAATACCCTGTATTTTGTGGCTGACGATGGAGTACACGGTGGCGAGCTCTGGAAAACTGATGGCACTGAGAGTGGCACAATGCTGGTGAAGGATATTTACCCGGGAGGCGATGCGAGCGCGCCCAATGAGTTAACTGCCGTTGGTAACACCTTGTACTTCGTGGCCGAGGACGGGCTCAATGGCCGGGAACTGTGGAAAAGCGATGGTACCGAGAGTGGCACAATGTCAGTCAGGAGTTTCTATTCAGGAAGCGGTGCCAGTGAGGCTATGAGGTTAGGCGCCACAGAAAACATGCTCTACTTTTTCACTACGCTTAATGGTGTTTCCGGTGCCGGGCTCTGGAAAAGTGATGGAACGGCAGCAGGTACCCAATTGGTCCAGGATATTTATGCAACCAGTGGCGTAACGGGTGCCAATGAATCGGCGGCTGTAAATGGCACGCTCTACTTTGTTGCTTATTCTGATGCCACATACTTAGAGTTATGGCAAAGCGACGGCACAACGGAGGGCACCATGCCGGTACCGGACTGTAGCCCCACCACCATAGAGAACCTGGAACTTACTGCAGAATGTTCGGAAGACCCTGCGACTGAGCGCGCCTGGAGGATCATCAACCCCAACGACTTTACCGTTCGTGGCAGATATGAAGTAGCCGGCACCAGCCAATCTGGTAGTTTTACATCGTCCCCGGGAGATACCTACTTTACAACCCAAACAGTCGCTGGCCCCAACACGGTCACCCTTCGGTGGGATGATGAGCACTATGAAGCGCAGACCACCACTCAAACTTCAGATGGAGCATCCTGTGAGCCTACCGTAACCTTTCCTACGACCAACGGTAGCTGCGAGATTGCGGTAGAGGACTTTCCTGCCGACCTGGACTATATTGTAGCATCTGCCCCGGCCACTTATGCTGACTTTACTTATCATAAAAGAACCTACGTGGTAGGTATTATCGCTGGTATGCGCACCGATGGCAAACCGGGAGCCTGGGAAATTCATAATGACTGCACCATCAAACCCATGAAGAAGTGTGTGCGCAACAACGATAGTGAATTGCCTAACCGCTTCTGGTCAGGGCTGAACTACCGTAAAAACTGGCGCTTTGAGGTTACAGGCATATCCCCCGACGGAGGCACCATTTACGCCGATGCCATCAATGACGAGGGCTATGTAGTAACCCGGAGGCGCTGGAAAAAGGCGGGTGTGCCCGATATTGCACCGGGTACGGTAGTACCGATATCCTGGAAGCTATCTAACCGTCCTTTACGCGGTCGTATCAGAGGGGCCAGGCTTAATTATGAGTGTGACGTAACTGTCTATTATTGCGGCGGCCCCTACATCGCCGGCTGTAACTCGGCGGCCCGTATCGAACCGATAGCCAAAAAAGGTGCTTCAGGGCTGGGAGAGCAACAGGACATCATTCCCTGGGAAGAAGCCACCCTTCGACTATATCCGAATCCGGGTCAGAACCATTTCACACTGGACTTCACCGGAGGCGACCAATGGGGTACCCGCACCCAGGTGTTCATCTACGATCTGACGGGAGTACTGGTACGTCAGCAAGAAATTGACGTAACCCAACACCCTCAGTATCAAATGGATATCACCGAACTTTCCTCAGGACTGTATATGGTCAAAATTATCGGCGGCGAGCTTCGTAAGACCCTCAGAATTATGAAGGAATAGTCAAGTCAGAACACATTCCTAACCAAATCACTACTCACCCTAGCTTACCAAGCTGGGGTGTTTTATTTTAGCAGAGGGTAACCAATACCTCCTCCTACCAAGGCTGGTATTAGTAATCACTCAAGCAGGGATAGGTTATTCATGCCTAATAACGTACCTCCAGGATCTGCTCATCGGCTTGTAGTTGCTGCTGTAACTCGGGGTAGGAAATATCCTGTACAGGTATATCCCCTTCTAAAGCAAGCACAGCGGCAGTACCGGCTGACTGGCCGAGGATCATGAAGGTCCACTCAAGGCGGATGGCTCCGTAGGCTACGTGGGTGGACGAGAGGCAGGTGGGAGTGAGCAGGTTGGTACACTCTTCCGGTTTGGGCACCAGCGCCTGATAAGAAATGCCAAAAGGTGCCCAATCCTCACCGCCAAAGACAAAGCCTTCATTATACGCCTGTCCCTGCTGAACGATGCGGCGGGCGTGGTGGGTATCCGGCGGCCAGTAGGCTACGGCAATGGGGTCGGCCACCGGAGTAGGGTTCTCCCGGCGGGTGTGGTGTTCGGTGATGACGTATTCGCTCACCATACGACGGGCTTCGCGAATGTAAAACATGCGGGGCCAGCCTCCATTGTCCAGAAACTCATCGGCAGCGAGGCCCCAATAACTCCATGCGTCTTGCAAGGCAGGATCTAACATTCCTACCTCCGGGTCGTGGGCCAGGAAATAGAACAGTCCCTGGGTAAAATGGCGGTGGTATTGGAGAATACTGTCTCGTTGGGCAGCAGTGCCTTCGGGGTAGCCGTGGTTCATGCCGTATAGGTTGTGCGAGAGATCATGCCAGGCGCCCAGATCCGTCTTTCCGTTGGGGATGGAAACCCGTGGCTGGTAGAGTTGGCCGCCTGCCTTCAGGTAGCGCAGGTAGATTTCGTACTGCCCACGATCATAGCCTGGCGGAGGCATGAAAGGTATCTGATTGGCCGTATCCTGGGTCAGGCACATCCGAAAGCAGTAGGCCTGAATGCGATGGTCAGCCGCTCCCGGCGTACCCAAAGGTTCACCCTGAACCGAAGGAATCAGCCCACTGCCGGGGTCGCCCGGTATACGATAGGGATCAACTGTAACTTCAAACTGCCGGTAGGTATTCTCCCCCCGGATCCCGTTCTTGGTTTCGCCATAGGTGGCGTTGGCCTCCCGCCCCACGATGGTACTTATACCCGCTGCCGCCAGCAAATCACCTTCGTAAGTTGCATCGATGAATACCCCCGCCCGAAAGATCATCCCTTCTGCCGTTCGCAGCTCCTTAACCCGACGACCCTGCTTCCCAACTGACGCTCCCTCTTCGAATAATCGGAACCCTCGGAATACCCGGATGGCCGAGTCGCCTTCCACCCACTGATTAAAGATCGCCTCGGCTACGTGCGGCTCAAATCGCCAGGTCATCGCCTCAGCCCTCGCGGCCTCAAAATCCGCTATTCCGTAGTGTGCTGCCACCTGTCGATAAAACTTCAGGGCTAGTCCCCCCACCACAGCATCGTTTTTAAACTCCCCGTGATTGTTGATATCCGAACCGCCCAGCCCTTCCACGCTCATGCCTCCCAGGTGCTGAGATGGCTCAATAAGTGCTACGGTCTTTCCCATTTTGGCAGCCTGAACGGCAGCCATCACTCCGGCACTTGTTCCTCCGTAAATACAAAGGTCGGTCGTAATGGTATCGCTGGGTGAGGCCCGGGCAAAGCCCAGACTGAAGCAGAACAAGAATGATAAACGTATGCTTTTGGTTAATAGCATAGTTTGGCGTAGGGACAGAGCGTGCATTTGCGAAGGTCAGTGGTTTGATCAAAGGGAATATCAGGGTTGAAGAGTTCACGCAGTAAAACAGCTAACTCTTTCTGAAAGGCTTCGTCCCAAGGGGTATAGTCGCTTACCAGCTGCTTGTCTATGCTGATGCGGGCATCGAAGTCAGCCGCAAACAGGTCTTTGGCGTTGACCAGTCCGGGTACGATACTTTCTTTGCCTCCACTGCTTTGCTGGTAGAGCAGGGCATAAAACAGGGCCTGAAAAGCCGCTTTGTTGCGCTTCTTGTCGTCCCGGTCAAAGAGAGACTCCATGCTGTCGGCTTTCCTTTCGTCGCGGCCGGTCTTATAATCCAGCACACGTACGACGCCATCCTTGCGGTCGATACGGTCGATGATGCCGCGCAGGCTGATGGTGGTGGATTGTCCCTCTTTTACTTCCACGGCGGTTTCCCAGAAGTAGCCCCGACCTTCCTCACGCTCCAGGCTGATGATCTCAAAGGGAGCGTAGGCCATGTCCATATCCAGAATGCGCCGCGCCATCTTCCGAACAATATCGTAGGCAATCACATTGCGGCCTTCCAGGATAAATGCTTCGCCTCCTTCCTGCCCGTAGTGCTCCCGGAAGGCATCTTTCACCGCCGCGCTCAGTTGGTCTTTCTTCAACTGTGCTATCATTTGCTGGGTCAGCGTCCGTTCCTCCACCGTAATCACTGATTGGTACACCAGCTCCATCGCCCGGTGCAGCAGATTACCAAACACGGCCGGATCAACCTCTTCCTGCACTTCGTCTGGTTCTTTCAGGTCTACCACATACTTATAGTAAAACTTCAGCCGACAATCCAGGTACGTGTTCAATGCTGAAGGTGTGAGGCTGCGCCGGGGCGGGTGGTTCGGTTGCCGGGTATAACGGTGTAAGCGGGTGAGTACATCGGCCTGCTTCTCAATGGTGATTGGTTCTGCCGGAATAGCTCGCACCGGTGTGCTCAGCGTTTCCCGGGTCACCTTAAAATCTCCCTGCCGGTCAGGAAACTGAAAGGAACCATCCGCATTGTCTTCCGACTCATAGATAAGCTGATAGAGGAAGCGGCTCATCTCTCCATTCTGGTTGGTGCCATCTTCGGTGTTGTACAGCAAGTGCACCTGCCTGGCCTGATGCAGCAGCCGATAGAAGGTGTATGCATACATTGAATCCTGTTCGTCTACGGTGGGCAACCCAAACCCGCGCCGCAGATTGCCAGGAATGAAGGTGTTGATCACCTCTGATTTAGGATACACCCCTTCGTTGAATGACAGGATGATTACATTGTCAAAGTCCAGGTTACGGGTCTCCAGTACGCCCATTACCTGCAAGCCCCGCACTGGCTCCCCCGTAAACGGCAACCGCAGCGACTGCATGATCTGCCGAAAGATGCGTAAGAACAACTGCGGTGAAAAGGTAAAGCGATGCTCCTTCGCTAATGCCTTTAAGCGGTTTACCTGGGTAAATAGCTGATACACCAATTCCTGCTCGAGCAGTGGCAGGGTTAGCTGATCCCCTTCCATCGAGGCCGTTTCCGCTCCCTGATGAATGCGTTGCAGGATCTGAATCAGGTAATCAAATGTATCTTCGGTTTCCGTTACCGGACGAAAGACAACTTCGTATAACGGATGCTGCCGCAGCATTTTCGTGCTCACGTATACCTGATTGCGCTTTTCAATCTCCTGCGTCAGTTCGTGCGCCCGTTCGGAAGACATGTGCAAGAGGTATGGGTGCCGCAACAAGGCCAGTACCCTTGAATGATGAAATTCATAACTCTCGGTGGCCGGGTTGTACCGCTTTTCTTCCTGTAGGGTTAATACATGTTCTATGAGGCTATACAAAGCGGTACTCCGTACCGGATACCCCATTGTCACATTGACCTTTTCGATCTCGGTCGGTAGCGAATGTAACAGAGGAAACAGCAGGTTCTCATCGGGGAGTACGACCACCGTTTTCTCCGGCACAAAGCCTGGTTGCTGGCAGAGTTCCTGCAAAATATTCCCGGCCTGCTTGGCCTGTCCGACGTTCAGCGTTACCCCAAACGCCTTTATGGTGCGCTCTGTTCCGCTATCATAGTGTTGGGGTAATGGGTCGGGAAGGGTTTTCTTCCAGACCGGGTGCTGACGGTAGCGACGAAAAAATGTGCCGGCCTCATGCCGGGCATGATCTACGTAATACGCATCCGTATCCCAGTAAATTTCTGCACCTTCTTCTTCTACAAACCAACGTACCAACCGCTCCTCTGCCGGGGCCAGCGCGTGCAATCCGACAAAGATAATCTGCTGGTAAGGGGGTTCTAAAGATTTAGCTTTAATTTGTTCTGCTAAGTGACGCAGTATCAATCCCTCATAGGCCCACCCCCGGGCGCGGAGATGTTGAGTAAAAGCATCGTATACCTGATGTAAGATCGCCCAGAAGCGTAAAAACTGCTCTTTAGAGGAAGTAGACTGCCCATGCTGAAAACTTTTCCAGAAACGGGTAATGGCATTTCGCTGATCCTGGGTCAGGTAATCATAATTGGCTTCCAGTTCTTTCAGATCCTTGAGATTGGCAAACAAGTCGGAGGTTTTGACCAGTGCCTTATCAATCTCATCAAAATCATGAAGCAGCAAATCGCCCCAGAAATAAAAATGATCAAAGCTTTCGCTGCTTTTGCTTTTCTCAGTAAATATCTGGTACAAAGAGAAGAGCAGGGTAAGGTGATCGGGGGTTTGCAAACCGGAAATATCCTCGGCAAACTCCTGAAAGGTGAACATTTGAGGCGCCCAACCTGTTTTATCTACTTTACGGGCTAAAATTTCCTGAAAAAACAAACTAGCCCGCCGATTAGGATACACTAATGTTATATGAGCCAGGTCAGAGGCATAGGTGGAGAGTATCGTTTTGCTAACTTCTTCTAAAAATGAGGCCATACTACCTTTTGCTTCTAAGCGAAAGTAACATTTTGTTGTCACTTTTGCGTAATTCACAAAAATTCACTTTTTAATATAATTTATTACTTAATTTATTATATTTACAAAAAATTCTTTATGTCACGATCTTCATCCATACACCAGGTAAAAGCTTTTGCGGCAAAATTGCCCTGGTTACAATTTTTACGCTACGCTGCGGCGGGTGTTGTATCTGTTGCGATTGAGTACGGCATGCTGGTGATACTGGTAGAGCAATTAGGCCATGACCACCTTTTATTTGCCAATGCCCTGGCATTTACCACCGCATCGGCCGGTAATTACCTGATTAGCCGCTACTGGGTTTTTGAGCGAGGAAAACACCGCACCCATGTAGAAATGATGGCTTATTTCGTCAGCGCTGCAGTCGGGTTGCTGATCAACCAGCTTGTGCTATGGTCGTTGGTAGAGGGCGTCAGCCTTGATTATCGTATCGCCAAGATTGGGGCTATTGGAGCGGTAGTACTCTGGAATTACTGGATTCGGCGCACCTGGGTTTTTAAAAGTTAAGATTCTATCAATCGCACAACAAAAAATCATATCTCAATAAAAAGCACATCAGTATCTTTTTTCAGGTCTTTCCTCATTTTCCTATTTAATCGGATAGGATGATGGTAACCCAGAGAGGTAGAAGTTACCTGTAAGCCTGGATGAAGCTATAACTTAGATTTGTTGAGATCATAGAATTAAAAAAGGGGATAACCGATTGGTTATCCCCTTCATTTTTTTAACTGCCGCCAGGTGAATCGGTTTTAGAGAAACTAAGCCGCGTTTTTTTTCATCGCTAAGCTCACTTCTTTATTTTTTGTCAGTTGAATCACCTTCAGTTTATCCAGCAATAAAATCACATAATATGTAGGGTCTATTTCATGCCAGCGAATTCCCCCAAAGTTAGCACGAGAGCCATGTTTGTGGTGGTTGTTGTGATAACTTTCACCCATCATCAGAAAATCAACTGGGAGAAAATTCCTGGATGTATCTTTCACTGGGAAATTTCTGTAGCCATATTTATGCGCAAACCAGTTAATGATCGCACCGTGGATAGGGCTCATCAGGAACTGAAGGGGAAGCAACAGCCACAACCACCATTCGGTAGCAAACTGCCAGTATACCATCACATACAGCGCTCCCCAAAATATCCGAGAAGCGGCAGATCTGGCAAATTTGTCAAACCTATCCCAACGGGGAACTCCCTTTTTGAATCGCTCTTCTACCTCCACTTCGTCGTTGGCAATGGCGGAGTAGATCGTTTTGGTTTTCCACATCATATTCCAGATAGTCTCATCGTAGGTGGGTGAATGAGGGTCTTCCGGAGTATCGGCAAAGGCATGGTGCATGCGGTGCATCACTCCATACCCATAAGCGCTTAAATAATTAGAGCCCTGGAAGATCCAGGTAAGCACGAAAAATACTTTTTCCGTTGTTTTTGACATGGTAAATGCTTTATGCGCTGCATACCGATGCAGAAAGAACGTCTGGAAAAACAGCGATAAATACCAGTGAGCAATAAAAAAGACAAGAATTACGGCCATAAGAATGACTTTAAAGTATGGTTTTAGATTTTACTTGACTCTATTTTCTTTTAAAGACAAGCAGAAAGTGCGTTTGTGACAAAAAACAGGAGAAATTTTTAGGAAGCTGGAGATTGTGCTTGCCTGTTGTTAAAAAGCGGCGGCAAAAGGTGACGTGCAATGGAGAATTTTATACCCTCCTTCAATTGCTGTATCTACTCATTATGTACTCTTCAGGTTCTTTAGCATATCATCGGTCAGGTTCTGAACAAACTCTGAAAGGTGGCCCATAGTGCAGGCAGTCTTAAAACTATCCAGGAACCTGAAATGTTGAGAAAGATCAATATTTGTTTTTTTTGTATCCAGATTAAGTTTTTCTTTAGCCCGGGAAAACAGCTGTCGGCAATTTTCTTTTTTCTTACCAAAGATTTCCTGAATTACCTCATAATCAAAGTTAAAAACCTCCCGCAGTATATATACACCCCGCTCAACCGGTTCCAGCTTTTTTTGTAAAATGGCAATAGCATCAGCTACTTCTTTTTCTACATCAAACCGGGGATAGTCCGTATACTTGAATTTTTCAAGAAGCTCGTTAGGATTCAGGTTAGAGAAATATTCGCTTTTCTTGCGTTGAAAATTCTTTAAATGGTTGATGCAGTTATTAGTTACGGTTTTGACCAGATAGGCTTTGGTATTATTTATTTTACCCTGATCAATGGTAAGCCATTTTACGAAGGTATCCTGGACGATATCTTCAGCATCTTCCAGAGAGCCCACCATTTTCAGGGCAATAGCCTGCAATAATGGCTGATAAAGCGATATGGTTTGTGTTTGATTCAAATTACTAACTTCATAAGCAAATTTAGTTCTAGATTTAGGCTTGCCAAGAACTAACCCAAAAAATTACTAAAAAATCCCTATTCAGCCTTCTTTCAGAATTAAAACAGTACTTGGTGGCCTATTCTACTAAAGAATTGTTTTCTCGAAACATACTAAATGGGGTCTTGACAATTGTTATTGACTGTAATAGACCTTCTGCCACTGGCTTACAAAAGATATCCTATCTGTTTTATAAGTGTTTAAGTTTTCTTCCTTAAGGATAGGTTACAGTAGTATCAGCAAAAGTCACCTCATTTTCACCTTTAATCTGATAGGTAACCTGGGGCGGTGATGCCTGCCAGTTTATCTGAATAAGGCCGTAGTTTAAGGATTTTGCCAGATCGCTGACACGATGGAGATTTTCTTCATTAGCTTCCTCGTACACATGCGTTAAGCCGCTGGAGGTTATATCATATAGTGGATATTCCATTTCTGGCAACTCCATTCTGGAAATCTCTCCGAAGTGACGATCACCACTGAGTATTACAACCCCTTCGGCATCCGAAGCAGCAATCAGATTCAGGAGTCGCTGCCTTGCTTTAGGAAAGTTACCCCACTTCTCAAACCAGTGCTCATTGGCAATTACCTGAATGCTGCTACCAATAATATTGAGTTGCGCCGTGCTCTTGCTAAGCTCATTCTCTAACCATACCCATTGATTCTCTCCCAGCACGTCACCGTCCGGGTTAGGATCATACCGGTGCCCTTCCACTTCAGAATCAGCCAGTGAGTCGCGAAAGTAACGAGTATCCAACAAAATAATTTTTACCTGCTTGCCCGCCGGGCCGAACGTATACGACTGATACCCTCCCGCCCGGTTCCATACCGACTGGTCGGCTGAGACATGCAAAAACTCCAGCATGGCATTCCGGCTCTCTACTTTTTCTGCATAGTTCTTACCACCATCGTTTACACCATAATCATGATCATCCCAAATGCCCACAATAGGGACCTGGGTGTATAACCGCTGATAATCAGGCTGATCAAGTTGGGTTTGGTACATTTGCCTCAAAGAGTCCATATCATCTGTGTCAGCATAGATATTGTCGCCGAGCCAAATCCACAAATCAGGTTGTTGCGCGATAACCTCCTCCCATAAGGGTTGAGGCTCATCCTGGCGATTGCATGAGCCAAAGGCAATGGTGGTTAATAACTGGCTGGTATCTACCGTGGCAAAAGCCAAAAGCTGATCTGCTTCGGCATTGGTTTGCTTTGGAGCATTGCAGCCAAGCATCAGCAAAAACGAAGCGATACATAGAATAAGGTGTGTTTTCATGAGTGAGAATCATAAAAAAGGAGGCCCGAACTGAGCCTCCCTCTTAAAACAATATATAAAATGTACCTGGTTCTGTTAGAACTGAATCTTCAGACCAGCATTCCAGGTACGGCCAAAGCCATAGTATACATTATTATAAATGCTACCGCCGGTTCCGTATTCCACATCGCTGTCGTTTTCAGGATCGTAAGCAATGTTTGAATCAGATTCGGAGATGTACACATTATCAAATACGTTGTTGACATTGACACGGAAGGTAGCATCAAGACCACCCAACGGGAAGGTGTATGCTACTCCTAAATCCACCATGTCGTAGGAAGGAAGCTTCCAGGCTTGCATGCCCGCTTCCGTAAAGGTTCCCTCGTCTGCCACGTTATAATCCGCATAGAGGTTATCTGCAAAGAAGTAGTTAGCGTACACCCGCAAGCCGGTGATGATCTCGTAAGTAGCTCCCAGACTGAAGGTCGTCTGAGCAGCATCTCCTACTTTTACATCGTCTAGGAAAAGCGTTTCGCTACCCAGGAAGTTTTGCTCGTCATCAAAAACGCGTGCCTCGATATCGCTGGTGTAGGTCCAGTTACCAATAGATACCATACCGTTCAGGTCCAGACCATCCAGGATGGTAGCCACAAAATCAATTTCAACTCCCTGATGCAGTTGCCCTAAATCCTGAATATTAGCAGTTCCTTCAAAATTTGCATTCTGCACACTGCGGTTGATGGCCCGGTCGGCCCATTCGGTGCGGTACAAATTCAGGTTGGCTGAAAATACGCGGGAACGGAAACCGTATCCTGCTTCGATGCCCAGTATTTTCTCATTTTTTGCATCCTCGTTGATGTCGTTCACAAAGTTGATGAACACATTATCAAAGATGGGCTGACGAGAAAAGTAACCTGCATTGGCAAATACATTGTGCTGCTCGTTGATGTTATAGTTAGCTCCTACTTTAGCAGTTCCGCCGAAGAAGTTCTGCCAGTCTGTTTCCTGCTCCGGATCGCTATCCAGGTAATTGAAGTAATCAATGCGCTTGAAACCCTGATTGGAAAGTGAGAAGGAACCAAAAACCGATAGTTTATCCAGTGAGTATTCTAACTGACCAAATACTCCCAACCAGTTCACCAGACCATCGTTGTAGTAATCAATCTCGTTACCATCAGCTCGCCCTTCGGCAGTGATGTATTTTTCAGGATTGTTGATATCGTCATCATCAAAGTAAGCAGCAGCCCCCAACAGGTTTTCAACCCGACGGTAGTGTAATCCTTTGTAATAGCGAGCATCAATACCCCCTGATAAGGTAAGCGTTTCACTAAGCTCATGCGTAAGGGTAGACAGTATTCCGAACCAGTTGTGCTCATTCATAGAAGAGCGACGAATAAACCCATTGCTTGAGGTATTTACGTATTGGCCATCGAAGCCACCTCCACCCGTCCAGGGTTGTTTATTCTCGAGGGTGCCCGTTACGTTTCCGTCTTCATCCCGCACCACATTGTCAAAATCGGGAACGCGCTCGCCCTGGTTCCATCGCTGAATATCATCAAATCGCAGGATGCCATCTTCCGTTTCAAAAGTGCTGGAGAAAAGGCTACGGCCATTAATCTGCCCCAAATCACCCGTTCCACCACCTCGACCCAAAGAGACATAAGCAGAAGTTGCCAGTTCGGTTTTATCTGAAATGGTCCAGTAATGGTTTAAGAACGCTTTGGGTTTGTGGTAAAAGTTTTTACGGTTAGAAAACTCATCGCCATTCAGATATCCGTAGTCACTATTGTATTTCTCTCCCCACTGCTCATATTCACTAATCGGATTGGCCCAGCTGCGTTGATTGTGCCACTGGGGGGCGCCGATAACCGTGAAATTTAAAGAATGCTGGCTGTTAAACTGTTTGGCCAAAGAAGCAAAATATGACCAACCGCTAAACTCGGTGCCATCTACGTAGCCATTTCCCTGGGTATGGGTTCCCTGAAATGAAAACGCCCATCCGTTGTCAGACAGTCCGGTTGACAGAGAGACCCCGTATTTCTGGTAGCCATCATTACCTATAGAAGCTGAAACAGAACCGCCCCGCTGCATTTTAGCGGCATCGGTAATGATATTGATCGTACCCCCTACGGAAGAGATCGCCAATCGGGAAGCACCCAATCCGCGTTGTACCTGAATGCTGCTGGTCACATCGCTTAAGCCAGCCCAGTTAGACCAGTAGACCCAACCGTTTTCCATATCATTCACGGGAATACCGTTGATCATCACCGCTACATTCCGCTGGTCAAATCCCCGTACGTTGATCCGGGCATCGCCAAAGCCACCGCCCTGTTTGGTTACATAGATAGAAGGCGTATTACGCAGAATCTCAGGAAACTCCTGATTACCGATTTTCTGCTCAATTTCCCGTCCCTTGATAGTAGAGACCGCTACCGGAGTTTTCCGATCTATAGCCACCGAAGCAATAATTTCTACTTCGGCCAGCCCTACCGCATCTCCGGACAGGCTCACCGAACCTACATTGACTGTTTCTCCCGATGATATAATGACCGGAATACTGTTGGTTTCGTATCCGACGAAAGAAACATTCAACGTCTGTTTTCCTACGCTCAGATCTCCAAGTGCAAATTTTCCGTCAATATCCGTCATGGTACCCGTCGTAGTTCCTTCCAGAATTACGTTGGCACCCACCAGTGGCTCGCTTGTTTCATCGTCCAGCACGATTCCCTCTACTGAGCCGGTTTGGGCCATAAGCTGAAAGCTCAACCCTAACAGGCTTAAACAAATAAGTAAACCTTTCCTCATAGTGTAAAAATTAGTAGTTAGATGTAAGTTTCACTGCAAAAATACGACAACCCTGACAAACCTGCCCAACGGTTGCTTTTTATTAAATCATTAACTCAGCCTTCATTTTGTTAACATTAAATTAACATTAAGGCCCAAAACAGCCATATATTTTCTGGACTTTCTGAATTTATTGCATTTGCTCTAAAATAGCCTTGGTTTTGTTGTTAACTCACTTAACCCAGGAATAATCTATAGGCAAATAGTAGTAAATTCATAACCTGAGTTTGACGCTTATTTTGCGTGTAAGGTAATCGCCGGATCAGCCGATATGGAATCGGTTATCGGTGTAAGGTGCATGACCTCTTCCAGAAATTTGTCGGTAGATTCGTAAACACTTTTCCAGTCATTAGAACGGATGTAGGAGGCAATAACGTGATTTCCTGCATTGGGAAAAGCTTGCTGGCGCTTTAATGAGGCAGGCGTGCCCAGTTGGTCAAACATGGTGCGCATAGCAGGCACTGATACGACATCATCCTGTTCTTCTTCATTTTTGTAATAATATCCTAAAAACACCGGACAGGTCACCCGCTTAAAAGTTTCTTCGGTCATGGTTTCTTCTACAATGCCCGCCAAAGCGGCATATCCCTCTATGTAGTACAGATCGGACCAATATTGCCTGGTTAGTCCTTCCCGCTCCTCCGTTACATAATCGTCTCCCACCATCATTTCCATTAACTGCATACCCCAGGGGCGATTGAGTAAATACAACTGTTCGTCCTGGGGGGCGATAATGGGTGAGTATAAAATCAGGCTGGTGATGTCCGGATTTTCGGCTGTAATAAAAAGACCAAGTGCGCCTCCGGTAGACGTTCCCATAATGATCACGCTATCGCCCAGCATCTTTCCAATGGCCACCGCTCGCTTAGCCGACGCCAGATAATTCTCAGCGGTCATGTTCTTGAAAGCACTGTCGGACTCAATACCCTGCTCTACCAGGCGGGAGAGATATAAGTTGCAACCATACCTTTTGGCGAGCATGGTATGCACGGGTGCCCCTTCTCCCTGGCTTGCCCCGAAGCCATGCAAATAGACCATGCTGTAAGGTGTCTTCTGCCGGCTGCTATCAGCCCAAACGATTCGCGCCTCATTATCTTCTTTGATCAGGGGGTTATTCGCCTCAAGCTGGTTGATCTCTTTTTCCATTTCGGTCAGATTGGTGGTTACCGTGGGTAACTGTCCGTTCAGGTTGCCATGATCAGGACGCGGCCCTAAAATAACAGTTAAGGAAAGTAGCAGTGCTCCGCTTACGGTCCAGGCGAGTACTTTTTTCATTAGCCCTGATAGTTTGCTGCAAAATAACTCATTTTTTGAAACTGCTATGATTTTATTCTACCCTTCAAGCCGGCTGTTCATGTTTTCCCTCCTATCTTTTAATCTGCAGCAGTAAAATACCCTGAGAAACTGTGTCTAAATGACTTATTTTCTCTGGTAGAAAACCTATGGATTATGCTACTGCTAACATTTATTTGAATTCCCATTCTGGGAATAAAGTATTGAGTGCGGATAAACAAAGCTCATTTTTACTCTTCAGTTTTACAAAGACTAATGAACTACATCTCCTTAAAAACCTCATTTAAATAGTATAGAGCCCCTTTTTTTGAAGTATTGCTCGTCATGATTCACGTAACTGGTATAGTTATTCTAATAAGTAACATAATACTAAATACAGGAACCATGAAATTTTACGCTTTACTTTTGACTGGGTTGATCTTCATAGTATCTTCAAATGTTTATGCTCAGTCTACCGTAGCTGACGGAAACTGGGCTTCGTCAGTAACCTGGTCAGGAGGAAACCCACCAAATGGATGGACTACCATTAATGTCTCCCATGATGTAGCTTATACCAGTGGTAATTATTCCGTTCAAGGAACGCTGAATATTAACAATGGAGGTTATCTCACTTATTCTAATAATGTTACTATCACCGGTGGGTCAACCATCAATGTATATAATGGGGGAACCTTGGATATTTCGGGCGATTTAATTTTAAATAGTAATCTGAGAATTTTTCCTGGTGGTAAAGTGATTGTAGACGGCTCAGTTCACATTTACAACTCAGAGTATCTTCATGTAGGCGATAATACAGGTGGAACGACTTACGCTGATATGATTATTAAGACAAACCTGGAATATCATGGCGGAAGAGCGAATGTTAATAGTAATGGGCGATTGGCAGTGTATGGCAATGTCTCCGGTAATTCTAATGGAGGCACTGTATTTAGGGTTAGAGATGGCGGACAGGTATATATTGATGGTGATATGACATTTGTTGGCGGTGGTGATAACATTATAAATGAAAATGATACCGAACCTTATGGACTATATGTCAATGGAGATGTTACTAATTCGGGTGGCGGTGCTACTACCACAGCGAATAAAGGCAATCAACAAGATATGATTGATACAAACCCAGCATTTACCGAATGGGTAGCTTCTCTGCCAGACAGCCCACTTAATGGAGCACTTCCTATTGAGCTGCTTTCCTTTTCGGCTAGTGCATCTACAAACTCAGTAGCCCTTTTGTGGACTACGGCCATGGAGGAAAATTTTGACTTCTTTACGGTAGAGCGCGCCGGAGCTGATTTACAGTTTGAAGCGCTTGAAACTCTGAAAGGCCAGGGGTTCAGCAATGCACCGGTAGATTACCAGTTTAGTGACAAGGCACCTTTACAGGGAACGAATTACTATCGTCTTAAAGCCACCGACCTGGATGGTACCGTGGAGTATCATAAAGTGGTTAGCACTTGGTTTACAGGAACGGTTTCTACCCAGATATACCCTAATCCGGTAGTAGATCGGCAGCTTACAGTTACCAGCACTGCGGCCCAATTACAGATCATTACTTCTATGGGACAGGTAGTATTAACTCAGCAAATTACTGAAAACAGGAAACAGGTAAGTATACCGCAACATGTGCAAACAGGTGTACATATCGCGGTATTAACATTTCCTGATGGCACTCAGGAAAAGCACGCTCTCATAGTACAGTAATTTATACATCTAGTACTTGGCCGTTGCTCATTACACTAAAGATTATTCCCATTTTGGGAATATAACACTGATAATGGGAAGAATGAGCCTTACAATTACTTGCGCTTTTTGCCTATTCTGACAAGCGGCATTTCCTAAAAACATTATTTAAACTATGTAAGAAGCATTTTTTCAAATATTAATTATAATTATTTACATAATTGGTATAATTATTTTAACTAAATAGGTGATATCTTGCATAGATCTAATATAGAAACCATGAAAAACCTTTACTCACTGCTCTTTATTCTTATCGGGTTTTTAACCACTACTTCAGGTTGGGCGCAAAACACTTCTAAAGACAATTACATAGGCACCTGGAACGATAACAATTCGTGGCTTGATAACTCAGCTCCTACTAATAATGGTGGATATAATCCGGATATTACTATCCAAGGCTATATTACTCGTAACGGAAATCTTAGAATTGATAACGGCACCCGCCTGACAGTTAATGATACATTGTGGATCATGGGTGATTTCACCCTTACCGGAGGAGGAACCTTGGTACTTGGGTCTAATGGGCTACTTATTATTAGTGGTAATACTAATGCCAGCGGCGGCTCTACTATTGATCTTAATGGGTTGTTTGTAGCCTTGCAAGATGTTAATATTGCTAATGGTGTAAATGTAGATCCTAATGGGGCAGAACCTTATGTTTTTGGCACCACAAATTATGCTGGGAACAATTACTCGGGATACGTGCCCGGTGAGCAGGCCTTGGAAAATAACCGTCCTGATTTATATTATAAGATTCTGAACGGTACGCTTCCTATTGAGCTGCTTTCTTTTTCGGCTAGTGCATCTACAAACTCAGTAGCCCTTTTGTGGACTACGGCCATGGAGGAAAATTTTGATTTCTTTACCATAGAACGCGCCGGGTCTGATTTACAGTTTGCAGCCATTGGCACCAAAAAAGGAACCGGGTTCAGCACCTCTCCCCTGGATTACCAATTTGAAGACCTGAAACCCCTCGCGGGCATCAATTACTACCGATTGAAAGCTACTGATCTGGATGGCTCGGTAGAATATCATAAAGTGATCAGCAGTTGGTTTAACGAAAGCGCGGCCTCCCAGATATATCCTAACCCAGTAATTAATAAGCAATTTACCGTAGCAGGCTCGGTTGTTCAACTACAAGTAATGAACCTGATTGGGCACGTGGTTTTGACCCAACCTATGGGCGAAACCAATCAGATGGTTGACCTTCCTCAGAATATTCAGGCAGGAAGCTACATTGCCGTGTTAATGCATGCTGATGGAACCCAGGAAAAGCATTCATTGATCGTTCACTAATACGATCACATAAATATTTTACCAATTTCTGTCGTCAAATGTTCTAAAATAGCTGGTAAAATAAATCAGATTACCCGTATCTTTTTAAAGTGCGGGTAATTTTTTTCGATACTACGCTTTACAACCTCATATCGGCTGGCATCACAATATGCCAGAAATTTTTCAGTCTGCTGATGAACGGGCCTAATTGATGATGCCGAATAGTCCGATTGATTCTATTGCGCTAGTGATTGACATCAGAAGAGCGATGTAACGCTCATGGAGGAAATGTTACTGTTTTATCGGCTCGCTAACGGTCTTCTTCACGTCTGATAAAGCGCATTCCTCCAGAAATAATAAGGTGTTAATCTACCCATTTTAGGGTATTTTTAATCAACATAACATTATCTTAAAATTGAAATAGGGCTTTTTTGAAAAAAAATAATACATTGAAGTTCTAATTTTTATCAAACTTATCAACAAGCAACTCTATGAAAAACCCTTTACTATTGCACAAGCTCTGTTGTGCGCTCATGATCATTGCACTTCCATTTTTTGCGTCCGCTCAAAAAATCATTTCCTTAAAAGAGTACTCACTCGCCAAACGCCCTACTTCTTCCAAGGTCAGTAGCGATCTGCTTAGACTCTCTTCCCAAACATTTGTCAATGCTCGCCAGGCAGTTACCCAAAAATCATACGATTACCCGGATGTGCTCAAAGCTGACAAAAATTTCGTGGCCATTGAGGCTGTGGCTAAAAAAGGAGATGGTTCTCGCCTACTGGCCCAACTGCAAAAAGAAGCCGGACTAAAAAACGGGGTAGTATATAAACATCTGGTGTCTGGTACTATTCCCATTGGCAATATTAGCCAGTTAGAGGATGTTCCTTCTTTGCAATATGCCCGCCCCGCGTATAAACCCATGACCGAAGCCGGAATTATTACCAGCCGGGGGGATATCGCACTGAGATCAGACAAAGGACGTCAAAATTTTGAGGTCGATGGCAGCGGCCAGAAAGTGGGGATTATCTCGGATAGTTACAACAGCCTGGGGGGAGCCGTTGATGGTGTAAGCTCGGGCGATTTGCCCACAGGGGTAGAAATTCTGGAAGATCTGGAACCCAATGAAGGCTCCGATGAGGGAAGGGCAATGGCTGAAATCGTACACGATATTGCCCCGGGAGCGGATATGGCCTTTCACACTGCATTTGGTGGACAAGCCGGGTTTGCGCAGGGAATTCTTAGTCTGGCTGATGTCGGCTGCCAGATAATTGTAGATGATGTCAGCTATTTTGCCGAACCCTTCTTTCAGGATGGCATCATTGCCCAGGCAGTGGATGAAGTTGCCCAGGACGGAGTCGCTTACTTTTCCTCAGCTGGTAATTCTGCTCAGCAATCGTACGAAAAATCGTTTAACAACCTGGGGTTTCAGTTGGCGGATGCCGGCGGAAATATTCTGGGATTTCCCCACGATTTTGGCAATGGCGATATCTTCCAACGTTATATTCTGCCTCCTTTTTCTTCTCTGATCCTCTCATTACAATGGTCTGATCCCTATTTTTCTGCCAGCGGCAAACGAGGGGCAAAATCTGACCTGGATTTGTATCTGCTTTTTCCTCAATTTGGGGATGCTTTTGTCTCGGCCAGCGACAATATTGATGGTGACCCGATTGAAGTTACGGGCGTGCTCAATAACTCTGCTACTGACAACCTGATTGTAGATGTCCTCATTGTCAAATACGCCGGGCCTGATCCCGACTTGATTAAGTATATTGATTTCGGCGATTTTGCCGAAGTACAGGAATTTGCCGAGGATACCCAGGCACCCACCATTTTCGGTCATTCCAACTCCGCCAAAGGCATCGCAGTAGGCGCCACCGCCTGGTTTAATACTCCAAAATTTAATGATAACCTTTCTCGTCCCGCAATCAATGGTTTTTCTTCCAAGGGAGGAATTCCTATTCTATTTAAAGACAATGGCAAAGCCCGCGACCCTGAAATACGCAACAAGCCCGAAATAGTAGGCCCGGACGGAGGGAATACCACCTTCTTCGGATCTGACCTCTCGTTTACCGTACCGGGTACCGACGAGCCTGACGATTTCCCCAACTTCTTCGGTACCTCAGCCTCAGCTCCCCACCTGGCCGGAGTAGCAGCCCTGATGCTGCAACTGGCAAATAATACCATTGATCGACAAATGGTAGAAAGGTTACTCATGCAATCGGCGATCGACATGGATGACCCCACTACTCCCGACTTTGACCAGGGTTTTGACTTTAAAACCGGACGAGGCTTTGTGCAGGCTGATAAGGCATTGGCCCTGGTAGGGCAACAACCCATCCCGATGGCCGCGGTGAAACCGATACTAGAAACGATTACCCTGGATACCAAGTCGGGTAATTACCAGGCACTATTCGGGTACAAGAATGAAAACAGCGACCCCGTATTTATCCCGATTGGGGATAAGAATAAGTTTGTGCCCGATAAAGATCAAGGACAGGTAGAAACCTTTCGTCCCGGGCGTCAGTACGCTGCTTTTGAGGTGACTCTAGCACCGGGTACTACCATCACCTGGAAGCTTAAGGGACCTGATGGGCAACAAAGAACGGCCACGGCCACCGCACCTTCGGCGGACGAACCGGTAGCTCGCATAGATTATACCACCAAGAGCGTGGAACAAGAAACCTTTGCTGTGCCTGCATCCGACCTGCTTCCCGGAACCTATGTCTATCCGAATCCTTCATCCGGAACGGTGTTCCTGGAAGTGGTTGATACACCTGATATGCCTATCCATGTATCCATCTTCAATACCTTAGGCCAGTCTGTTTATCAATCGGAAGGAACGGAAGTTATTCGGGAATCCGTAGATCTTAAGCCATTCGGACAGGGCTTATATGTGGTGCACTGTGAGGTCGGGCAAAAAACGACAACCCGCAAAATCATCATAAAATAGCTCGTACGACCAGTCGTTTTACCAAGCGAAGGAAGCATTTCCTTCGCTTTTTTTATGTTGATTTACCAAGCTTCCAAATGAATTCCTAAGAAAGTGCCTTTACTGAGGCATATAACTAGCCTGGTGTAGCTCCTGCACTGAGCGAATAGGCTGATTGGGATTCAGATATTTAGCCAAATGGTGATACACTTTCGCCCGAATTTCTTTCGCTTTTTGGGTATCAATGCGATCAAAGGTATGCCCACCGGGAATATCCTCGTAGATTTCATAGTCAAACTCTTTCCCTTCAGCCTTCAGTGATTTGATGAGATGTTCCACTTCCAATACATTCACATCTTCATCATTGGTATTGGTATGCACCAGTAAAGGAGTGGCTAACTTATGCGTATTCCAGGCAGGAGATCGCCGGCGATACTCTTCCACATCCTCATAAGCCGACTTACCGATATGAAAATCAGCAGAATATAGCTCGCGATAGCCTTGGGTTTTGTAGCCCATCCGGGCAATCAGATCACTCACCGGCACCCCGGCGTAGGCCACCTGATAGGCTTTAGGATGCTCAAAAATGTTATGCAAAGTGATCAGTCCACCGTGGCTCCAGCCCAGGATACCGACCCGGCCTTCGTCCAGAAAATCGTAGTTTTCCAGCATGTAATCCCGACTGGCATATACGTCCTCGACCTCTAAACCACCATAATCAACCAGCTCATAAAATCCTTTGCCGTAACCAGTGCTACCCCGGTACTCCGGGGCTACTACCACATACTGCTGGGCCATTAGCTCCCGGATGATGTGCCGATAGAAACTGTTAAAGTTGCTATGCACTCCCCCGTGAGGCAGCACCAGTAGCGGATATTTTTTGCTAAAATCAATTTCGGACGGGATGAATATATAGGCACTGAAACGAACAGGGTTTTTGGCTCCCTGTCCACTGGGGTTTTCAATAACCCGGGGTGGTGGTCCGGTCAGGGTTACCTTATCGACAAAAGCATAAGCGCCAACTTCTTGTTGCCAGGATAGATCGTCTACCGATTTATTGAGGCGGTCAAAAGTGTGGCGCAGATTGTTTACAGTATTTTGTAAATCTTCAACCTGTTTGGAAAGGTCTTCCGGCGGTTGAGCCCGGACAAAGAAAGGTAAAAATAGGTAGCAGAATAAAATTTGCAGAAAAAGAGGTTTCATAGACGAAGGTTAGGCATTTAAGGGGCTAAAATAAAATAATTTGCCTAACCCGCCTATGAAAACAAAATAATTACACGCTTTGTACCGCGTTTAAGAGTTCGCCATCTTCAGTATAATATAAAGTAACAGCACTCGTTTCGTCTTCTAAAAGAAGTTCGTATAGAATGATTGCATTAATATCGGCTTTTGCAACCTGCAATCGGCGTATATCGCGCTTGTCAAGCACGCGGGCGCGGGTGATGGTTAAATGTTGATAATCGCCCTGATCTAGTGCATAAAGCACCTTGGGAGGCAATTCCATAGAAAGAATATTAGCAGGCTCATCAGCCGGTTCATGAATAAACAGCTCCTGCGAATCCTGCATCTCTTCAAACCACATCTCTTCTTCCTGCGCTTGTGCAGTGCTCCACGAAACTAAACCAATAACTGCTAGTACAAATATCTTTCTCATGATTGATCGTTTTACTGTATCAGACTTACCTAAAGAATCATACCAATCATATCTTTTCGTAATTCACTGAATATCAACACATTATCAATATAACTATTCTAATACCGCCCTTTTCTTTGAGGATTGGGTAAACACATTGGGGAATTTTTCCCCACTTTTTCCTTTCTCTGCTTTTTATTACCTGTCGCTGAACACATTATTGTGCCTGTGCTTTTCTGCGGTGGCTTTACCTTACATAAGAGTGTCAGCGATTTTAATCTACCTGATAAGCACTATGACGAAAATAATGATAACGTCATTGCAACGAGGCACGAGGAGGCAATCTGCTGCTAATGAGCCGACGTAGCGCGGGGAGATAGCTTCGTCATTCTTCTTGGCTATGACGCTAAAAATATAAGCTCATTTTGTCACAGTGCTTACTGCTTTTCAGGTTGTCAGTAGATGTTCCTTAAATGACCAAATAGGTTAAACTTCGCTCCCAAGATTTCGTACTGATACCCAACGTTTAACTTAATAATACTACACACACCATGGATTTACGATTAGGAGACACCGCACCCAATTTTCAGGCCCAAACCAGCCAGGGTGACATTGATTTTTACGAGTACCTTGGCGATGGCTGGGGCGTGCTTTTCTCTCATCCAGCAGATTATACTCCCGTTTGCACCACCGAACTGGGCAGAACCGCTCAGCTTCAGGACGATTTTGCCAAGCGCAATACCAAAGTACTGGCCGTGAGCGTAGACGATTTAACCTCGCACCAGGGCTGGATCAGCGACATTAATGAAACCCAGAACACCACAGTTAACTTCCCACTGATTGCCGACCCGGAGCGCAAAATTGCGGACCTCTATGGCATGATCCACCCCAATGCTTCGGATAATATGACCGTGCGTTCGGTATTCGTCATTGGGCCCGATAAAAAGATCAAGATGACGCTCACCTATCCGGCTTCTACTGGACGAAACTTCCTGGAACTGCTACGGGTCATTGATTCGCTGCAACTGACGGCTAACTACAGCGTAGCCACTCCGGCCGACTGGAAAGAGGGTGAAGACGTGGTGGTATCGCCGTCCATTGCCACCGAGGATATTCCTTCCCGCTTTCCTAAAGGGCACAAAATTATCAAATCTTATCTACGTACTACTCCACAGCCGAATAAGTAGTATAGAGGCGATAAGTTGGAAGCAAGCGGCAGTAGAAAGAGGGCGCTTCGAAGTTGCTTAGCGTAGAAGTTTGAAAAGCCGAAGATAGAAGTTGTGAAAACGCTCTTATCTCCGGCTTTCTGTATTTATCCGCCAGTCACCCAACGCCCCCAGTCTACTGGCTCCCACTTCCCACCCCCTGCCAATGCTTCCCCTTCCCACGAACTTTTAGACATACACTACGTTGATAAAGTGAGTAATTACACACGCGAAAACCTATTGAATGATATGAATAAAGCAACATTTGGCTCAGGCTGCTTTTGGTGTACCGAGGCCGTTTTTCAGGATATTGAAGGCGTAGCCTCCGTGGTATCAGGCTATACCGGAGGGAAAATCGCCAACCCTACTTACCGGGAAGTATGCAGCGGACGCACCGGACATGCCGAAGTAGTACAGATTACCTATGATCCTGATTTGATTTCCTACGACGAATTGCTGGAAGTTTTCTGGAAGACCCACGACCCTACGACCCTCAACCAGCAGGGCAACGATGTGGGCACCCAGTACCGTTCGGTCATCTACTACCATGATGAAGAACAGCAGCAATTGGCCGAAGCCTACAAGCAAAAGCTCAACACGTCAGGGGCATTTAACGATCCGGTGGTTACGGAGATCAGCCCGGCGGAAGCATTTTATGCGGCCGAAGAGTACCATCAGAATTATTATAAGAACAATCCCGAACAAGGTTACTGCTCGTTTGTCATTCGCCCAAAAGTCGACAAGTTTAAGCAGGTATTCAGCAACAAGCTGAAAACCCAGAAAGCATAACAACTTTGTTAATGAACCACAAAAAAGGCGCTAACCAGATGGTTAAGCGCCTTTTTTCAGGTCATGTGTTTCTGTTTCTATTATAGGGCAGTACGCGTATTGTAGTACGATTCGTATCCGTAGTAAGAATACACCTCGTCTATAAACTCCCGCTGCGGGGCCGTAGGCCAGTGGTCTTTATCAAAGCCCGGTGACTTCTCCAGTCGCTCTTTATTCACATCCAGCCTAACAATCTCGTTTTTCGTATCAAACTGAAGCGCCTGGAAAGGAATGGCAAAGTACTTACTGTCCAGGTTCAAAAAGCCTTCGTTCACAGACAGTACGGCATACACTACCCGACCGCTTTCCACGTCAATCATCAGGTCTTTAATGCTACCGAGTTTTTCGTCTTGCAGGTTGTGTGCTTTCGTTCCATCAATCGTTGTGCTGGAAAGAATCAAATCTTGTTGGTAATCCATCGTTGAAAAAGTTTATCTAGTGATTAAAAAATAAAGCATCAAAGCTTTTCTAGTATAGTGTACGATCATCGGTGGCTGGTGTTCACAGATCCGTCGGATGCTGCTCGAAATCATTCGGTTTGTGCAGGTGTAGCGCAGAAGCAACTTTAGCGTATGAGCTTGGCCGGTAAAACACTCGTATATTCATAGGAAATGAATCATTGCTTTCACCTATGGAATCCGCTGCACATCAGACCGACGCACACTTATCACTGACTGAGTACAACCAGTTAGAAGAAGAAAACAATAAAGAAAAATGCGTTCACTACCGAAATAATATGTGCCCATAAAAAAAGCGGCTGGAGGGCCGCTTTTCTATTTAGTTCGCTAATCTTTAGTTGATGCTGTAAGAGATGCTTAAAGAGAATGAACGCCCCAGCGTATAAGACTCATACACTGGTTTATTATTAAAGTCATACGCCTGTTCATAATCCGGGTTAAGTAGATTTTCGGCTTTAAAGCCAAGAGCATAGCTCTCTCCTAACTGCTTGGATAAGGTAAAATTTAGTGCCGGTCGTGGCTGATCATACACATCAGGGTCCAGGGCCTGCGTAGCAAATGCCAGACGCTCTCCCCAGACGTTGAAGGACAATGAGCTTTCCCAGCCTCCCTCGGGCTGCGTGTAGAATAGCGCAGCATTTATAATGTAGGGAGACTGTCCCTGAAATGGCCGGGTATCCTCCAAGTTCGGACGATTAGCGTTTCGGATTACCTGAAGCTCCTCCGCCGTACGATCAGCACGAGAGCTGATGTAGCTTGCATTGACTGACAATCGTAAATTCTCTAACGAAGGGGCAATAAACCCAAGCGTTTTCCTCACTTCTATCTCAGCACCATATACCTGTCCATTATCTACATTCACCGGACGGATTTCAGGGGTTGAGGTAGTAGGAGTAAGTTGCAGTACAATGGGGTTATCAAAATTCTTGTAATAAAGGCTTACTGCAAACAAGTCTCCGGGATTAGGATAAATCTCGTAGCGCAGGTCATAGTTTTGTACCAGCGTACGTTTCAAATCAGAGTTTCCGGTATAAATCGGAATAGAAATACCACTATAAGAAGCGAAAGGAGAAATCTCACGAAGGTTAGGGCGAGCCAGGGTCTGGCTTCCAGCCGCTCGTATATTGGCATTTTCGCCCAGCTTGTAGATGATATTCAGGGCCGGTAAGATATCGGTCTGCTGGATACCACCCGTTTCTCCATTAGAAGCTTCTGCCTGAAAGTCTGTGGTTTCCAGACGAGCCCCACCGATCAGTTTCAAGCTTTCGGTAAGGTTATAAGCAGCCATCAGGTAGGTCGCCCAAATCTCCTCACTCCCTTCGTAGATATTGCCCGAGAATGTCTGATCGGCATAATAGTTTCCAAAGCCATACATGCCCGTACCTGTACTCTCAGGGGTATTTACAATACCAAAGTTAGGAAGCGCAAAGAAATCAGAAACATCACCATCTTCACCTGCTTCGGAGATTGTGGTGAAATCAGGATTCATTGCATTCTCTCGCTGAGAGATGAGAGAAACGAAATCTTCCCCGAAGTTACGCTGTTTACTAGAATAATAACCTCCCAGTTTTATCAGATTATCGCTTTGCTCCTGGCTGAGCGGCAGGGTAATATCTAACTTACCATTCCATTGGTTATCTTCCAGTTGACGGAAGATGCGGGAAGGTAAAATACCAATCTCCGACTGGTTCAGAGAGTAGCCCCGATCATATCCGGGTACTCCAAAACCAGCCAAACGAATGTTAGGCTCATCCTGGGTAGAGATGGTGTAACCCGCCGTCCACTCCAGACGCGCTCCTCCGAGTACATCCTGAAAGAAGTGTTTACCCCGAAGCTGGGTGTTATTCATCTCCCGCTCTTGAAATGTAACCAATCGGTCTTCAAAATTGGTACCACCCCGGAACGACTGCCAAAAACCATTGTAGGTTCGAGCCGAAACTACATTGTCATGGTTGTACAGGTTTTCCAGCGTGATCTCTTGGTTGGGGCTAAACTGATACGAAATACTGGCAATACCTCCTAGCTGGGTATTCTCATCTCCATTTTCTAAGGCATACGACTGCTCGTTACGTAGTTGCTCAACACCAGCATCAAAATACAATCCGTAACGACCATCGTAATACGTGTATCCCTTGCTGAAGCTACCCGCCACACTATAGCCCAGGTTTTTACCAAATAGCGTAGTTCGATTACCGGTTGAAATATCAACCCCGTAGTTGAACGGAACCGACTCTCGCGTTGCTAAAAAAGGTGCTTCAAAAGACTTGGAGGTTTGTTCCAGCACATTCCGGGGATCTTCATTGCCGGGTTGGCGTCCTGCCCGTTCTAATCCGTTAGCCTGTGCGGCATTTCCAATCAAATCTCGGTTCTCAGTAAAAGCATTCGGCAACGCACGAGAACCATCATCATACCCAAGAAAGTCCATGCTCCCTTGGGTACCATCAGTCAGAAAATTATCGATGAACGACGACTGAGTATTGTAGGTAGCTGAGACTCCAAAATTGAAGAAGAACTCATCAGGCAATGATTTGGTCGTAATATCTACTTTCCCTCCCGTAAAATTACCCGGCTGGTCGGGAGTAAATGTTTTCACCGTCACCATGTTTTCTATCACATCGGAAGGAATCAGGTCTAAACTGGTGCTGTTGCGGTATGGGTCGGTACTGGGAAGTGTAACACCGTTCAATTGGGAAATAGAATATCGATCTCCCAGGCCACGCATCACTACATACTTACCATCTTCTATAGACGCTCCCGTCACTTGTTTAATAGACTCAGCAGCATTAGAAGTACCTAGCTGAGACATCTCTTTGGCTGAGATACCATCCTGCACTGCCAGGGCATTTTTCTGTATTTTCAATAAGGCTACATCGTTATCTTTGATGGCAGCAGCCGTCACGACAATTTCCTCTAGTTCGGTATTTTCTTCATTTAAGGCTGCTTCAATTACCTGATTCTTACCAGCGATGACTACCGCCCCTTCTACTTTCTGGCTGGCGTAAGAAACATAGCTGATGAGTATCGTATAGGTACCGGGATCAAGTTTAAGCTGATAATTACCACTGATATCGGTTACTGTACCCGTACCGGTTCCTTCTACCTGTACCGTAGCACCAATCAATTCTTCACCCGTCTGCCCGTCAATAACCTGACCACTGATGGTTCCCTGGCTCTGCGCCTGAAGGTGAATTGTTATAAGTAGTAGGAAAATGGTCGGAAAGAAGTATAGGATCTTTCTCATAAGAACATGTTTAGTAGTTTGGGACAATGTGCAATGGACGTAATTAAAAAAGGAAGCTACGGTCATAATAGCCCCCTTTCTTATTTTATTTTAGTATTTGATATTTTTACTCATTATTCTGATAGATAGCCTAATTGTGCTAAGGTAGTCCATCCGGAGATCCAAGTAGCTTCGCCCGGAGCAAAAGCTCCTCGATACTCAGTTGCCTGGATAAATCCATCGCCCGCTGGCACAGCTACCGTAGCATCAGTAGCTGCTGCTGGACGAGGGTCCAGACCACCGTCGGTTGCACGGCTAATGCTGGTCAGTACCGGGTCCGCTGAGTAGATATTACTGTTATCGGTTAACTCGGCGACTAATGCATCGGTTTCACCAACGTAGCCTTCATCTTCTCCCTCAGTAGCCTGAATCAGACTAGCCAGATCGGTAGAACCGCCAAATACAGCAAAGGTATTGTTCATTATTTCCAGTTGATAATCACCAGCTGCTGTTTGTAAGCGTCCATAAGAATCAGACTCATCATCCTGACGATCTTCCACCTGAATAGCAACTCCTGGAAAGTCTTCCAGAATTGAGTTACCAAGTTTGCCGGCAAAACCATCACGCAATAAGAGGGCTCGTTGTGCTCCTGTTGAGCTCTGGCCAGGGCCAATTAGCGTAGCGTTAAAGAGGTTAGGTGCTGCGAACAAGGCCGCATCATCCGGCACAGCGCCATCCCACTCACCTACCTGATCATATTCTTCTTCACCGCCCTCCAACTGAATGGCAAATAAGTACTGTGCACTACCCCGCCAGCCTTCATCAAAATCAAAGGAATCATCGGTAGCAAATGCTACACTGATATAGCTTAAATTCACAGTACCCCCAAAGATCTCAACACCATCGTCATTGCTGGAATAGATATCAATGTGGTCAAGGGTCGTCCCGCTTCCAACACCTCCCAGGGTAAGTCCCTGAATTTCACTATTCGGAGCGATTCCTACTCCAGTATAGCGGATAGAAACGTACTGCAGTGTTCCAGAATCATCATCCGGGGCGGTTCCACCATAGGTACCGCGAGGGTTGCTAGAATCAATTCCTTCTATATTAATGCCTGAAGTAGCTCCTCCCTTCTCAGTTGGTGCATTTCCCAATAAAATTAATCCTCCCCACTGTCCGTTGTCCGTGGGTAGTAAATTAGCATTGGCAGTATCAGCCTCTGAAGTAAAAATAATAGGTGCATCGGCTGTACCGATGGCCTCTATTTGAGCGCCTCGGCTAATGATTAGTGCTGAAGTATTGTCGGCACCTGTTTCTTCGGTAAATCGGATAGTAGTACCTTCTTCAATGTTTAATACCCCACCTTCTTCCAAGAAGACCAGCCCAGACAGAAAATACTCATTGTCTGCTGTCCAATTATAAGTTTGTCCGGCTTCCAGATCAGCGTCAGTGATATCAACTCGTGTTGTAGTCTCACCACCACCTTCTTCCGTTACGGTAAAGGTTGTTCCGCCTGATGTTTTGCCATCATTGGTTACAGTAACCTGTACAGCGCCAGCGGCTAACCCAGTGGGTACGCTGGTGGTAATGGAGGTAGTAGATGAAGCGCTAATGGTTGCTTCGGTTGAGCCAAAATTCACAATTGGGTCACCTCCAAAATTGGCTCCGGTAATGGTCATCGGAGTACCTACCGGACCTTCTTCCGGATCAATATCGGCAATCACAGGTGCAAGTAATGGTGGTTCGTCATCATCATCTTTACAGGAGACAAATACAGTCGCAAAAAGTCCTAGCATAAGCAGGAGCGAGAAAGATAATTTCTTCATACGTGTAGTGCTTTTCAATTGGTTTGCAATTTCACAAAATACACTGCAAAACTCAGGAATGATTGTTAACCGTTGAGGTCGAGAATGTTAATTTATTGTTAACAAAGTTACTCCTATATTATCTAATTGTTAAGAAGAAAAAAAGGCACTATGATTCAAAACTATTCTGATTTACAGGCAGTTACCCCTGACACCCTAACGATTAATGGGCACCTTTTGCAAGATGGTTTGGATGATATCACTGGTCTTCACTCCGTCAGCTTCGGCTTCGTAGTTCAGCAGAATGCGGTGATTGAACACATCATTGGCTACTTCCTTAATGTCTTCCGGAAGCACATAGTCACGTTGATCGAAGAAGGCAATGGCTTTGGCCGCAATATTCAGGTTGATGCTGGCGCGAGGCGATACTCCAAACTGAATATAAGGGGCAATATCACTCATGTTGTACGCCTCAGGGTTCCGGGTAGCAAATACCAGTTCAATAATGTACTTTTCTAACGATTCGGATATGGTAACTGCATTAATTCCGTTACGGATAGAAAAAATATCGTCTTTGGTCAGCACGGAAGCCACCTCTCCACTGAAAGATAAGTTAGACATACGACGCATGACCTCCAGCTCATTTTCCTTAGACGGATAGTCTACGTATACTTTCATCATGAAGCGGTCGACTTGGGCTTCAGGCAACGGGTAGGTACCTTCCTGGTCTACCGGGTTTTGCGTGGCCAGCACCAGAAACGGGCGATCCAGCTGATAGGTTGTTTCTCCAATGGTTACCTGCTTTTCCTGCATGGCCTCCAGCAGGGCCGACTGCACCTTGGCCGGTGAACGGTTCACTTCATCAGCCAGAATTAAGTTGGAAAAGATCGGCCCTTTCTTTACCTCAAAGTTTGACTTTTGCTGGTTATAGATCATTGTACCGATCAAATCAGCCGGAAGCAGATCGGGGGTAAATTGTATGCGTTTGAAATCCAAGTGAAGCACCTGCGCTAAGGTATTGACAGTCAAGGTTTTAGCCAGACCAGGCACTCCTTCCAACAGAATATGTCCGTTGGTGAATAAGCCAATCAGCAAGCGGTTTACCATGTATTGCTGGCCTACCACGACCTTGCCTACTTCGTAAAAAACCTGCTGTATTTTTTCCTGATGTTGTTTCTTGATGGACTCGTCAATAGCTTGATCCATAATATACGTTCAAAGTTAGTGATAGTGGTACAATGGTATATATACTGCTTTTAAGCCGATTTGGTTATCTGTTGCTGCCGGGCGGCGATCCGGTCCAGTATCAGCACAATGCCTATTCCAACGGCCATAAATAGCAAAGCCTGTCCCAGATAGGCGGGTTGCCCGGTAAGATCCAGATAATTGCCCGGCAGTACATTCTGCGTAATCAATGGCACTTCTTCTCCACTACTGTTTATGCGGGTAGAAACCACCTCCTTCCAGGGCCATATCTTATTCAGCGAGCCGACCATAAAACCTGACAACAAGGCAATGGCAGTGTTGTAGTAACGATCCAACAACCAGGAGATCAGTCGGGCAAAACTTAATAGCCCAACCACACAACCCAGGGCAAACACCGCAATAACGGCGATATTCCGTTCATTTAATGCTTCTAAAATATAAGCATACTTTCCCAGAATCAACAAAATAAAACTACCTGAGATTCCCGGCAGGATCATGGCGCAGATGGCCAGCGCCCCGGACAAAAAGATAAACCACAGCCCGGTGGGTGTTTCAGCCGGAGTGGCCTGGGTAATGAAAAACGCGATGGCAATGCCCAGCAAACCCGACAAAATTACCCGGCCCTTCCATTCGGTAATCTCTTTGGCTACCATATAGGAGGCCACAATGACCAGCCCAAAAAAGAATGACCAAAGCTGAATCGGGTGATGATCCAGTAAATAATGAATGACCTTGGCCAGGGTAAGGATGCTAAGCATGATACCGCTAAGCAGTACCAGCAAAAAGCTCCCATCTACGTGCTGCCATAATGCTTTCCAGCGAAATTTCAACAAATACTGAATAGCTTCGGCATTAAAAGAACTGATGGCTTTCAGCAAACGCTCGTAAATACCTGTGATAAAGGCAATGGTTCCGCCCGACACTCCCGGTACTACGTCGGCACCTCCCATGGCTACTCCTTTCAGGAACAACTGCCCGTACGTTTTCAGGTAATTCATTAAGAATTTTGCTTTTCTTCTCCCAGAAAGTGGGTGAATGTGTCGCCTCGCAACCCGATCCGGATGGTCTCCAAGGGGATAATTTCGTTGGGGGCAATATTGCCCAGGTTCACATTGGCGCCCAGCAATTTGATGAACCAAACCTGCTGTTCTTTTTGCGGTGCCTCCCAGATAATACGCTCGAAAGGAATTTTTGTGAGAATTTCCTCCACCAGGCCCGAACGAACTTCGCCGGTAGCCCGGAATAAGCCTACATTACCCCCTTCCCGGGCTTCACCAATCACTTTCCAGGCTCCGGCATCCAGTTCGGCCTGCATCAGTTCAATCCACTTATAGGGGGGCATAATCTTCGCGGCATCCTTGGAACCTACTTCGGAAAGCACCGTTACTTGGTTGGCAAGGTCCCGGATATAGCCCAATTTCTGTTCGTGGGGAATCTCAATAGATCCATCGGATACTTCGGCAAAGGAGAGCTTATACTTTTCCAGTATGCGGCGGTAATCTTCAAATTGATCCCGAACAACGAAGGCTTCAAACAGGGTCCCACCAAAATAGACCGGAATATTAGCGTTGTGATACGTGGTTATTTTTTCTTCCAGGTGGGGAGTAACGACCGAAGTGGCCCATCCTAATTTAACAACATCTACATACTCGCCCGCCACACTGATAAAATCTTCTACTTCTCGCAGGCTCAAACCCTTATCCATAGCCATGGTATAGCCTGATACCCGTGGCTTTTTTGTTCGCTCGGGAACATTCTTCAGCGTATAATTCATTTACTTTCGGTATTGGTCAATAATCTTGAAGAGTGCTTTTTGTGTCTCTAACTTTGGAAAAAAATCGTACAGGATTTCATGTTTATCAAAATCCAAAGTTAATGCATTTTCTAAATAATTAAATGCCTCTTTGTATTGACCTGCTGAAATAAGGTAAGCAGTAATGTAATAGTATAAATCAGGATTATCAGGAAACTCTTCCAACCCGCTCATGGCTACCACAATTGCCTGGTCATAATTTCCCTGTTCATAGTACATATACGACCAGTCCTGCCAAATCTCCAGACACTCCGGATTCAGCAAACTGGCTTCTTCGTAGGCTTCAACACTGGAGGTGCCATTGCCTAACCGATATTCTGCTTCGGCCAGCGTGTACCAGTACAGGTAATTTTCATCATTTAGCCTGATGGCTTTTCGCAGTGCATGGGTAGCCTCAAACCAACGCTCCTGCCGGTGCAGGCAGGTGCCAATGCCAAACCAGGCCTCGTCATACTCTTCATCCAGCTTTACAGCTTTATAATAGAGCTTCGTGGCCTTATCATACACTTCCATCTTCTCAAGAGCAGAAGCCATACAGCAATACGTCTCCGCATTCCCGCCCTCAATCTCGTGGGTTTTTTTATAGGCTTCGTAAGCTTTTTCGTACTGCTTCAGGTTCATATACGAATTGCCCGTATTGAAATGCGCCGAAGCAAAAGTGTCATCAATCAGGGTAGCATACTCATAGGCACTCACAGCCTCGTCATACTTTTCCAGTTTGTTATACACAATACCCAGATTGTACCAGGCCTGCGTAGAGAAGGGATCCTGATCAATAAACTGTTGATAATATGCCAGGCTATCTTCCAGCTCACCGGTCATATCCAGACAGTAGGCCAGTTCGTACATGGCATCTTCGTGGTGCAGGTTGTGCTTAAGCGCCAGCTTATAATGGGTGGCTGCCTGCTGGTAATCTGCCAGATGTTGATAGGCCATCGCAATCTGATAATATACTTCGTCTTTCTCTTCGCTTAACTCTACCAGCCGCTTTAATTCATCAATGGCTTCCCGATAGTGCCCCATCCAGGATAGAATGTTACTGCGAAGCATCAGAATATCATGATCATTGGGCTGAAGGTTTGCGGCCCGATCCAGTATTTCAAGTGCTTCCTCATGTCGCTCCAGATGGCTTAGTGCCTGTGCTTTATTAAATAATAGCTCTGCTGAGTAAGGATATTGGGCAATGCCCAGATTGCAGGTTTTTAGTGCTTTTTTATATTTCTCCTCATCTATATAGTCTTCAATTACATCAATGTATACATTCAAATCAAGAAACTGGACATCGTTGTTCTTTAGTTGATTTTCAAACCATCGAATTAAGTCCTGCCCATCTTCCCGGTTTCTAAATTGATCGCTCATACCGTTAGATTTTAAAAATCCTTACTTCATAGAAAAATCGTGGCTAAGTTGTTCATGGATGTGGATAAATATAGAAAATACCCCACGGATGACCAACTATTTATCAGGTGTTCTCTACGCGGGTAATTTTTCTGTTTTTTTTGCTAATTCTTCGCTGCACCATTTCACAGTTTCTTCCAATAATCGGAACCGTATTTCTACGGCGTCTTTTACCTTCTGGCTGGTATAGGTATGGGTGTTTCGGGCTACCTGGGCTAACTCATCGGATACCAATGGTTTTTGCCCGGTTAATAGCGTTCTGGCCCGATCTAATGCACTTGCCCACTTAATCAGTGGCACTCCTACTTTAATAGAGGGTGCCCGTTTATCCAATGCCTTCGCAATGGTATCAAAAAGTGTTTTATAAGTCACACTTCCGGCGCTTACAATATAGCGTTCTCCAGTCAATTGTTGTTCCATGATTTTCTTTGCCACCTCAGCAACATCCCGAACGTCCACGTAGTTCACCACTCCGCTGGTATAGAAACGTCGTTGTTCCTGAATATATTTGAAAATCTGAGTACTGCTTCGATCCAGCTCCCCCGGCCCCAGCACCAACGAAGGATTGAGTATTGCTGCTGGCAGACCTTCGGAAATGCCTCGCCAGACTTCCATTTCAGATAACCACTTACTTCGGGCATAACCCGTTAAGCCATCTGCCTGGTTGATATTATGGGTTTCATCAATAAGATCCTGTAAACGGTTTTTACCTACTGCCGCTACTGAGCTGATGTGAAGGAAATACTTTACCTTTTGAGCCAACCCGGCATTCACCATGTTCGCTGTTCCTTCCACATTAATTTTCTGCATCAGTCCCTCATCCCGACTATCATAAGAAATAAAAGCGGCACTATGCACTACTCCTTCTACTCCCTCCATATATTTCTCCAGACTCGCAACATCCAGCACATCGCCTTCTACCCATTCAATACGATGCTGAATATCCTCTACCAGCCGCATATCACTCGTTTCCCGTTTGATTGCCCGAAGGGTATAACCATTCGCCAATAAGGTGCGACAAATATAACTTCCTATTAATCCGGTGGCTCCGGTAACCAAATACATATATTAATGATTTACAGTATGTGAACACAAATATAGAACCCCTACGTAAAACTTCCTCCCGCTTCTGGCAAAGGCCCCTCCACAATAAATAGTAGCACTATTCGTCTCATGGGTTATTACAGGCTGTACTTATGAAAAAATTTGCATTGATCAATAAATCGCAACTCAAACAACTTGCTGGAATTTATCACTTTATTATTCCTTATAAATGGCAGTTCATTATTGGCATGATCGGGCTCGTCTTTTCCAGCCTTACTTTACTCAGTTTCCCGCTCATTTCCGGTGAACTACTGGATGTCGCATCCGGCAACAAATCTTGGCTATCTGATAATATCAATGTCATTGCGCTCTGTTTACTGGCTGTTTTTCTGGTGCAAAGCGTATTCTCATTCATTCGGGTATACTTTTTTGCGCAGGTTAATGAAAAATCATCCGCTGATATTCGCCGGGCGCTTTACCAGAAACTTATTACCCTGCCCATTGCTTTTTACGACCAGCACCGCACCGGCGAACTGATCAGTCGTATTACCTCGGATATTTCACTTTTGCAAAGTACTTTTTCCGTTACGCTGGCGGAGTTTCTACGGCAGATCGCTACACTGCTTATTGGCACCATTGTCATTGTTTCCATGGCGCCCAAGCTTACGGGATTCATGTTTGCCACCTTCCCTATTCTAATTGTTTTAGCGATGATCTTCGGAAGGTATATTCGCCGACTGACTAAACAAACGCAAGACCAGCTCGCGGCCAGCAGCGTAATTGTAGAGGAAACATTGCAGGCAATCCGTGCAGTAAAAGCCTTTACCAGCGAGCTTTTTGAGGCTCACCGCTACCAGAAAGCCATTGATCAGGTGGTAAATACCGCGCTCAAAGCAGCCCGTTTCCGAGCTTTATTTGTCTCCTTTATCATATTTGTGTTGTTTGGAGGGATCGTAGGAGTGTTATGGTACGGCGCCTCACTGGTACAACAAGACCTTATTACGATTGGTGATCTGATCTCGTTTATTCTCTATACCACGCTGATTGGCGGATCTATTGCCGGTTTGGGTGATTTATATGGACAGATCCAACGAGCCATTGGTGCCTCCGAACGCGTGTTGGATATTTTGGCTGAAGAATCAGAGCTGATTCCATCACCAGCACCGCTAGCACCCCACTCAGAGCTTTCTTTGAAAGGGAACATACAAGTTCAGCATATTTCTTTTGCTTATCCTATGCGCTCCGATGTAACGGTTTTAAAAGATATCTCATTTCAGATTAACTCCGGTGAAAAGATAGCATTAGTGGGCCACAGTGGAGCGGGAAAATCTACTCTTGCCCAACTTCTTTTACAATATTATCCTGTTCAGGAGGGTGAAATTTTGATAGATGATCGCCCTATTCAGGACTTCAACCTTACCCAACTACGCCAGCAAATCGGACTGGTACCTCAGGAAGTAATATTGTTCGGAGGCACGATCCGTGAAAATATCAGCTACGGTAAAGAGGGCGCACCATTTGCATTGATTGAGGATGCTGCTCGCCAAGCCAACGCCTTTGATTTTATTGAGTCCTTTCCCGAAGGTTTTGATACACTGGTAGGCGAGAGAGGCATTCAGCTATCGGGTGGTCAGCGCCAGCGCATTGCCATTGCCCGAGCTATTCTTAAAGATCCTTCTATTCTTATCCTGGATGAGGCAACTAGCTCCCTCGATGCAGAATCTGAGTTTTTAGTGCAGCAGGCCTTAGAGCGGCTTATGCAAAACAGAACAACGATTATTATAGCCCATCGCCTGGCTACTATTCGTAAAGTGGATCGGATTTATGTATTAAAAAATGGACAGGTAGTAGAGGCAGGCACCCACGAGCAATTATATGCATCTGCTCAGGATTATCGTAACCTGGTTGAGTTGCAGATGCTGAGTAGGTCTTAAGATAAAGTGAGTTATGGGTTAAAAACAGCCCTATTTCCCCGTTAATTGGGAAAGCTTGCTGTCAGCGCGAAGCGATCCTCCGTGGACGTGCCGGGCCGCCGGAGCGGTTTCAAGCTTTTCCCGGTGTTGACCCACTAGATTTTTGCGCACCACGCCGGGCGTCGCCACGCCGGGTCTACTTTTTATCAATGGGAAATCGGACCGCCGATGCAGTAGAAGCCTGCCCAGATCGGCTTATGGGAAGTGCCTGAAAACAAACGATATTAGAATTAAACCATAACTCACATTAAGATAATGTAGATATCAAAAAGAAAATTGCCAGTTTTAGATTAGAGAAGATATCACAGCTATGAGGCGAAAGAACGGAAATATTTTTCAAGTTCTCTTTACCTGCTGTAGTGAGGTTAATAATCTGGTAATTTAGGGGGGAGGGGATAAAAAGAAAAAACCCCACTACTTTGTGAGTAGGGGGTTGAGATAGATGGGGTAAAGGCAGCGACCTACTCTCCCTCGGGAAGAAGTACCATTGGCGCTACCGGGCTT
>JAVKCN010000057.1:0-94438 GCA_040222715.1 Cyclobacteriaceae bacterium | reverse complement strand
ATTCTTGAGCTGTGAGGTTTTCCAATCCAAAGCTATTTTCTTAAATTCGTTCAATAAGTGAGTGTACATACTTGTCGTTATTGTTCGCACATAAACAACAAGCTCTTGTGCCTCACTTATCCATTTGTACCGTAGTATGGTGCTTGGCTTATTCTCCGCTTACTTACTGCTTCCGATTCAACAATTTTTAGGGATTTAAAAAGTAAAGATGAAACGAATAACATTAATTGTAATACTTGCCATTGTAGCATTGTCTAAAACCTATGCTCAGGGACATGGGCCGCTCTTCGGTTTGCAAACTCCTACACTCGCCAAGGGTGGGTTTGACTTCAATGCTGCAGCCATGAGCCTGGTCACAGATGACGATCAGTCTTTTATGCTTCGGTATATCTGGTCTTATGGCGTAATAGAGGATTTACAACTCAATATTACCACCCCGACAATGATCAACCGCTTGTCAGAAGCACCCAGAACTAGAGGAAACAGCAACATGCCCGCCAATGGGGATATTGAAGCTTCGGTCTGGTATCGTTTTTTTTCCAATGCATTTGGCGTGGGTAAAAGATTTGAATCTACGGCCGTCTTAAGCTTTTCAACCACAACGGAGAAAACCAGAGGACAGACTAACGTTAGCAACTCCATTCATGGAGCGATCTCTACCGGATATGCTTCTCGAACCTGGTACGCCTGGGTAGGTGGCGGCTATCAGTATTACTTTGAAGAGGCAGATGATCAGTTGGGAGACTTACCCTACGCAAGTTTGGTCATAGGCTATCGTCCCAACATCTTCATGGGAGACTATCCAAAACCCGACTGGAGGGTATTTGTAGAGTCGCTGGCTGAGTTTCCGGGTGCAAGCATGAATGAAGGCCAAATTTCCCCTGTTGATCAAAGAGGAAAAAAAGTAATGATTGGACCTTCATTTCTTGGTCTTTATGGAGCCTAGGGAATATCCTTCGGGGCATTATTTCCAGTCTATCAGGATGTCGTGCAAGGCCCTCAAGAGCGATACAGACTCTCAATGAATATAAGTTATTGGTTGTAACATTAAATAAACAGAAATATGAAAAAGTTAGGAATAATAGTAGTGTTAAGCATTTTCAGCTTCTCTACTGCAATGGCTCAGTTGGTCAAAGTAGATCAAGAAGTATTTGGAATGGATTGCGCACCTTGTGCTTATGGCCTGGAGCGCGGACTCAAAAAAATGGATGGCTTGCAAAGTGTCAAAGTAAGCCTCAATAATGGGAAAGCATATCTTAAGCTAACTGCAGTTAATGATTTATCCTTACAAAAAATCCAAAAAGAAGTAAAGAATAACGGGTTTTCGGCCAGAAGTGCAGAAGTTACTTTAAATGGAGAATTGGTAAAGGAAGGAAATGAGTGGAGTGTACACGTAAACGGAGAAACTTTCAAGGTTAGCACAGATACATCTGATAAAGTACTTACAAAACTTAAGTCCGGTAGACTTAAACTGACAGGATTGGTAGAAGATAAGGAGGATGATGAGTTAAATAGTATATGGAACATCACAATAACTGAAATCTTATAAACTTAAAAGTGCTATGAAGAGAAATGCCTTGTTAGGTCTAAGCCTGACCTCTGCAATAGCCCCCTTCTTTTGTTGCTGGGGGCCTGCTATTATTGTTGGTATTGCCGGTTTTTCGGGTACGGTTACGTGGTTTTCTTGGTTACACTCGATGCGGCCTTATTTATACGCGATGGCCTTTTTATCATTGGGCTTTTCGTTTTACCAAGCTTATGGTAATAAAAAGAACAATCAAAGTTGTGAGAATTGTAAAAAGGCAAAAAATAAAAGTATGGCGAGTCAGGTGTTTTTGTGGATTACTGCTTTGGTTGTATTTTCCATGTTTGTGTTGAACTATAGTTCCAATCTATTCTGATGAAAACACACCCAATTTTTTTCCCAAAATAGTAGTTTCGGAATAAAATTCCTTGGATATAATCAGTCAGTATGTAAAGTTATTGTACCTGCTCGTCCTCTTTCACGCCTACCGTTTTTTATTTGGCTAATTCGTTCGAAATAGCTTCAATAGACATTGCATTCAACAAAGTGTTCTCAAAACAAGAATTCATACATAAAAGCCATAATACTGTACAGATCACCCCAGCCTCTCTCAATACTTTTGGATTCAATATTTCAAAAAGAGAGGCTATATGTATATACAGAGTCAGGTAAAACCAAAAAGTCAAATAAAGAGGACGTTGTTATTGGCCATATTATTAATAGTTGGTGGAGAAACAGTTGCGCAAAATGCCTATACACTCACCATTAATCAAGAATTTAAAGTATCAGGCACCTCTACTCTTCACGATTGGGATATGGTATCGGATGATGCCACAGGAGATGGGCAAATAACCATTGAAAACCAATAGCGTCCTAAACGTTTAAAGAAGGAGGTAAGTATTAAGTAGCCCAAATTTTTAGATTTGGGTTGCGTAAACCAAAACCTACCTCCTGATGCCAAATCTAAATTTATTCTCACAGATCATATCGAAGATTGACCGTTCTTCTTTCAACAAACTAGTCAGGGAAAAGCAAACCGATAAACATCAAAAGGGATATAACAGTTGGACCCATTTGGTGTCTATGCTGTTCTGTCAGTTTGCCAAGAGTCAGTCCATTCGAGACATCAGCAATGGATTGAGGTCTGCTACTGGCAACCTCAATCATTTGGGTATAGACAGGGCCCCATCAAAATCCACGGTTAGCTACCAGAACAAGCATCGGGACTGGACTTTGTTCCAAGACTACTATTACCAGCTTCAGGACCACCTATCAAATCTCAGAGGGGGCACCAAAAGGGTCAAGTTCAAGATCAAGTCTAAAATATTCCTGCTGGATGCCACCACCATAAGCCTGTGCCTGAGCTTATTTGATTGGGCAAAATACAAGACGCACAAAGGAGCAGTCAAAATGCACACCTTACTGGACTATGATGGGAATTTACCTGCCTATGTAAACATAACGGATGGAAAAGCCGCTGACAATAAGGGAGCCGCTGACATTCCCCTGCTCAAAGGGAGTGTAATTGTGGCTGATCGATTTTACAATGATTTTTCGCTACTCAACGTTTGGGACAGCAATCAAGTGTTTTTCGTGGTACGCCATAAGGAGAACCTCCAATTTGACACAGTCCAGGAGAACCCATTGCCCGAAAACCGGCATGAACATATACTCAAAGACGAACTCATACGACTTACAGGAGACAAATCATCCACGAAGTATCCCAAAAAACTAAGGAGAGTGGCTGTATGGGATGAGAAAAACCAACAAACCATTGAGTTGATCACCAATCAAACGTCTTGGACAGCAAACACCATTGCGGAACTCTATAAGGCCAGGTGGCAGGTTGAAATATTCTTTCGGGAGATCAAACAGCTACTCCACATAAAGTCTTTTATAGGTACCTCAGAAAATGCGGTGATGATCCAAATATGGACAGCCCTGATTACCATCATGCTGCTGAAATTCCTCAAAAACCTGGCTAAATATGGGTGGCAGCTATCCAATCTGGTTGCCTTTATTCGCTTAAACCTTTTCGTCAAAATTGACCTGCACCAATGGCTCAACAAACCCTTTGATGATCCCACAAAACAAGCCCGGGGGCAAATACAAAGGGATCTGTTTACCTCACAAGTATGAAATTATCGCTTAAATACATTTCAGCAGCAGTTCTGACGAAAGTTTCAAACGTTTAGGACGCTATTGATTGAAAACCAAAAAATCACTAGCATCAATTCAATTGTAGTCACCTTGCCCACTAAATCATTAAAGAGTGGAAAAGGCAGCATGGATGACAATGCCTATGAAGCACTTGTTGCAAAAAAATACCCCGAAATACAATTTGAGCTGATAGAAATTGAGACGATTACCGATCAGTCGTTACGGGCAAAGGGTAATCTGACTATTGCCGGTACTAAAAGTTTGGTTCCCCTTCAAGTGGATTATAAAATTACCGGGAATACTATACAGTTTTTCGGATCATTCCCTATCACCTTTACACAATTTAATATAGAGCCTCCCAAAGCCCTATTAGGCACAATTAAAACGGGGGACAAACTACAAATTTCTTTTGAAACAACTTTTAAGTTAATAAACTAAAACGCTTATAATTATGAAAACGAGAAACAACGGGTATAGAATTACCATACTATCACTAATACTTCTGACATCAAGTATAGTGTATGCACAGCAACCTGCCCTGCAGTATTTTCGGCCTAATGACAAAGCCGGTCTTAATGTATTTGAAACATCCAAGCAAGACACCGTGGAGTTTGATGGAGTGAAAGTACGTATCGGAGGTGATTTTGCTATGCAATTTCAAAGTATTAATCAAACCAATTTGCTAGACAGTTTGGTAGAATTAGGAACAAACTTCAATCTTCCCACAGCTAACCTCAACATTGATGTTCAGCTGTATGATGGGTTGAGAATGCACCTGAGGACTTATCTTTCATCCCAAAATCACAGGGAAGCATGGGTGAAAGGTGGTTATCTTCAAATTGACAAATTGGACTTTATAAAACAAGGCTTTATGCAAGGCTTTATGGATGTAGCCCGTATAACTATTGGCTTAGATGAGTTTAATTATGGAGATGCCCACTTCAGAAGAAGCGATAATGCAAGGGCTATTTTTAACCCATTTGTGGGCAATTATATTATGGATGCTTTTTCTACCGAGGCTTTCGGTGAGCTTACTATAATGAAAAATGGCTTTTTAGGAGTAATTGGAATTACGAATGGGAAACTTAATCAGAGCGTAGTGGTCAACGATAATTCTGACAACAAGGCATCTTTCTATGGAAAACTCGGTTATGACAATCAACTAAGTGATGACTTCAGATTACGTTTAACAGGTTCATGGTATATCAATAAAGGTACTACGACAGGCTCCTGGATTTACGGTGGAGATCGGGCGGGATCGCGGTATTACAATGTCATGCAAACGCTGGACGGTGATGGAGGCCCCTTTGAAGGACGGTTCAACCCAAGATTCAGAGAACTAACAGCTATTCAAATCAACCCATTCATAAAATATAAAGGACTGGAGTTTTTCGGGATTTACGAAGTAGCCTCAAACAGTGACGATCAAGGTGGAGGGGCTTTTACACAGTTAGCAGGGGAACTTCTCTATCGTTTTGGCAATACTGAACAATTTTATCTAGGTGGAAGGTATAATACTGTTTCAGGAGAGATGGTTGAAAATGCTTTAACACAAGAAATTAATCGGGTGAATATTAGTGGTGGTTGGTACATGACTAAAAATGTAATGGCCAAGCTGGAATATGTATCTCAAAAGTATGAAGGTGAAGGCTGGACAGGCACCAAATACAATGGAGGTGAATTTGATGGCATAAACATAGAAGCAGTAATAAGTTTTTAAACAGAAGTATTTTTGTGCCGGAACATTTATCCGGCACTTTTCTGAGTATTAAAGTAAAAATGGACAAACTGCAGTACTGCAAAAAAATTCTTGAAAAAGTAAGCTTTGATAAAGAGCTTTTAAGGAAGGAATATGAAAAAGCATTGAAATTGCTGTCAGGTGAGGAAGCCGATGCACTGGGCCTTTGGTACAACGAAAAGTTTAGGAATAATAACGGTCAGCAATCAGACAACAGCAAGAAAAAGTAATAAACAATGACGCTTTGCTTACTCATGGTAGTCATAAATTTCAACCCAATTCTTTCCTGTAGTGCCGAGACATGCAAAGAAACACAATGGCGGGTTACTGGTAAGAGTCGGGTGGAGATATCAGGAACAACTAATATCAATCAGTTTCACTGCCTTTCAGTGAATTATGAAGGAGAGGATACCATGATGGAAAACTATCCTCAAGGTGCTGAAAACCCTTCATTTAGTGGTGAGATTTTTATGAAGGCAGCTGGCTTTGATTGCCATAACTCTATGATGACCCGGGACTTTGCCAAAACCCTAAAGGCTAATAAGTTTCCGGAGATAAGTATTAGGTTTATTGAGTTGAAGGAGAGTTCCTCCCACGAAAACGGACTATTCGGCAAAGTAGAAATCACCCTGGCAGGAAAGTCTAATGTCTACACAGTTTCATGCATAGTAAAAGAAGAAGGTGAGAATCATAAGCATTTGGAAGGCAGCCGGACTTTTCTTTTTTCAGATTTTGGTCTGCAACCTCCTCAAAAGCTATTTGGAACGATAAAAGTGAGAGATGAAGTATCTGTGGATTTTCACTTGAAATTGAAAAAATGTAATACTTGATTAATTGCTTAAAATGCTTAAAACAAGGTGAGTTTACCTTTGCTACCTGAAAGGAAGAGAAATTTCATACATTTAAAACAAGATATTGAACAGGAACAGGAATCATTTAGGTTTACTTTGCGTATATCAAAATTACTGAGGAAGATAATTTCTTGAAAAGAATAATTTCCATATCGCTACTTTTAATTTTTCTGGCTGGCAATTCCGGCTTTGCAATGGTAACACACTATTGTGGAGGAATGGCAATGGAAACGCAAATAGTAGTTGGCCATACAGAATTACATTGTGGTATGTCCGATATGGAAAGCGGTTGTGAAACCGAAACGTCAAAAGAAAATCAATTCAAGAAAAAACCCTGCTGTGAAAATGAGTATCAATCTCTTGAGGTAGAAGATGAATTTCAAGCTCAGGTTATTGGTAGTTCGTTGAGCTTAGAATTTGTAGCCGCATTTTTTGCAACCTTTATCGGCATAACATATTCTTCTGAAGCAGACAAAACAGAATATAAAAACTATTCCCCTCCTTTGATTGAACGCGATATACCTATACTCGTTCAGTCCTTCCTTATTTAAGCATTTCATTCAATTAATCGTGATCAAGGGCATAGCTCGCTAAAGCCCTGAGGCATTATTTCTATGCCTTTTAAATCAATTTAAAAATTGAATGTAAATAATATGCTTAATAAAATTATAAGATATTTTCTTGAGAACAAGTTGGTTACCGTTCTCATATTAATTGGCTTTATTGCCTGGGGCATTGTTACCGCCCCTTTCGGCTGGCAAATAGGGGCATTGCCTTCCGACCCCGTCCCCGTGGATGCCATACCGGATATTGGGGAGAATCAGCAAATTGTATTTACCCAATGGCAAGGCCGGTCTCCACAGGATATTGAGGATCAGATTTCTTATCCATTGACTACATATCTATTGGGTATACCGGGCGTAAAATCTATAAGGAGTTCTTCCATATTTGGCTTCTCCAGCATTTTCATCATTTTCAGCGAAGATGTGGAATTTTATTGGTCACGTTCCAGGATCCTTGAGAAACTTAGTTCCCTGCCTTCCGGCCTGTTGCCCGAGGGGGTACAACCGGCCTTAGGTCCTGATGCCACTGCTCTGGGTCAGGTATATTGGTATACTATTGAAGGGCGTGATAAAGAAGGCAACCCTACCGGAGGTTGGGATTTGCACGAAATCCGTACCGTACAGGACTTCTATGTCAAATATGGATTAAATGCAACGGAAGGCGTTTCGGAGGTAGCTTCCATTGGAGGCTTTGTACAGGAATATCAGATTGATGTTAATCCCGATGCCCTAAAAGCCTACGATATACCCTTGCATAAAGTAATGCAGGCAGTACAGAAATCAAATAAAGACGTAGGGGCTAAAACCATTGAGATCAACCAGGCAGAATACCTGGTGCGTGGTTTGGGTTACATCAAAAAAGTGGAAGACATTGAAAAGGCCGTAGTTGCTGTTCAGGAAAATGTTCCCGTCCGTATTAAAGACATTGGTGTAGTCTCCTTAGGTCCCTCCACTCGCAGAGGGCTTTTAGATAAGGATGGTGCCGAAGTAGTGGGCGGTGTAGTAGTGGCCCGTTATGGTGCGAATCCCTTAAAGGTCATTAACAACGTCAAGGATAAGATCAAAGAAATAGCCCCGGGACTGCCTAAAAAAACGTTGGAAGATGGAAGGGAAAGCCAGTTGACTATCGTTCCGTTTTATGACCGCTCCGAACTCATTTATGAAACATTGGGAACTTTGGAAGAGGCTCTTTCATTAGAAATCCTGATTTCCATATTGGTGGTTATTGTGATGGTCTACAACCTTCGGGCGTCATTTCTTATTTCAAGTATTCTGCCGATTGCCGTATTGATGGTATTTATTGCCATGAGGTATTTTGGAGTGGATGCCAATATTGTAGCCTTATCAGGTATTGCCATCGCCATTGGCACTATGGTAGATTTGGGCATCATCCTTTCGGAAAACATTATCAAGCACATTGATGAAGCTCCTCCTGGCCAAAAGCTTATTGAAACCATATACAATGGTTCTGCGGAAGTAGCCACCGCTATACTTACAGCCGTTTCCACCACCATTGTCAGCTTTATCCCGGTGTTTACCATGCAAGCAGCAGAAGGTAAGTTATTTGGACCGCTGGCGTTTACCAAAACCTTCGCGTTGATAGCCGCATTGATTGTTTCATTAATCATTTTACCAACACTTGCTCATTGGTTTTTTGGAGCGCGCATTAAAAATAAAATAGTCTCAAGATGGGTAAACATCGCATTGGTAGTAGTCGGACTGTTGGCATTGATTCCCGGTTACTATTGGGCGGGCATTATACTGACCCTTTATGGCCTGGCGGGTATCCTTAAAGACAAATATCCGGAAGAGCACACTGATTCAGGCAAATGGTATGTAAAGCTTATTCAAAAGGCTGATCTGATTATTGTGGTATTGGGAATCACCTGGCTTCTGGCAAAATACTGGCTTCCTTTGGGAGCAGGCAAAACCTTGCTGCTTAATGTAATCTTTGTAGCGCTCTTGGTAGGACTTATTCTGGGCTCATTTACGCTTTTAGAGTATTACTATAAATCTATATTAAAATGGTGCCTGGATAATAAAGTTAAGTTTTTATTAATACCTACTTTCTTGATTTTGCTTGGCGCTAATGTTTGGTTGGGTTTTAATACTGTTTTCGGGTTTATACCTAAAGCGTTTGATAAGCTCGGCTGGGATCTTCGGACAACTACAGTCTGGTCTGGCTTAACCCATACCTTCCCAGGTGTTGGCAAAGAATTTATGCCTTCCCTTGATGAAGGGAGTTTCCTACTTATGCCTACCTCCATGCCTCATTCCGGCATTGAGTATAACCGCAAAGTGGTTGGACAACTTGATATGTTACTGACTAATATTCCCGAGGTAGATCTCACGGTGGGAAAACTTGGACGTGTAGAATCTGCTTTGGATCCGGCACCCATTTCCATGTATGAAAATATTATCAACTATAAACCGGAGTACATGCTCAGTGAAAAAGGGCATCGGGTAAGGTTTAAAGTTGATAAGGAAGATCGCTTCATACTAAACAGCGGTGATAGTCTTTCTAATGAGAAAGCCATTAACCGAGGGGTTATCTTGGAGGAACTCATACCTGATGATAACGGGAATTATTTCCGCAACTGGCGGCCACAGATAAAATCCCCGGATGATATCTGGAATGAAATCGTGAAGGTCACCAAAATACCAGGAGTTACTTCTGCTCCGAAGCTACAGCCCATTGAAACCAGGCTGGTCATGCTCCAAACAGGTATGAGAGCCCCAATGGGAATCAAAGTGTACGGCCCTGACCTGAAAACCATTGAAGATTTCGGGCTGCAATTGGAAGAAGTACTTAAGAATGTTCCTTCGGTAAAAGCAGAAGCCGTATTTGCTGACCGGATCGTAGGTAAACCCTATTTGCATCTGAATATTAATCGTGATGAAATTTCACGCTATGGGTTGAATGTGGAAGATGTGCAACAAACTATTGAAACAGCCATTGGAGGTATGAAGATTACCTCTACTGTAGAAGGCCGTGAGCGTTTCCCGGTCAGGGTACGCTACCCGCGTGAGCTTCGGGACGACCCTGAGTCATTGGGTAAAATACTACTGCCTACACCTACAGGTGCACAAATACCGATCAGCCAGGTAGTAGACTTTGAATATGTGCGAGGACCGCAGGCGATAAAGAGTGAGGAGACCTTTTTAGTGGGATATGTATTGTTTGATAAAAGGGATGGATACTCTGAAGTTGGGGTAGTCAATGACGCGCAAGCGGCTATCCAGGCCAAGATAGATTCAGGGGAATTAATTGTTCCTGCCGGGATCAGTTACAAGTTCTCTGGCAGTTATGAAAACCAGGTAAGGGCGGAAAAAAGGCTCTCTATTATCGTTCCATTGGTGCTGGGGATTGTCTTTCTGATACTCTATTTCCAGTTTAAATCAGTTTCTACATCCTTAATGGTATTTACCGGTATTGCAATGGCTTTCAGCGGTGGTTTTCTCATGCTGTGGCTGTATGGGCAAGGATGGTTTGCCAACTTCTCCATATTCGGCACCAACATGCGGGATTTGTTCCAGATGCACACCATCAACCTGAGTGTAGCCGTCTGGGTAGGATTTATTGCTTTGTTCGGTATTGCTACAGATGACGGAGTACTGATCGCTACTTATCTGGACCAAAGTTTTGAAAGAAACCGACCCGATAACATAAAGAAGGTAAGAGAAGCCGTAGTTGAAGCAGGCCTTCGAAGAATAAGACCTGCCTTGATGACCGTTTCCACCACCATGATTGCCTTGCTGCCTGTACTTACATCCACCGGACGTGGTGCAGATATTATGATTCCAATGGCCATACCATCATTTGGAGGAATGGCATTTGCCTTGGTGAGCATTTTTATTGTTCCAGTCCTCTACAGCATGAGAGAAGAAAGAAGATTCAAAAAGACACTATCATGAAAATATTTATCAATATCATAATCATCATATTTCTTGGGGGTGGAATAGGCTTTGCCCAGACCCTGGATGACTATTTAAAAATAGCAGCAGAAAACAATCCCGGTCTACAGGCGAAATACCGGGAATTTGAAGCGGCTATTCAGAAAGTGGAACAGGTAAATACTTTGCCGGATCCTAATTTCTCTTTTGGCTATTTCATTTCACCGGTAGAAACGAGGGTGGGACCGCAACGGGCCAGGTTTTCTTTAACACAGATGTTTCCCTGGTTTGGTACCTTGAAAGCACAGGGTGATGCTGCGGCTTTGATGGCTGAAGCTAAATACCAGTCTTTTCTGGATGCCAGGAACCGCTTGTATTATCAGGTCGCAGCAGCATACTATCCGCTTTATGAGCTTAATCAATGGAAAGAGATTGAGCGGGAGAATATTGAAATACTGGAGTCTTATAAAACCATTGCCAATAAGAAGTTTGAAAATGGAGCCGGTACTATGGTTGACTTCTTGCGTGTTGATATTATGTTGAAAGATGCCACAAGCAACCTTTCTATTCTGAACGATAAGGAAGCTCCTCTGCTGACCCGGTTTAATAAACTGCTCAACAGAGAGGAAGACGCATTGGTAATTGTAGAGGACTCTCTCGTTGCTCAAGCCTTGCCTGATAATTTTAGAAAGGACTCTTTGCTTACGAACAACCCTATGTTGGAAGAATTGGAGTTAAAAATAGCTTCCAGTGAGGCAGGTGAGGAGGTAGCCTATAAGCAAGGGCTTCCAAAGTTTGGAGTAGGGCTGGATTATGTATTGGTCGGAGAACGTACAGATCTGGCTTCTGATATGGCAGCTCCCCAAGACAATGGTAAAAATGCCTTGATGCCGATGGTTTCTGTCAGCATTCCCATTTTCCGAAGCAAATACAAAGCAGCTGTAAAAGAAGCACAACTCATGCAGGAAAGCTATGCGCTCCAAAAAGAGGATTTTGCCAATACCCTTACGTCAAACTACGAAATGGCTTGGTTTGAAATTCAACAACAGCAAGAGTTGCTTGAGCTGTATGCGCAACAAATTCAGGAATCCAATCAGGCCCTAAATCTATTGTTTACTGCTTACGGTAATTCAGGAAATGAATTTGAAGAAGTGCTGCGTATGCAGCAACAGTTACTAAAATATGAAAAGATGAAGGCAACGGCCGAAACACAGTATCAAATTGCCCTGGCCAGACTCAATTACTTAACTGCAAAAACATATTAAGATGAATACGAATAAAAAAATAATAATCATAGCACTGTCAACACTGGCAATAGGGTTATTGCTGGGTTGGTTGATTTTTGGTGGTTCATCATCTGAGAGTAAAATGGATGATGAGCACCAGCACACGACAGAAATAGCCGGAGAGACCGTATGGACCTGCTCTATGCACCCACAGATCCGTCAGAGTGAACCCGGAGACTGTCCTATTTGTGGCATGGACCTCATTCCTTTGGAGGATGATCAGGATGAAGTACTTGACCCGATGGCAGTAAGTATGTCGCCTACCGCCATGCAACTGGCTGATATTAGAACTGCCATTGTGGGTACCATGGATCCAGTGAAAACAGTTAGATTAAACGGGAAGGTACAGGAAGATGAGCGGCTTGTTTCCTCTCAATCCAGTCACATTCCAGGTAGAATTGAACGACTGAATGTTAACTTCACAGGTGAATATGTGCGCAGGGGACAGGTAATTGCCTATATCTATTCGCCTGATTTAGTTACTGCTCAGGAGGAATTGTTTGAAGCGCAAAAAATCAAAGATACACAACCACAATTATTTAAATCAGCCCGGGCAAAACTCAAAAACTGGAAGCTTTCAGATAGCCAGATAGATAAAATATTAGAAAGTGGCAACCATTCCGATGAATTTCCCATTACGGCAGACATTTCAGGTTATGTGTTGAGCAAAAATGTAAATGTGGGTGATTACATCAAGCGAGGGGAACCTATTTATGAGATTGCAAATTTATCACGCGTATGGGTGCTGTTTGATGTGTATGAGTCGGATATGCCCTGGATAAATAAGGGAGACCAGGTGCGGTTTACAGTTCAATCACTCCCGGGCCAAACGTTTGAAAGCAAGATAAGCTTTTTAGATCCGGTAATTAATCCAAAAACCCGGGTAGCCAAGGCCCGGGTAGAAGTGCCCAACAAAGACAATCAGCTAAAACCTGAAATGTTTGCATCCGGTACGGTAGAAGCTACATTGCCGAAAAAGTCCAACAATGTTATCGTTCCGAAAACAGCCGTAATGTGGACGGGTAAACGCTCTGTAGTCTATGTGAAAAATACCTCCGGCAGTGGAGTAAGTTTCATGATGCGTGATGTAACGCTTGGGCCGGGTTTAGGTGACAGCTTTATTGTGGAGAGTGGCCTGGAGGAAGGTGAAGAAATAGCAGTCAATGGCACCTTCAGCATTGATGCAGCCGCCCAACTGGCAGGGAAACCGAGCATGATGAACCCTGAGGGTGGCCCGGCCATGACAGGCCATAATCATGGGGGTATGGAGATGTCGGCTTCTTCTTCAACCTCCACACCTGGGAAAAAAGCGGAAGTAAAATCTGTTTCAATCAACCAAAAAGCTAAAGATGCATTAAAGCCTCTTTATGAGGAATACCTGAATTTCAAGGATGCACTAGTGGCTGACAATTTAGCTGAGGCTCAGAGTGCGGCTAATGAGTTGAAAGCAAAACTGGATGCAGTGAATATGTCAATTTTTACCGGAGCATCACATAATGCGTGGATGGACCATAGCAGTGATTTGAAAAATGCCTTGCAACACGTACAGCATTTGAAAGATATTGAGGCTGTGCGTAAAGCATTCCAACAGGTGTCTGAAGGGATGATTGATTTGACCAAAGCTTTCAACCCATTGGACCAAACCCTGTATGTCCAGTTTTGTCCTATGGCGGATAATAACAAAGGAGCTAACTGGCTCAGCACCGAAGAGGAGATTCGCAATCCGTATTTCGGAGAGGCCATGCTTACTTGTGGTGAAGTGAAATCAACAATCAAATGAAGGAATGTTGCAAAACGGGGGATGAAAAGCCCCCATCAAAATTAAAAATATGGTTTTCTCGGATCATCTGGGGAATCGTCATTCTTATAGTGGTCGGGATAGCCATTCTACAAATGTTTAACCTTTAAAAATCAATAAAATGAAAAATGTAATGAGAAAAAAGGCAGTTCTAATGATGGCTCTGGCTTTCGCAGCCTTCGGGGTCTTGGCACAACACGATCATGCAGGGCATGGTAAACAATCCGGTGGACAACAGATGGATCCAATGTTCAAAGATGAAGCGATGAGTAAAGCTTACGGCCATTATATTCACCTCAAAGAAGCATTGGTAGCATCTCAGCCGGAGGAAGCTAAAGGGGCTGCTGATAAGCTTCAAAAGTCTTTGGCTTCCTTAGAGAATACCAAATCTGCACAGGCCGAAGCAGGTAAAGTAGCTTCGGCTTCTACCCTGGATGAGCAGCGAAAAGCCTTTGCCGTGTTAAGTAATGAAATGACAACATTGGTTAAAGCCAGTACACTCTCAATGGGTGAAATATACCTGGAGTACTGCCCTATGGCCAATGGAAACACCGGTGCTTTTTGGTTATCAAATGAGAAGGAGATCAAAAATCCTTATTTCGGTGACAAAATGTTGAAATGTGGGAGTGTGAAGGAAACGATCAATTAAATCTCAAACCCTGTGGGAAAGGTTGCAGTTATTTCATCAATCAGATGATGATCATTGCATTCCCACAGGTACCATAAATCTTTTCAATTATGGACAGACAATCAACAATAATACTTTCTGGATTTGGCCTTTTAATCATTGGAGGCCTTTTCTGGCAATTTTCTGATGTGTTTAACCGAATTCCGGTTGAAGTAAAGGAAAATGAGCAAATACCGAACGAACTGGTTTGTATGGTCAATGATGCCTTTATGGGCATAGAGCAAATTCCGGTTGAGGCGGAAGGTAAAACCTACTATGGCTGCTGCCAAATGTGCGTTGCCAAAATAAAAGAGAATACCGACAATGTGCGGAACACCATAGACCCTTATTCAGGAGAAAAGGTGGATAAAGCGGAGGCATTCATTGCTTTTAAACCGGGACAGCAAAGGGAAGTCCTGTATTTTTCTTCTGAAGGAAACTATAACGCTTATTTGGATAAGCATTAAGTATACCTTTAAATGTACCGGCTTAATTATTATATTTAAATATCCATTTCAGGTAAATGCTTCAATTTGTAAGAAATAAAAACCTTGTGATTGCTATACTGGTACTTTTTGTAAGTACCGGGGCTATTCGTATTGCCTGTGGCATGGGAAGTTGTTTCTGCATTGAAGAAGTAAGTTGCCCTCCATTAGCTGATGTTCATGAGGTTAAGCAGCATAACCACAATGAAGAAAGTGATTTATCAAAACCGCATAGAGGTAATGAAGATCATCATACAAAAAGTGATTCGGAAGATAAGGGAGGTTGCTGTCCAACACAAAAGTGCTGTGACTCAATAAGCCAAATTTACCTGTACAAAAAGGCTGGTGAATTTAGCCTGATTGACCTAGGACAGAAAGAGTTGAAAGTATTTGTGAGTAATGAGTTGTGGACTGCTTACTCTACATACCTATTAAATACCAACCACTGGATTAAATGGATACGACTTAAAGCTCCCCCCTTTAAGAATATTAACATCCGAATCTTTATCCAGTCATTTTTGAATTAGCCTATCATTTCTACTTACTGAATTACCCGAAGTAGAGATACTTCTATTTCTGCTCTACTTTTAAGTTTAAAATAATGGTATGACCCTCAAGACTGCTTCAAAAGCATAAGGTGAGGCATATCAGAAATGTATTGGTGAATGAAAAAAAACAGGAATTATTATATCAGAAGAGTACACCGTTACCTTGGCGTCATCATAGGTGTTCAGTTTTTATTCTGGACAATAAGCGGATTATACTTTAGCTGGACAGACATTGACGAGATCCACGGTGATCACTTTTTAAAACCGCCCCCCGAGCATGCCGTGTCCGGTCTAATTGGCCTGGATCAGATAGATTCAACCCTCGAGGTAAGCTCTTTAGTGCTCAAGTTCATTGATGGCGAGCCCTATTATTGGATTAATGAAACATATCTTATTCGTGCCAGCACCGGTGACTTGAAGCATGATATTTCTAAGGATGAGGCAATTGCCATTGCTAATGAGCATGTAGCCGATCAGTTTCAGGTTGAAGAGGCACAGTACATAACTGAAGTTACCAATCATCACGAGTACAGAGGACGGCCTTTACCTGCCTGGGCGATTAGTTATCAGCAATCGCCTAATCTAATGGCCTACGTATCGGCTACAGATGGAAGTTTTCAACGGGTACGACATAGAAGCTGGCGGTGGTTTGATTTCTTATGGATGACGCATACCATGGATTATGAGAGCCGTGATGACTTTAATAATTGGCTGCTAAGATCATTTTCTGCGTTCGGCTTACTGACGATACTATCAGGATTCGTGTTATTTTACATTTCTTCACCTACAGTGCGAAAGGTCAAAAAACTTCCATACCGAAAAAATAAAGCTACTGTAAAATGACAACTACACTACATATAAAAAATATGGTTTGTCCCCGGTGTATAATGGTTGTAGAAAATGAATTAAAGGCGTTAGGTGCTGAGGTGCAAGCTGTAAAGCTGGGTTATGCCGAGGTTACATTGCCAGAGGCTATTACACTTCATATTGTAGATAATAAGCTCAAAGAATTTGGGTTTGAACTGCTATACGATGCGGATAGCATATTGGCCGAAGAGGCCAAAACTGCCGTACTGGCTTATCTGAAGCATTTAGAGCAGGAAGGTAAAAATGCGAAAAAGCTATCGGATTTTGTTTCTTCAGAAATTGGCAAGAATTACAATTATCTAAGCAAGATTTTTTCTAAGCAGACCGGGCATACACTGGAAAAATACTACATCCTTTTGCGGGTTGAAAAGGTAAAGGAGTTACTGGATTATGATCAGCTTAATGTGAGTGAAATTGCGTTACAATTGGGCTATAGTAGTGTACACTATTTATCAAACCAGTTCAAGCGAATTACAGGGTTATCTATATCCGATTACAAAAAAAGATTAAGGATCAACAGAGGATTTTTGGATGACCTATGACTGAATTTTGTATAAAAAAGAAATCATTTTATACATTTTCAGGACATTCAGTAGATATAATTTTATAAGCACCTGAATATCAATACTATAAATACATGAATGAGATCCTTATGTTTTCCGGGCTGCTTTTCCCTGTGTAATTCCTGATACACTTTTTGGATACTCTTTCATTTTCAATTTTACAAAAGGCTTTGTAAATCAAGTACTTATGCCATTTGGCTATCATTGGCAAGATTTTTTGAACTAGCCTCTTGTATTTATTGATAATGCAACAATGTCCGCGTCAATATTAGAAAGATAAAATATCATACATCTAAAGTGAAGTTTCATAACTAAAGCAGGGTTGATGTATGTTACTTCCTTAATAAAAATAAAATCTAAAGATCAGAGAATCAACAAATTAAATATATGAAAATAAAGAATATACTAATTGTAGTATTACTGACCCTAGGCGCTTCATCGGTGTTGGCTCAAACTGACACGACAGTATACAATCTAACGATAAGACAAGAAACTGTCAATAAAGCTGGAAAAGAAACTATGGGAATGACTGTCAATGGCAGCATTCCAGGCCCCACTATTCGGTTTGAAGAAGGTGATTATGCCGTAATATATGTAAAAAATGAGATGGATGTGGAAACCTCTGTTCATTGGCATGGATTACTACTACCCAACTTTTATGACGGTGTGCCCTATTTAACTACTCCGCCTATAGAACCTGGTCAAACTCAAAAATACGAGTTCCCACTGATACAATCCGGTACTTACTGGTACCACTCCCATACCATGTTGCAAGAGCAAAGTGGGGTGTATGGTTCTATCATAATAGACCCGAAAGAAGGGGAAACTCTGGATTATGATAAGGAGTTAGTGATGGTGCTTTCTGACTGGACTAATCAAAAACCAAGAAATGTGCTGCGCAATTTAAAGCGGGGTAACGAGTGGTATAACATCAAGAAAGGTACGGCAACTCCGCTCAATCAGGTCATTGCCCGTGGGGCCTTTGGTGCCCAGTTAAATTTCTGGAGACAACGGATGGAAAGTGCTGACATTGCCGACATCTATTACCCTGCCTTTCTTAACAACGGAGAGGAAGTGCAGGAATATCCACAATTTGAGCCGGGAGAGAAGGTGCGTCTACGCATTATTAACGGAGCAGCCTCTTCGCAATTCTGGATGACCTTTGGTGGGGAAGCCCCCTTATTGGTAGCTGCCGATGGACTAAATGTAGTACCAGTGAGGCGCAATAAGACTTTTATTGGCATAGCTGAAACATATGATTTTATCGTCACTATTCCGAACGAGGGTAAGATTGAATTTAGAGCAATGGCCCAGGATGGGTCTGGTCATTCCCAGGCTTATCTCGGCAAAGGAAAAATTTTAGCTGCTCCCGTGGTAGAAAGGCCGGATAAGATCAAGATGATGCAACAAATGGCCAAAATGAATATGCGAATGGGAGCCCCCGCTATGAAATTCAACCCCAGTAATGAAGAACCCGATGAGATGATGAACAACTGGGGTATGCAGATGGATCATTCCAAAATGAATCATGGCATGAACAACCAGCAGGAAACCCAAATGGAGGGCATTAAGCAAAACATGGATCATTCACAAATGGGCCATGAACAAGACATGGAAATGAAAGTATCAAAATCGGAAGACCAAATGGCTAGTATGAATATGTTCTCCGAATACAATTATGATTATTTGAAAGCTCCTGCCAGCACTGTAATTGATGACAATCAGCCGGCAAGAAACATTTTGCTCAACCTTACCGGTAACATGTGGCGCTACATCTGGAGCATGAACGGTGTCCCTTTGTCTGAGGCCGACATGATCAAGATTTCCAAAGGCGAAAAGGTGCGCATCACCTTCAATAACCTGACCATGATGCACCATCCCATGCACCTTCACGGCCATTTTTTCAGGGTAATCAATAAGCATGGTGATTATTCTCCTTTAAAGCACACAGTTAATGTACCGCCTATGCAAAAAACGGTAATTGAGTTTGATGCTAATGAAGATAGTGATTGGTTCCTGCACTGCCATGTACTCTATCACATGATTGGTGGTATGGCCAGAGCAGTAAGCTATGGTACAGAGCGTGATCCCCGATTGGAAAAATATCCGGCCGAGATTTTATTTGGAGAGGCCAATCATTTCTACAGCTGGGGTATGGCTGATGTCGCTTCACACATGACAGAAATCAACCTCGTATCTTCTAACATAAGAAATCAGTTTAACCTAAATGCTGAAGTGGGTTATAATGAAAATATGGAAGCCGAATTCACCTATGAAAGATATCTCTATGACTATTTCAGGGTTTTTGCCGGGGTGAACGTAGAGAACGAAATTCAGAACAGTTTAGATGATCTTTCTGTCACGGCAATTGCCGGTATTAGGTTTTTCACTCCTTATATGTTCAACCTGGATGTAAGGATGGATAACAAATTACGGCCTGAAATCAGGGTAAGCCGGGAGATTATGATCTTCCCACGAACCGCCATATTTGGCAACTACGAATACCAGGCTGATTTCGGCTTGGTTAATAATTTGACAGAGGAAGGGAGTGATGAGCCTGTAGACTACAAAGGTGAAACTACATGGTCAGCCGGAGTGGAGTACTTTCTATCCAGAAACTTTTCCCTGATGGCCAGTTACGATAATCGCTTCGGAGCTGGGGGAGGCTTATCTGTCAGATTTTAAATAATAAGAACACACTATACTAAGTGGATAAATTAATAACCTAATCAAAATCAATTAAGATGCAAAACGAACAGAAACACGGCAACAATTACGCTAAATTTTTTGCAATGATTGCAACCGCAATGGTAGCAATGTTTTTTTTAATGTACACCCACTCTTACCAGATTATTGATCATTTCTGGTTTAGTGAAACAAGGCTTTTTATGACGCTGATTATGGCCGGATCCATGATTATCATCATGCTATTGTTTATGCTTAATATGTACAAGAAGCGAAGTGCCAATATCGCGATTATTACATTGGGTGTTTTGCTCATTGCCGGTGGTATTGGACTGGTGAGAAGTCAGGTTACCGTCACAGGTGTTGACTACATGGAAGGTATGATTCCACATCATTCAATTGCTATTTTAACGAGTGAGCGTGCTCAAATAAAAGATGTACGAGTAAGGGAACTCGCTGACGAAATCATCAAAGCCCAACGCAGGGAAATCATGGAAATGCAATGGTTGATCAACGACATCAGAGAAAACGGTGTAGTAGAAACAGAAGAGGAAAAGAAAAACAGGCCTGTACCTAAGTTCGAGGGTAAACTTGATCAAGAAACCAGAAATCTGAATGAATAATCAGGTATCGAACTCTAATGTAACAATTGTTACAGAGTTTTTGCCGCTAAACCATTAAGCTATAACAGAACGAAAAAAGCACATGCTATGAAATATTATCACGAAAAAAAACTGAAAAATATCAGCTTCGATGAGGCTATAGAAAGAGTTACTGATGCATTGAAAGAAGAAGGGTTCGGTATCCTTACTGAAATTGATGTGAAAGAGACACTGAAGAAAAAATTGGATGAAGATTTTCGCCCTTACAGAATTTTGGGTGCGTGCAATCCACCTTTCGCTCATAAAGCACTTCTGGCTGAAGATAAAATCGGAGCGATGTTGCCCTGCAACGTAATCGTTCAACAAAGCGATGATGGTATAGAGGTCGCGGTAGTGGATCCGGTTGCCTCCATGCAGGCGGTAGATAATAAGGAGCTGGCTGAAATAGCCAAAGAAATACAGTATAAGCTAAAGTCAGTGATTGAAAGTCTTTAATGAGGGTTTGAATTTAAAGAAACAGAAAAATGGAAGAATTATTAAAAGGAAAGACCGCAATAATCACAGGAGCTTCATCAGGGATTGGTAAAAGTACTGCAGTACTTCTCGCTAAAAACGGTGCAAATATAGTAGTGGCGGATATTGATGAAAAACAGGGGAAAGCAGTAGTAGAAAAGCTGAAGACCCACCAGGTAGCATCAATTTTTATCAAAGTTGATACTTCCAATGCTGAAGATGTTTCTAATATGGTTAACGCCACAATGGACAAATTTGGAAGCCTGGATATTGCCGTAAACAATGCGGGTGTTGGAGGAGAAAGTGCATTGATCGGTGAATACAGTGTAGAGTCGTGGGATAAAACCATAGCCATTAATTTATCCGGTGTTTTTTATGGAATGAAGTACCAGATTCCAGCCATGCTTAAAAACGGTGGAGGTATTATTATTAATATGGCTTCAATCCTCGGACAAGTTGGTTTTGCCTCCAGTTGTGCCTATGTCGCTGCCAAACATGGGATAGTTGGACTCACCAAAAATGGCGCACTGGAATATGCCAAACAAGGGATCAGAGTCAATGCCATTGGTCCCGGATTTATCAAAACCCCACTTTTGGAGAATAATCTGGATGATGAACAGATGGAACAAATTACCTCTCTTCATCCGCAGGGAAGACTGGGGGAACCAGATGAGATAGCTGAGCTTGTACTTTGGCTTGCAACCGAGAAGTCTTCTTTTGTCAATGGAGCATATTTACCTGCTGACGGAGGATACCTTGCCCAGTAGCATCTTTTTCCAAAAGCAGCTCAGGTATAGGCAATAATTTAAATACCTAAAACAGAAAACTATGAAAAATTCAATAAATCAATTTGTTAAAATACTCATCGTATTGTTTGTCACCTCACTTACAATCTCTTGCACCACGCAACAACATGACGAAAACCAGAATCATGGCGATATGATGGATGATGACCAAACCGAAATGATGGAAGGCGATAATGACCACATGCATGAGAACGAACAGTCTGACCAACATATGATGAATGATACGACTTCTATGGACATGAATAAAGAAATGGAACAATAGTACCATTTCAGGTAACACCAGGTTAAAAATTACAGCCGGGAAGCCTCGCAATTGCCTGGGGTTCCCGGTATTACATACAATTAAAACACTCAAATTATGATGTACGGATGGATTATCGGGGTGATACTCGTCATCGTTCTGATTGTCGTGCTAGGGAGAGGTGGTATCTTTCAAAAAGGAACCAATCAATCCAACCACGAAAGCTCTGCGCTGGAAATATTGAAAAACCGCTATGCCAAAGGAGAAATTGACAAAGCAGAGTTTGAAGAAAGAAAAGCTGAAATGAAAAAGGCCAATTAGATAGTGGGAAAATATAAGAAGAACAGCCTATCACTCACAGGAGCTATATCACTTGGTACCGGGGTAATGATTGGAGCAGCCATTTTTGCCTTGCTGGGGCAAGTGGCTGAATTATCGGGATCATTGTTTCCTATTGCCTTTCTGGCAGGAGCAATTATAGCCGGGTTTAGCGCCTATGCCTATATAAAAATGTCAAATGCTTATCCTTCAGCCGGAGGAATAGCTATGTATTTAAAGAAAGCTTATGGCAAAGGTATCATCACGGCTGTGGCTGCTTTATTGATGGCTTTTGCCATGGTCATTAATCAGAGTTTGGTAGCCAGGACTTTTGGCTCTTATACCATGCAGTTATTTGATGGAAATCAACATGATTTTTGGATACCTTTACTGGGTGTAATTTTATTGATTATCACTTTTTTGATCAATATTTCAGGCAATAAGGTCATCGACAGAGTTTCTTTTGTGATGGCAATAGTCAAGGTTGGCGGTATAGCCATTTTTGCCATTGGAGGGCTTTGGGCAGCCGGTTTTTCATTTGGCGAAGTTGTTCCAAAAGAAATTTCAGGCAACTACTCCATCGGAAGTTATTTAGGTGCTCTTGCGCTTTCAATTCTGGCTTATGCAGGATTTACCACCATCACCAATAGTGGTGAAGAAATTGTGAAGCCTCACAAAAACGTAGGAAGAGCGATATGGATATCTCTCATTATCTGTACAATTGTCTATTTGCTGGTAGCATTCGCTGTATCGGTCAACCTTTCCGTTCCAAAAATAATAGAAACCAAAGACTACTCCCTGGCTGAAGCGGCCAGGCCTGCTTTTGGAAAATATGGCCTCTGGTTCACCGTAGGAATCGCCATCATTGCTACCGTATCAAGTGTTTTAGCCAATGTGTTCGCCATTTCCAGGATGACCGCCATGCTTACCGAAATGAAGTTGATACCTCATAGACATTTCGGGATGCCAGGTAACCTGCAACAGCATATGTTGACATATACCATAGTTATCGCTATCACCTTAACCATATTTTTTGATCTCAGTAGGATAGCTTCTTTAGGTGCGATTTTTTATTTAATCATGGACGTCATTATACAATGGGGCGTTTTTAAATATTTACGCAAAGAAATCAAGGCAAACGGAGCAATACTTTTGGCCACTATTGTGCTTGACCTAGTTGTTTTGGCGGCTTTTATATGGATGAAAGTGGAGAGTGACATGCTGCTCATTATTGTTTCGGCTGTTTTGCTATCACTGATTTTCATGGGGGAAAAGTGGTTTTTGAAAATGAGGAAAGATAAGGCTGAATTAAGTAAAAACTAAAACAAGAAAATTATGATGGATCAGGGATCAGGATTTGGGATGCACGGAGGTGGCTGGATGTGGCTCTTTTGGGGGCTGCTGCTAGTCGTGCTTGTGCTATTGATTATCTAGCTGATAAAGCAGATACGGAAATAATTTGAACCTAAAGAGATATGAAAAAACCTTTCGGAATAAACAGAAGAAAATTTCTTGCAGCGGCTTGAGCAGGTGCTGCAGTAACCATGATATGGCCTTTCTTTTCTTCATGTGACAGTAGACCCTCTACCACGGTAAAGCCCGAATTAAGTGAAGGGTTCAAGCCGGATGTAGACCTGGAATTGACTGCTACACAATCAAAAGCCTCAATACTAACTGGAAATAAAACAGAGGTTTGGGTCTTCGAGAGTACTTTACTAAAGGGAGATAAAAATACACTTCAAAAACTGGAAGGCAGCTATTTGGGGCCAATTATTAAAGTTCGGAAAGGGCAAAAAATACGCATCCGTTTCAAAAATAATTTGCCGGAAGAAACCATCGTACATTGGCACGGCATGCATGTACCGGAACAATATGATGGCCATCCCCAGGATGTGATCGGTAATGGTGAAACCTATATCTATGAATACGAAATAATGAACCGGGCCGGTACCTACTGGTTCCACCCACATCCGCATGGTCGCACCGGGCCACAAGTGTATAACGGACTGGCAGGCCTTTTACTGGTTACCGATGAGGAAGAGCAACAACTTAATTTACCCCAAAGAGAGTTTGATCTTCCGGTAGTGATTCAGGATCGCACTTTTGATGAAAACAATCAACTTGTTTATTTGAACAATGGGCAGATGGGCCGCATGACCGGTTTTGTAGGAAACCGGATATTGATTAACGGCAGCCCTGAGCAAACATTAAGCCTTAAAACCGGCTGCAAATACCGGTTGAGGTTACTGAATGGTTCCAACTCAAGGATTTATAAACTAGCCTGGGAAGATGGTAGTGCGGTGACTGTTTTCGGCATAGATGGAAGCTTACTAAGTACCCCCAAAGTTTTACCCTACCTCATGCTCGGCCCGGCAAAAAGAGCTGATGTTTGGCTGGATCTAACCAACAAACCTGAAGGCACTGAATTGACTATGAAAAACGCATCTTTCCCACTGGAAGTGATGTCTGGTGGCATGATGGGCGATGGTGGTATGATGATGGAAGGTGCTGAAAGTGATTTGCCACAGGGTAGCGAATATCCTGTGTTTACCGTACTTGCCAACAGTTCAGGGAGTAATGATTATACCTTACCACAGCAATTAGCTAGACAGAATTACATTGATGCCTCAACTGCCCGATATTTAAATGCCCCGCGACAATTTACTTTCGCGATGGGTCACATGGAGTGGACGATCAACGGACGAACCTGGGAAACCACGGAAGTAGCTGATGAAGAGACCGTAAAGCTCGGAAGCACTGAAGTTTGGGAACTGATTAATGGCGGTAGTATGATGGGCAATGATGACGATGGTGGAGGCATGATGGACGGGCACGTTATGATGGGTGATGGCGGCATGATGGGAGGTGAGGATGGTATGATGAGCGGGGGAGGAGTGATGGGCAATATGATGCAGATGCCTCATCCGGTCCACATTCACCAGGTACAGTTTAATATACTGGAAAGGGATGTGGATGGCATGGATCCCGGGTTATGGGATGCCATAAAAGAAGGCTTTGTAGATGAAGGCTGGCATGATACGATATTACTGATGCCTGGGATGAAAGCAAAGGTTATCATGCAGTTCAAAGATTTTAAGGGCTTGTTTGTATATCACTGCCACAACCTTGAGCATGAGGATATGGGTATGATGCGGAATTTTAAAATCGTTTAAACAATGGATTTAAGCTTTGGTATTTTCGTTGTGCCGTTTATTGCCTTAACGTTGATTATAACGTTATTTATCCATTTTTTGAAGAAGGTAGCAGACAAGCGAAATTATAAGTATTTTATAGTTACTACAGCTATTGTAGCCTTTGTGCTAAACTTTGGTTGGGAGGTAGTTCAGGGTCCCTTATATGAAAATTTTGAATACGATTTTGAACATGTTTCTTTTTGTGCATTGGCCTCCATAGCGGATATGCTCATGGTGTTCGTTCTGCTCTTCTTATTTGGCCTTATTTACAACAACGTTTATTGGATTAAGCGTTTAAAATTTACCAGAACTTTAATATTAATCCTTACTGGTTTTCTAGGTGCTATTTTGGCGGAGTTGTGGCATACATGGCGAGGAGATTGGTCGTATGCTGATAAAATGCCAATGCTCCCTCTGGTTGAAGTAGGCATTTCACCGATCTTGCAGTTTTCTATTTTACCGTTGATCATATTTGTCATAAGCAGAAGAGCCTTAAAACCATGAGAAGTAGCAGTTGTGAAATGTACCATAAAACATGCAGAAGGATTTAGTCAAACAATTATCAATATGAAAGGGGATTATGAATTACAAGCAAAGAAAAATAAAGCATGGGGAGAAATCGGGTATGGAATTATGTGGCTTTTTGTAGTAGCACTGATTGAGGGAATATCCTACTCTAGAGGATTTGAGGGTATTTTTTATCACATCATAGCTATACCAGCCGCAATCGCGGCTGTTTATAAATTTGTAATTGGTATCAAGAAACTAAAAAATATTAAATAAAAACCGGCATGCCAGCGGTTGGCAAACAAGGCCGGAGCAAAATTAGGACACACAGGAGGATGACTAAATTTTATTGCTAGTCAGACACGTGTAAAATTTAAACGAGTGAAAAAAGGTAAAGCGATTATTTTAATGGGTATGCTTGTTTTGGCTCCAATGGCGGTATTTGCCCAGGAGGAATCAAAAAACATTGTAGATTTATGGGGAGAATCTGCCAAAACAGCCTTGGGCTTTTTCTGGAAATCCGGTTGGGCATTTGTTTTAGGCTATATGGTCAGTGGAGCTATTCAGGCCTTCGTCCCCAAAAAGAAACTCACCAGCCACATGGGGCAGAGCAATATCAAAAGCGTTTCACTTTCTACTTTTTTTGGTTCCATATCTTCCTCTTGTTCATTTGCTGCACTGGCAGCAGCAAGGTCACTGTTTTTGAAAGGTGCCCACTTTGTAAGTACGGTCGCCTTTATGTTTGCTTCAACCAACCTCGTAATTGAGTTGGGGATCCTCATTTTCATTTTTCTGGGTTGGCAGTTTATAGTAGCCGAAGTGATTGGTGGACTTATTCTTATAACAATTAGTTCAATTCTCATCAAGCTGACTTATCCGAAAAAGTGGATAAAAGAAGCCAGGGAAAAAGTGGAGGAAGAATCGGCTGAAGAGGAGGATTTTGACTGGAAGAAGCGCATAAAATCAAAAGAAGGCTGGTTTTTGGTGGGAAAAAAATTTGTGATGGAGTGGAAAATGGCCTGGGAAGACATTCTCATTGGCTTCACCATAGCAGGGTTTGTTTCTGTATTAGTGCCACAATCTTTCTGGGAAGCGATTTTTTTAAACGGTATGCAGGGAGAATTACCTGATTTCGTGATACGGTTGGAAAATGCTTTGGTAGCACCATTTGTAGCGGCAGCCACTTTCATTGGCTCTATGGGTAACATACCACTTGCCACTGTGCTCAATGAAAACGGTATTCTCTTTGCCGGCCTGATGGGGTTCATTTATTCCGATTTGATGGTGCCGCCTTTGGTGAATATGAATAGAAAATACTATGGGACGAGAGTGGCCTTTTATATTGCCGGGATCATGTACGTGAGTATTGTGATTACTGCTTTGATACTTAACTATAGTTTTGATTTATTGGGCGTGTTACCCGAAGGCAGCAGGAAGGTCGCAGAGGTAACGCAGTTCAAGATCGATTACACCTTCTGGTTCAATATTGTTTTCGCATTATTTACAGCCCTGATGTTGTTTTTCAATTTCAAAACAAAAGAAATGGATTCAGGCGGTGGAGGTCATGATCATGATCATGGGGATGATGGGGTTTCCTTTAAAAGAATAATAGTTTATGCGTTTGCCCTGATCGTGGCTGTAGGATTGATTATCTACTTATTATTTTAGGTGCCTGTATGAATTGGTCATTATTCATAGCATCAGTTTTATTACTATTTACAGTAGCCTATGACTTTTTCTTTACTGTTATATCAATCAATGGAGCAGGCCTGGTTTCCTCGAGACTTTCAGGCTGGATTTCAGAACTTTTTTTAAATCTTAACAAAGCTGTGAATGGTAGAAAAGTGCTAAACTACTGTGGGGTATCGATAATACTATCACTTATCATATGGTGGATTGGAGGGCTATGGTTAGGATTTTATCTATTGATACTATCTGACGAGCGCTCAGTGGTTACTGCTTCCACAGGAATTGCAGCTGATGTATCAGACAAGTTTTACTACAGTGGTTATGTGCTTTCAACCATGGGCAATGGTGATTTTGTGCCTGGATCGCCTTGCTGGCAAATAGTAATAGCCGTTTTTTCGTTTTCAGGCTTTATTTTCATTACCACTGCAATGACCTATCTTATTTCGGTATCATCAGCAGTCATCCATAAACGATCTCTCAGCCTTTACATAAATGAGATTATGACGCTAAATGAGGAAGATAGAATAAACTGTTTGTATGAAAATGCAGCAGAGATAAGAAATATGATCAATCGTCACAATCAGAATCATTTTGCATATCCAGTGGTACATTACTTTTTTAGTACGGATAAAAAAACTTCCTTTTCAATCGGCTTATGGAAATTAAACACTTTGCTCACTTCCATTCAAAATGACTCAGGACACCCATCACACAAGGTGATGCCTCTCATTAGGTCTATTGATAACTATTTGTCCACAATGAGTGAAGCTTTTATTCCTAAAAATGAGGGAAATCCTGGTAAAAATGATGATGGGAGTGATTTAAAAAAACTGCAGGTAATTAAATTATTAAATAGTGATGGTTGGTACGCAGCAAAAAAAGAAATATTATGAAAAACTACGACACACTTTCCGAAGCGTTGAATGATCTTAAGACAAGAGGTTATTCAAACGATTTTAATCTCAAACCACATTGTATTGAATGCCCGGCCCATAAACTCGAGCTACACCCTCAACAGTTTGAAGTAAAAGAAGTATATCGGTTTGAAGGCATGAGCAATCCTGATGATAATTCTATTCTTTACGCTATTGAGTCAAAAGATGGGTTAAAAGGGGTGTTGGTAGATGCCTATGGAGTATATGCAGAAGCATTGACCGAAGAAATGATCAGAAAACTGAAAGTGATCAGGTAAACAGATTGCCGGTATATGGTAGTGAATTTTATACATATTTGATGAGATTTTGTAAAGGTGTTTCATCTAAAGAGCGATAGATTTATTGTTTTATCAGAACACACTAATATGAAAAAAATTTGGATAACATTATATCTTGTAGTTTCAGTTTTCACCCTCTCTGCGCATGAAGGGGAGAAACATAACAAAAGTGAAAAACAGGATTCAGTGAACTCAGAACAGGTTGTAGATAATATACATCAAGATCAAGCACATGAAGACAATCATGCTGACCATGAAGACAAAAAAGTAACAGCCGATTTTGATGATTTCCCAAATCTACATCCTCTGATGGTACATTTCCCCATCGTATTGTTATTGGTGGGAGCCGTATTAGCCATTGCTAATGTATTCTTTCTCAAAAAGGAAATTGATTGGGTGATCACCGGGCTTATTTTTGTGGGGGCATTAGGTGCTTACCTATCAGGGAGAACCTTTCATCCCCATACCCATGATCTTACCGAGCATGCTAAGCAAGTACTGGCACAACATGATAGATGGGCCGATTGGACAATTTACCTGAGCATTGCAGGATTCATTGCTCAGATAGTAAGCCAGTTCGTTTTTAAGCAAAAAAGGTGGGCAGTAGCGATAGTTGCCCTGATACTTTGTGCAACAGCGTATACCGTGTCGCGTACCGGTCATTATGGGGCTCAGTTAGTACATATTGAAGCTGTAGGGCCACAGGGACAATACCTTGAATCAGGAGAAAGTCACTCGCACTGATAATTATTAAATTATAACATTGATTTTTATCATGTTTTCAACCAATATCTATCATTTGACTTACAACTGATTTTTACGAGCTTTATGCAATAATTGTCACGCAAGGCCATGATAAAGAGATTGCATAAACGAAAAGAATACATAGTGATCCTGTTGCTTACAGGATTCATTAGTGTTTTTGTATGTGATGCTCTTTGCGATTTTGGGGTGATCTCTTGGGGGAATTACCCTGCAGTTGTTAATAAAACGGATCCTCATCCAAAAAAAGCGCATGACCATGATCATCACGATACTAATACAGATCATCACCACGATAACAAGCATAGCCAGGATGGTAACGAGGAGGATGAGTGTTGTGATGAAGTGGTGAATAACCTCTATGCCTCATTAATTAAATATGAGCTAAAGCAAATACCGGTTGAGACTCCCATCTTTCATGTGCTTTATCAGGTTTATGCTGTAGATTTTGAAGTAGAATACTTTAATCAGCAATTACTCCCGTTTTTATATACAAATCTGCCGCCACCTCTTAGTGGTAACCATATTCGTATTTTTATTCAATCCTTCCTCAATTAGCATTCATCTGTTAGGCTGATCGTAAAGTTTGCAATACTCTATTCCGCAAGCTTATCAGCCTAGTTATATTATTTTCAATAATTCTTAACAAATTTTTCTGCGCGGAGCAAGCAATATGTTGCCGGCTTTAAATTATTGTTGAAACCATTCATTTGGTAATGAGCAATAAGAATTTGATTAGCTAGTACCTCTTCGCAATCACTGAAATTAATTCAGGATCAGAAAAGTTTAATCCTTATAACAGATGAAAACATTTAATCTAAATATCAAAAACATGGTATGCCCAAGATGTATTCTGGTCATACAGAACGAACTAGAGTCATTGGGAGCATTCATCTCTACAATTCGGCTTGGACATGCCACTATACAAGTACCTGAGTCCGTAACAAAAAGCATTATAGCAGACAGGTTAAATTCTTATGGCTTTGAGCTCCTTGAAGACAAAGAGCAAATCCTCATGGAACAGATAAAGCTGGGCATCCAACACTATATAGAAAAGCTGGAGAATTCCTCCAAAGAGGCTATGTTGTCCGATTTTCTTGCCCACGAGATAGGTAAAAACTACAATTTTCTCAGCAAGCTCTTTTCAAAAAGCGAAGGGGTCACCATAGAAACCTACTATATCAACAAAAGAGTTGACAGAGTAAAAGAGCTAATAAAGTATGACGAACTCAACCTAAGCGAAATCGCAGTTAAGCTTGGATACAGTTCCGTACATTATCTATCCAGCCAGTTTAAGCGTGTAACCGGTCTTTCGGTCTCTGATTATAAAGAAATGATGCGAAACGAGAACCGGTATTATAAGAGCTTGTCCGAAGCACTGCATGATCTCAGAGAAAAAGGCTATACCTATAATTTTAGTAAGAAAAATGACTGCCTGGAGTGTAAAGACCTATGCGCGAGCTTTCAGATTGAAGATTTAAATATTTCAGAATTCTATCGGTTTGACGAAAACGAAGATGCAGCAGGTAAATCTGTGATCTACGGAATAGAGACACCGGATGGCTTGAAAGGGCTTCTTATAGATAACAGCAGCCATAGAAATAAAAAAATATTTAAAAAGCTTTCCAGTAAGGTGAATAAAAAGCAGAAATAAAAAAGAGGTTGATGGCCATCTGCAAAATATCATACATCAAAGACAAGATTTCAAAAATAGAGAGCGTGACAATCTGCTAATTTTGAATAGTGCAAATCAGTAATGGTTTGATACGATCATTTAACGATATTTCAAAATTTAAAAAATACATATTATGCATTGGTTTGAAGGACACTATTGGGGTATGCACATTATCTGGTGGGTAATCTGGGTGATTTTTATCATTTGGATTTTTGCTACACCGTGGGACATACCCGGACAAAGAACAAAAAAGGAGACACCATTAGACCTTTTAAAAAAGAGGTACGCCAAAGGAGAAATCAGTAAGGAAGAGTATGAAGACATAAAAAGGACTTTGCAAAAATGAAAGAGATAAAAGCTTTCGTCAGGCCGGACCGATTATCAGATATCGTAAATCATTTACGGGAAGAAGGAATTTCCGGTCTAACTGTTTTTGAAGGGGAGGGAACTGGGCATTATACTGATGAGCGTAAAAATTTTCCGTCTTTGAGACACCCATTTTCTCACTCCAAAATTGAAAAGCTAGAAGTAGTAATACCCGACCAGAAGGTGGACAAAGCAATGGAGATCATTCATAAATATGGAAAAACGGCTCATTCCGGAGATGGCATCATTTATATAACAGAGGTAATGGACATGGTGAAAGTTAAAACTTTAGAAACCGACTTGGAGAACAGAGACTTATGAAAAATATTTTAGTTCCAACCGACTTTTCAGAAACAGCTAACCGGGCTGCGGATATTGCCATTGCCATAGCAGAGAAATCAGGTGCGGAGATTCATTTTTTACATCTGCAGATCACGCCTGTGCCGTGGGTCAAACTTGATAAGGAGAAGGAGCAGCGATTTCCTGAGACCCTAAAAGAAATAGGCCATGCAAAGGACGCCCTCAATAAACTGGTAAAGAAAGCGGAAACGAAAGGTTTGAAAGCCGAACAGTTCCTCGTGTTTGATGTAGGTAGAGAGGAAATTATCAAACATATTCCCTTTCATCATCACGATTTTGTCGTGATGGGTTCACACGGTGCATCCGGTGCAAAAGAATTGTTTGTCGGATCCAATGCTCAAAAGGTACTTAGAGACGCTACCGTTCCCGTCTTGATCATCAAAGAAAAGTCTAAATGGCCCGTTAAAAATGTAGTTTTCGCATCCAACTTTGAAGAAGATGTGATAGAACCGTTCCGTACTGTAGTGAATTTTGCCGATCTCAACGAATCAAACATTCACCTTCTTTACGTCAATGTGCCATTTTCATTTGAGGAGACGGACAGAAGCCTTGAGAAAATGCATGCTTTTCATGAAACCTGTCCTCGCGGAGGAACCTGCACAACCAACATCTACAACTCATTAAATGAAGAACGCGGCATTCTAAAGTTTTCCGAATCTGTAAATGCTGATCTTATTGCATTAACTACGCATGGTAGGTCCGGTTTTTTTAACCTGATAGGAAAGAGTATTACCGAAAACCTGGCAAACCATGCCGATATACCTATACTAAGCATTAACCTTAACCGATAACGATATGAAAAATATTTTAAAAACAGTGGTGACACTCACTTTATTGATCGCGGCTTTATCTGCCTGTCAGCAACAGAAGGATGTAAGCACATTGTTAGAAAAAGATGACACCCGAAATGAAATATTTAATACCATCATTTCCGATCATGAATACGCTGAACAATTGATAACCAAAATGATGGAAGATGATCATACCCAAATGATGATGAAAGGAAACCAGGAAATGATGGGTATGATGATGTCAGAGAATGAAGACATGACGGCCATGATGAAGGATAATCCGGAAATGATGCACGGCATGATGAGCAATATGATGAATATGGCTGAGGCAGATTCATCAATGTGCGCACACATGATGACCATGATGAAAGATAAACCCAATATGATGGGGCAGATGATGGAAATGATGCACAAAGAAGGCATGATGGACAAGGAAACGATGATGAGAAACAAAGAAAAGATGGGGAAAGAAAACCATCCCGGCCACCACTAAAAACCTGAAGTTATGAGAAATCACATGTTTTGGATGCTGGTAGGATGCCTGGGGTTATTCCTACTGCTATTCCTGTTGCCGGTTTTCGGCTTCAACGGAACAAATTCGCTGTTTATCTTCCTCATTATTTTTTTCGTGGCCCACCTTTTTATGATGGGAAGTCATGGAGGACAAGGGGGCCATCGCGAGCATGGTAGCAATCAGGAAAATCAATCTAAAAACGAAAATGATCATGCAACACATAAACATTAAAAAATTCGCACTGGCGTGGGGAGTAGCAGGTGTGGTATTCTACCTGGGCTGTATTATACTGATGGCCACTGTAGGCCGTGAAGGCACCATTCTTTTTTTTAACAGTTTGCTCCACGGGCTTGACACCAGCGCCATCATCAGAATGGACGTACCCTGGACCGAAGCACTCATCGGACTGGTAGAAATGTTCATTCTGGGCTGGTTATTTGGAGCACTCATAGCTACGGTCTATAATATATCTTTTAATAAAAAGTACAGATGATTTAGTTAGTTTGATAGTGAATGAAAAGTCAAGAAATATATATTATAAAATGAAATGAAAGATAAAACTGATGTTGTCATTGTAACAGGAAGTAGTGGAATGATAGGCTCTTCTGTAATTCATAAGCTGGCTGAAAAATACCGTGTCGTTGGATTCGACAAAGATGGCTATCCTTTTCCGCCCGTAGAAGCAGAATGTGTGTGTGTGGATCTTACCAGCGACGACCGAATGAAATTTGCATTTGACAGAATCCGCTACGCCTACGGCAACAAGATAGCCTCAGTAGTCCACCTAGCCGCTTATTATGATTTTTTAGGAAAACCCTCTGATCTGTATGATAAAGTGACCGTGAAAGGGACTGAGCGGTTACTGAAATACTTACAAGATTTTGAAGTGGAGCAATTCCTTTTTTCTAGCAGCATGTTGGTTTATAAACCTTCCTCTCTGGGGGTGCTCATTACGGAGGAATCCCCATTGGAACCTAAATGGGATTATCCCAAATCGAAAGTGACGACCGAAAAAGTAATGCATGAAAAACGAGGCGAAATTCCTATAGTGATGATGCGCATAGCGGGTGTGTATAGTGAAGAGGGTAGTTCGATCCCCATCACCAATCAGATGCAACGTATCTATGAAAAGCAAATTTCGGCAAGGCTGTATCCTGCCAATACATCCCACGGTAGCACCTATGTGCATCGGGATGATGTCGTCAATGCCCTTGCCCTTGCCGTTGAAAAAAGGAATGACCTTCCGAAGGAAGTTATATTGAATATTGGCGATGACGAAACCCTGACCTATAAGGAACTACAAGACATTATCAGTACCAAAATTCACGGCAAAAAAATGTCCATAATCGCCATTCCAAAGTGGTTTGCCAAAGTTGGCGCATTTATGCAAAACCTATTTGGTAAAGCCTTTATAAAACCCTGGATGATCGACCTGGCCGATGACCATTTTGAAATGGACAGTTCCAAGGCTAAAAAGTTATTGGGATGGAAACCCAAACATGGTTTGCGGGATACCTTGCCAAAAATGGTTGAAAACTTAAAGGCTAATCCAAAGAAATTTTATCAGGTGAATAATTTGAATAAATAATCAGGAATGAAGATTCATTAATCCTAATCCAATCGTATTATGAAAAAAAATGACCCTTCCTCAATGCCCCATCAGGGTGATGGGGATAAATCTTCAAAAAAAATACAATACACATGCTCTATGCACCCTGAGGTCGTAAGTGATCAACCGGGCAAATGCCCTAAATGTGGAATGACACTCGTGAAAAAAGAAGAAGCAAAAAACGAAATGTCAGATCACCAAATGGAAGGTATGGGCACACGAGGTGTCACACGGCCGATGATGGACATGGAGGGCCACGAACACAAGGGGATGGACATGGGCAGTATGAAAATGGGCATGGATGACCGAATGAAAATGCTGAAGAATCACCACAAGCAAACGCTTTGGGTCTACTGGGTCATTGTATTGCTGGGATTTTGGATGATTACTTCTCCACTCACTTTTGATTATGGAAAGAATGTGGTCGAACCCAGTGGCGGAAGAGATGTATGGCTATCCCTTGCCGATCGTATAGCAGCAATGCGCTGGAGCGACATAATAAGCGGAATATTGCTGGTTATTTTTGGGTGGCGTTCCCTTAAGCCTAACCGGCCTTACAGCGTATGGATATGTTGTTTTATAGGCGTATGGATCAGTATGGCCCCCTTTATTTTCTGGTCTCCAACGGCTGTTGCTTACTATAACGGTACCATGGTTGGCGCCTTGATTATTGCATTGACCATTCTTATTCCAGGGATGCCAAACATGATCAGTTTTATGAAAATGGGCGGTGACGTACCTACGGGTTGGAGCTATAATCCTTCAAGCTGGCCACAACGCTCGATTATGATTGGGTTGGCATTTATAGGGTGGTTGGCCTCCCGGTATCTGGGGGCTTTTCAATTGGGGTATATAGATTATGCCTGGGATCCTTTTTTTGGTGAGGGCACCATGACCGTTTTAGACTCCGATATGTCCCACTCCTTTCCAATATCTGATGCTGCATTAGGAACACTTGCATATACTTTGGAATTTCTGATGGGATATATGGGAGGGACCTCCCGTTGGCGTACAATGCCGTGGATGGTCACTCTTTTTGGGATTTTGGTAATTCCACTTGGGTTCGTGAGTATTTTTTTAATCGTTTCACAGCCGCTTTCAGTAGGAGCCTGGTGTTCGATATGCCTGTTTTCAGCTATAGTTATGCTCCCAATGATTCCTTTACAAATTGATGAAGTGATTGCCATGTGGCAACATATGGTGCAACGAAAACAAAAAGGGGATTCGTTATGGATAGTATTTTGGAAAGGCGGTGATGCACTTTCCACTGAAATGGATCAACGTTCCCCTGAAATGGCAGAATTTAATGACAGTCCCTGGAAGGTATTTAAATCTTCAATTTGGGGAATGAGCTTCCCCTGGATGTTGACGGTATCAACAGTTTTAGGGATTTGGTTGATGGTCTCTCCCACAGTTTTTGGGGTTGGGATAGAAACTCCATTTGCCGATTTAAATCATTTGGGAGGGGCACTTGCAATTGTATTTGCGGTAATGGCCATGGCTGAAGTAATTAGAAGCCTACGCTATTTAAATGTATTGCTCGGCCTGGTACTGGCCGTATTGCCATGGTTTATTGAAGATATCAATATAGCGTTTACGCTGAGCACAAGCTTAACCGGAATTTTGGTAATGGCACTTTCTTTTTCAAAAGGAAAAATAAAGGAAAAATACGGCCTGTGGGATAAATATGTGGTGTAATGAAAGATTTATTTGTGAATACTGTAGGGGCGCAGACACCAATAAAGGTTAAACCAGTCCTGGTATAATTAAAAAAGCCCAATGCTTACACTACAACAAGGCCTGGAAAAGGATGCATCTGAATGATTACCCGCCTAAACAACTCTTTGAATAATCTGGTAAAGAACCAATCAGCTTCAGGGATTTCCATTTTTCTGGCTGTACTGGTAGCCATGATCTGGGCTAATTCCCCATTCGGGGAAGTATATCAAAACTTTATTCACACTGAAATCTCGCTCTTGGTTGGGGAATTTGCTTTGTCAGAGTCACTATTACTTTGGGTAAATGATGGCTTAATGGCGATCTTCTTCCTACAGGTAGGCCTGGAGTTGAAAAGGGAAATTATAGGAGGAAAACTGTCTTCTTTCAGAAAAGCTATTTTGCCTATCGGAGCAGCTATTGGCGGCATGGTAGTTCCGGCAGCCATTTATCTTATTTTCAACTTCAATGCTGCTACCGAGCACGGTTGGGGAATCCCAATGGCCACAGACATAGCCTTTGCCATTGGAGTGCTTTCTTTTTTTGGAGATCGTGTACCTGTAGGGCTCAAAGTATTTTTGGTGGCACTTGCCATAGTAGACGATCTCGGTGCCGTACTGATTATTGCTATTTTTTACACTTCCGGAATTTCATATATTGATTTGCTTCACGGTGTATTATTCCTACTTGTGTTGGTAGGAGGTAATTACATTGGCGTTCGCAAAGCCTGGTTTTATGCACTCATTGGGATCGGTGGGGTTTGGTTGGCATTTTTTTTCTCCGGGGTACATCCGACCATTGCAGGCATTCTCACTGCTTTCACCATTCCCGGTAAGGTTAAGATCAAGGAAGAAGATTACTTAAAAAATCTCCAAAAACTTCATTTGCAATTCTTAGAGGCAACTCCTATTAAGGGTAACTTCATTTCAGAAAAACAACTCAGTATTCTGGAAGAGATCAAGCAAAAATCAGATGATGCTGAAACTCCCTTGCAAAAAATAGAGCATCACCTGGCACCTATTGTAGGATTTTTTATTCTGCCCTTATTTGCCCTGGTCAATACCGGGATTCACATTCATGGAAATTTAGTAGAAATTTTAAGTCATCCCATTAGCCTGGGGATAGGTTTCGGGCTTTTGGTTGGCAAGTTTACCGGTATCTTGGGAGTAAGCTGGCTTTTGGTGAAATTTAAGCTGGCCGAGTTACAAGAAGGGATTTCCTGGAGACACCTTTCGGGAGTAGCCATGATAGCCGGAATAGGCTTTACCATGTCACTATTCATCACTGAATTGGCATTCCAAAAAGAGGAATATACATTCATTGCCAAGCTAAGTATTTTGTTTGCTTCAGTGCTTGCCGGTGTCATTGGTGCAATTATACTTCGTCTGTATGGCAGAACAGAATCTACAACTAAACCGGCAATGAACAATTGACTTATATACAATGGTATACAAAATAGACTACGATAGTTTCTTAAAACAACTGATCAAGCGCCTGAGTCCGGCTGTGATACTGGTGGCTTTGGTGGCCATCGTTTATGTCTACCTCATGCAATTTGTTGATCATAAAATAAGCTGGGTGCCTTACCTGGTGGTTTTATTTGCCCTGATCAAAACCATATATTTTACATTTTTTACCTTCAAACAGGTAAATAAATCCATTCGCCAGTGTCATTCCTTTGGGCAATTGCTCTGGATTTTCGGGCTACTGGTACTGTTGATTATCTTCTCTTATGCTGCAGATTATAGCTGTATTGCTGCTGCCAATACAGGCTCATTTCAGGGATTTAACACCTCGGATAGCATGGGTTATCTCAGCTTTTTATTTGAGTTCTTCTATTTCAGTGTGGTAACTTTTGCGGCAATCGGTTACGGAGACATCGTACCCTTAACGTATCCTGCTAGGATATTGGTGATCATGGAGATCGCACAAAGCTTTGTACTGATCGTATTCGGATTATCCAACATAAATAATATTCATACCAAAATTAAAACGCAATAACATTATGAAAAAGAAAATAGCACTTATCGGATATGGTGTAATCGGCAAAAGAGTAGCTGATGCTATTGCACTGCAAGAGGATATGGAATTGGCCGGAGTTTGTGATGTAATCAGTGATTGGCGCATTCAAGCAGCGGTAAGCAAAGGATACCCCATTTATGCTGCTACTCCAGAAGCTAAAAGCAACATGGAGCAGGTAGCTATTTCCCCGGCAGGCAACATGACTGACCTATTAGATGTAGCAGATGTAGTAGTGGATTGTACTCCCAAGAAGATAGCGGCCCAAAACGTGCAGTTGTATAAAGAGCGAGAAATCAAATTTATCATTCAAGGAGGTGAAAAACACGAAACTACCGGACATTCCTTTAGCGCAGAAAACAATTATGCTTCCGCCCTAAACCGGGACAGTACCCGGGTAGTTTCGTGTAACACCACTTCAATTGTCAGGACACTTTCTGCATTGAAAAGAGCCGGACTGTTAGAAAGTGCCCGTGGTACTTTGCTTCGTAGAGCGACCGACCCCTGGGAAAGCCATCTCGGTGGCATCATGAATACTCTGGTACCTGAAAAAGACATCCCCAGCCATCAGGGACCTGATGCGCAAAGTGTAGACCCTGAGCTGGATGTAGTTACTATGGCGGTGAAAGTTCCTCAAACCCTGAGCCATCTACATTACTGGAATGTGCGACTTACCCGAAAAGCTGATAAAAAGGAAGTGATAGAGGCATTTCAGACATCTACACGAATCACGTTGATGAGCTATAACGATGGGTTGGTTTCCAATAATACGATCAAAGAAAGATACCTGGATATGGGACGACCCTGGGGCGATATGTACGAGGTAGCACTGTGGAAAGACATGCTAAAAGTAGAAGGTAATGAGCTCTATTACGCCTATGTAGTGGACAACCAGGCCATCGTAATCCCGGAGACCATTGATGCGATCAGGGCATTGACCGGGATAGAAGAAAGTGCCGAGAGATCAATTAAAAAGACAAATGAAAGTTTGAGGATCATATAATGAGCTTGTTTGATACAGAAATAAAATCTCTCAAATCACTTAATACCTATCTTCAAAAACTGGTAGCAGGCAAGCTCTGGTTAAAGGTACTCATTGCACTTTTCTTAGGAGTGGGTTTTGGCCTTCTTTTAAGCCCACAAAATGGATGGGTGAGCAAAGCCACTGCCGATGTTTTAGGTAACTGGCTGGCCCTGCCCGGCATGCTCTTTCTTAAGCTCGTGCAAATGATCATGATCCCGTTAATCGTGGCCTCTATCATTACTGGTATCGCCAGTAATGACAAAGACAACCTGAAAAAACTGGGAGGTGGTGTTTTACTTTATTTTGTGGCTACCACCATTATCTCCGTGAGTATAGGAACCCTTCTTGCCACCGTTTTTAAACCGGGCAGCTACCTGCATGAACAGGCAGCTGCCGAGCATGAAGCAGTACTGGCGGCAGGTGAAGAAAATGCTGAATTATCATTTGGCATCAATGATATGCCGGCCATCATTACCGATCTGCTGCCCGAAAACCCGCTGGCCTCTATGGTAAGCGGGGAAATGTTGAGCATAGTCATCTTCACCATTATTATTGGAGTGGCAGTATTATCATTGCCAGATAATCTGCTGAAACCTGTGAAGTTATTGCTGAGTGCTGTACAGGAAATTTGTATGACAGTAGTTAAGTGGGCCATGATTTTAGTACCCATAGCAGTTTTTGGTCTCATGGCTCAGCTTACATCCAGTGTAGGTCTAAGCTCCCTTGCCGGACTAGGTTATTACGTGATAGTAGTCTTGGCAGGTTTACTAATTTTAGTAGGCATATACCTGATGATGGTGAGTTTGTTAGGCCGCAGGAATCCGCTAAAATTCTTGGGAAAGATCAGAGACGCTCAACTCCTGGCTTTTTCCACCACCAGTTCTGCTGCAGTAATGCCTCTTTCGTTGCAAACAGCAGAAGAAGAATTAAAAGTGGATAATGCGATCAGTAATTTTATCATCCCTATCGGGGCAACTGTCAATATGGATGGCACAGCACTTTATCAAACCATAACCACTTTGTTCATTGCACAAGCGTACGGGCTGGAAATGAGTTTGCTTAATATTATCGTTGCGGTTATAACTATAGTTGCTGCGTCAATAGGTACACCGGCCATTCCGGGAGGAGGAGTTGTAATTCTTGCATCTGTCTTGGGCAGTGCAGGTATTCCGGCAGAAGGTATCATCATCATTATCGGTGTAGAGCGATTATTGGGAATGTTTCGTACAGCGGTTAATGTCACCGGAGATCTGACTGCCTGTGTGGTTTTCAATCAATGGTATGGTACAGTTATGCGTCAAGCAGTCATAGCTCCTAAAACCGTGGAAGTAATAAATGAATGATTCCGAGAGTCATGGAGGAATATGTTAATCACACAAAAGCAATTCGAGGTTACTTTCTTACCGATAGAAAACTCATCAAATTCATCAAAAACCGTCCCGGTAATCAGGATATTGATGTCATCAAAGAGAAGGTTATGGCAGTAGCCGATCATGACAGGGTTGATTATTTCATCATGGGCGGCTTTCATGATCATATTGAAAGGCTAAAAATTGATGAACCTCTGACCAAAGGCGACCTTTCAATTGCCATTGGTATTGCTCAAAATGGGCATAGCGGTATTGATAATGAAACCATAGCATTTGCATCCAGGTATTGTGCAGTTCATGCCCCGATGTTTTTTCCATTATGGAATAAACATTCATTGAAAGTAATTCAAAGTTATCACCACAAGACTTTATTGCCATCCGATTATTTGGAATACGGTGAGTTGGTGCGTGAGATAAAATCAAAGTTTAGCATGGCTCCTTTAAACTTCTTTGATATCAGTAAATTCTTTTGGATTTATCAGGACTACCTCATCGATTATTACCGCGAAAAGAGCTTTAACTCATAACCTCAGAAACGTTTTTGGGTATCATAATTTCATACATCGAAAGTGAGATATCGTAAATACCTCCGAGGGGTAATATTCTAACTTTAACATTGGATTGTTAAAGTAGTATAAATGTCAGAAAAGACCGTTCTCATCACAAAAGCTTCAGGGGAAAGAGCTGCTTTCTCAGCGGAAAAATTAAGGCAATCGCTGGAACGAGCCGGAGCAGATTTGGCTGTAACAGATCGGATTGTGAGCGAAATTGAGAAGCAGCTTTTTGATGGAATGTCTACAAAAAAAATATACAGTCAGGCCTTTTCCATGCTCAGGAAGTACTCAAAACCTGTCGCAGGAAGGTACAAAACCAAGCAGGCTATTTTAGAGCTGGGACCATCAGGATACCCCTTTGAAAAGTTCATTGGTGAAATTCTCAAACACCAGGGATACCGCACTAAAGTAGGTGTGATCATTCAGGGCCATTGTGTGACTCACGAAATAGATGTGGAGGCCGAAAAGGATAATAGGCACTTTATGGTAGAGTGCAAATTCCATAATCGGCAAGGTTATAAGTGCGATGTAAAAATTCCACTCTATATAAAATCCCGGTTTGAAGATGTAAAAAAGCAATGGCAGAAACGTAAAGATCATGCTACTAAGTTTCATCAGGGTTGGGTGGTGACCAATACCCGGTTCACCGAAGATGCCATTCAATATGGTAAATGTTCCGGTTTAATTCTCATCGGCTGGGATTATCCCCAACAAGGAAGTTTAAGTGACCGGATTAACTTGTCCGGTTTACATCCTATTACCTGTCTTACCACTCTCACCAAATCCGAAAAGCAACAGTTGATTGATAAGATGGTAGTGCTCTGCAAGGAGCTTTGTGACAAGCCAAAGGTGCTTAATGAAATAGGAATATCTGATAAGCGGATCAGAGGGATCATTAAAGAAGGAAACGAAATTTGTTCAAGCAGGACGGTCTATTAAAAATGATTTGTATTTAAAGATGAAAGAAAAAATGACCATAAAATTTTTAGGTGCGGCTGGTACCGTTACAGGATCCAAATATTTGCTTGAAACCGGAAGTAAAAAGCTGATGGTGGATTGCGGTGTTTTTCAAGGATTAAAAGAACTGAGACTGCTCAATTGGGAGCCACCCGAGTATGTCTCGGCATCTATTGACGCGGTGGTACTTACCCATGGGCACCTTGATCACACAGGCTACCTGGCCCGCTTGGTGAAATTAGGCTTCAAAGGCAAAATATATGGAAGTGCGCCCACCCTCAAGATCGCTGAAATTATACTAAAAGACAGTGCTAAAATTCAGGAAGAGGAGGCTGCCAGAGCCAATAAAGAAGGATATAGTAAACACCATCCGGCAGAGGCTTTTTATGACCTGAAAGACGTTGAAAAAACAATCCCACTTTTTAACCCTGTTTCAGAAGGAAAGTGGCATGTGATAGAAGAAGACTTTAAGGTTAGGTGGCAATACAATGGCCACATTATAGGATCAACCTTTATTGAAGTAGAGATCAACGATAGTCGCCTGGTGTTTTCTGGTGATATCGGACGCAAAAAAGATTTGCTGCTATATGCTCCTAAAAAGCCTGAAAAGGCAGATATACTGCTGATTGAATCCACCTATGGCGGCAGGGTGCATCCGGAAGAGGAAACTATAGTTCCTGAACTGGAACATATCATCAATGAAACCATTGAACGGGGAGGCAGCCTGTTCATACCGAGCTTTGCGGTAGAGCGCACGCAATTGATGATGCTGATGATATGGCGGTTATTGAAAGAGAAGAAGATACCAAAAATACCCATGATCATGGACAGTCCGATGGGTGCCAATGTACTTCATCTCTTCCATGCCTCGCGGGATTGGCATAAGCTTAAACCGGAAGAATGTGATGAAATGTGTTCTCATTTTCAGGTAGTTAGCAACTATCGGGAAACCTTGGCGCTGAGGGAAGACAACAAATCCAAGATCGTCATTGCCGGAAGTGGAATGATGACGGGCGGACGAATACTGAACTATATGGAAACAAGATCAGGCAATAGTAATGACACCTTACTTTTTGTAGGCTATCAGGCAGAAGGAACCAGAGGAAGAAAACTGCTGGAAGGAGCGAAAGAAATTAAAGTGTATGGCAAATGGCTACCATTCAAAATGCACATGGAACACATTGAAGGACTGAGTGCGCATGGTGACCAAAACGATTTGATTGACTGGCTCTCTGAAATTAAAAAACAACCCGAAAAGGTATTCATTATTCATGGGGAAGCAGCGCAGGCAGAAGCTTTATCAAAAGCCCTGGAAGATAATAAAGGATGGCAAACACATATCCCTCAACTTAATCAAACGGTAGAATTGTGATGGAAGCAAAGGATACCCGCCATAACGTATTAAAATTAGTAAGACTAGGCATTGATGCACGCAATGAATACATGGTATTTATGCGCAAGGATTGTCCGGTATGTGTGTCCGAAGGATTTGAGGCTTTAAATCGTATAAAAGTTTCAAAAGGAAATAAAACCATCGTGGCCTCACTCATCGTTTGGGACAATGAAGAACATCTGACTCATGACCAACTAAGCTTATCAGAAGCAGCCATTGATTCATTGGGAGCAAATGCTGGGGATGAACTTACCTTGAGTCATTTGGATGCCTTGGATTCCATGAGTGACGTCCGTAAGAAAATTTATGGACACCGCTTGAACCAGGCAGCGTTTGACAGGATCATTGGCGATATCGTCAATCGGAATTTATCCAATATTCAACTTTCAGCTTTTCTGGCTTCCAGCACAGGGAATGCATTAAATCAGGAAGAAGTGATTGCCCTCACCCGTTCCATGATTAATGTGGGTTTTAAACTGGATTGGGGTAAAGATAAGGTTTATGATAAACACTGCATAGGTGGCTTGCCTGGTAACCGAACTACCCCACTGGTAGTGTCTATTGTTGCCGCAGCGGGGCTGACCATTCCTAAAACTTCTTCCCGTGCCATTACTTCTCCAGCTGGTACCGCTGACACCATGGAGGTAGTTACCAACGTAAATCTTACCACCGAGCAAATGAAAAAAGTGGTGGATCTAGAAGGGGGGTGCCTGGCCTGGGGCGGATCAGTACAGTTAAGTCCGGCTGATGATATACTCATCCGCGTGGAAAAAGCATTAGATATTGATAGCGAAGGGCAGATGATCGCTTCCGTGCTTTCAAAAAAGGCGGCAGCAGGTTCTACTAATGTTGTGATTGATATTCCTGTCGGCCCAACGGCTAAAGTGCGCTCCCGGGAAGCTGCTGAGCATCTGTCAGAAAAGATGGTTGCCGTAGGCAAAGCCATCGGACTGAATATTGATATTGTATTAACCGATGGATCGCAACCTGTGGGGCGGGGCATCGGGCCTGCACTGGAGGCAAGGGATGTTTTGTCCGTCTTAAGAAATGAAGACCATGCACCTGATGACCTGCGTGAAAGAGCAGTACTACTGGCAGGCAGGTTACTTGAAATGGGAGGAAAAGAAGCCGAAGGGGCAGGCGCTCTTGAAGCTTTGAGAATTTTAAAAAGTGGAGACGGCTACAAAAAATTTACCGCTATCTGCCAGGCACAAGGCTTTTTCAAGGAACCTGAATTAGCCTCCCATAAGCATAAGATCAAGTCCATAACGAGTGGGGTAGTTTCTGAAATTGATAATCGCAGACTCGCGAAAGTGGCTAAGCTGGCTGGTGCTCCTGGAGCGATGACAGCAGGCATTTTGCTTCTTACGCCTTTGAATACTCAGGTGGAAGAAAACGATACCCTGTTTGAAATCCATGCTGAGTCACGAGGAGAGCTTGAGTATGCACTTTCTTACCTGGATACACAAAAAGAAATTATTAAAATCAAAGAGACATAAAAATATGGAAATGATAGTTTTTGCCTTACTGGGCAACGAAGATCTTACTGAAAAAATAGCCGGACACCTTCAGGCTGAAAAGGGTGAGGCAACCATCCGGCAGTTTCCCGATGGAGAGAGCTTTGTACAGATACATTCTGACGTAAAAGGAAAATGCGTGGTGATGGTTTGCACCTTATATAAACCGGACGCTAAGTTGCTGCCCTTATATTTTCTAAGTAAAACAGCCAAAGACCTGGGAGCCGCATGTACCTGCTTTGTAGCACCCTACCTGGCCTACATGAGGCAAGACAAACAATTTAACCCTGGAGAAGGGATCACCTCAACGTATTTTGCACAATTAATTTGCGGATTCGCAGAAACACTTACCACAGTAGACCCGCATCTGCACCGTAGAAGCGCGTTAAGCGAAATCTATAGCGTACCTAATACCATAGTGCATGCGGCATCACACATTTCAAAATGGGTGAGCGATAATATTGAAAAGCCGGTATTCATCGGCCCGGATAGCGAAAGTGAGCAGTGGGTTTCTGAGGTGGCAAAAGAAGCCAATGCGCCCTTTACAGTATTGGAAAAAGTACGACATGGTGACCGGGATGTAGAAGTATCCATACCGGATGTGGCAAAATATAAAGACCACACCCCGGTGCTGGTTGACGATATTATTTCCACTGCAAGGACTATGATTGAGACGGTGGACCACTTAAAAAAGGCCAACATGAGACCTCCTGTGTGTGTGGGAGTTCATGCTGTGTTTGCAGAGTCGGCCTATAAAGACCTGAAAAATTCAGGCGTACAGCAGATCGTAACGTGCAACACCATCCCTCATGAAAGCAATGCTATTGATCTTTCTGAAACTTTGGCAATGGAGATTAAAGCGTTAATGAAGCACCATGCGTAATATCCTCTTCCTCATATTGATATTTCTGCAATTTACTCCCGGCATGTCCTATGGTCAGGAAAAGGAAATGTTGATTGAGCAGATTGCTGGAAAAAAAATAGTTCGTAAAAATTTTGACAAAAATGGAAAACCACAAGGCATGCAAATTTTTCTGACCGGAGAGTTAAAGCGGGAAAGTGAAACCTATACTGTAGAAGTGTTGGTGGAGTTGTATGATGAAAATAACCAATTGGATGAAAAATATACCACCACTTACAAGTGTAACCCCAGAGAATTTGATGTGCTGGTCAATGTATTTCCTTTTACCGATCCGGGAGATGAAAAGATAAAAGTGGATGTTACCTCAGAAGATTTTAAGCAGTTATATGATTTACAAAGTAGCAGTAAGTTGAAAGATATCTATTTGAAGATGAGCGTTGAATCGGGCGTACTCAGTTTTTTTGGTTCTAAAAGCCTGGTTACCATAAAAAACAGGCAGAGCAAAAAAGAAAATGGAAAGATAACTATTAGTAGTGATGCTGTAGTTGAAGCCTATGTGATGGGCCTAAAGATAAAGACCATCAACTACACGGTTGAAGAATACCTGACTGAGAGTTTAGTATTACAACGTCAGAAATTCACGGAGGATGACGGAGCATATTTTACCATGGCCTATGAGCAAAATAATAAAGAGTAGAAAATGGTAGACTTAAATCATATAACCACCTTGCCGCCAGCAGAAGCTGATAAAATGGAAACAAAGAAGGCACTTAAAAAACTGCGTAAGGAGCTTTTTAAGCTACAGAATAAGTTCTATGCCGATGGCAGATACAGTATGCTTATCATCTTGCAGGGCCTTGACACTTCAGGCAAGAACGGGACCATCCGTCACGCTTTCAGTGGTATGAACCCGCAAGGTGTGCAGGTTACTTCTTTTAAAAAGCCTACAGCTGACGAGCTCAAACACGATTTTTTGTGGCGCATTTATCCCCACTTTCCTGAGAAAGGGATGATCAAGGTATTTAACCGATCATACTATGAAGACATTTTGGTGCCAGCGACAAACAAAAGCTTGTCAGAGGATGTGTTGGAGCATCGCATCAATTTGATTAACGAATTGGAGCATCACCTGCTCGCAAATAATACTTTGATCTTAAAGTTTTACTTGCATATCTCAGCTGATGAGCAGGTAAAGCGTATAGAAGATCGGAAAACAAAACCACACAAACGCTGGAAATATGCCAAAGAAGATGAACTCGTACCCAACCAATGGGATGATTATCGGGAGGTGTACCATACCATACTGAATACCTGCGACCACTTGCCCTGGCATATCATCCCTGCAGACAAGCGTTGGTATCGTAATTATACCGCAGCGAAAATTTTAGCTGATCAACTTGAAAAACTTAACCTGGAATACCCCAACATCTAAATTTTGTAAATATGGAAAATCACAAAGGACATAATCACGAGCACCATCATCACAGCAATACCTCCAAAGAAGAGGCACGAGATAAGAAAGAAGTGGTGAAAGATTCCTTAGCAGAAAAATCCAAACACGGTCATGAGAAGGCGATGGATCATTCATCTCATGGGGGACATGGTGATCATTCCGGTCATAACCCCGGACATGGAGAAATGGGCCATGACCATCACAAAATGATGATTGAGGATTTTAAAAAGCGTTTTTGGATATCCCTTGTTTTGACGATTCCGATTTTGGTCTTTTCTCCCATGATCCAGGGCTTTTTTGGCTATGAATGGCTGCTGCCGGGCAATGCGTACATTTTGTTCGGGCTTTCTACCATCGTTTATTTTTATGGGGGCTGGCCTTTTCTGAAAGGGTTAAAGAATGAGCTGAAGGAGGGTGTCCCAGGCATGATGACTTTAATTTCTATGGCCATCAGTGTAGCCTATTTTTATAGTTCCGCAACAGTTTTCGGCCTTGAAGGGGAGGATTTCTTCTGGGAACTGGCCACCCTAATTGATATCATGCTACTGGGCCACTGGCTGGAAATGAAGTCGGTTCTGGGAGCTTCAAAAGCGCTGCAATTGTTGGTAAGTATGATGCCTTCTGAGGCCCACAGGGTCAAAGGCGATGCTGTAGAAGATGTGAAGCTGGAAGACCTGCAAAAAGGAGATATTATCCTGATCAAACCTGGTGAAAAAGTTCCGGCTGATGGTATTATCGTAGAGGGGGAAAGCTATCTGAACGAGTCTATGCTGACCGGGGAATCCAAACCTGTCAAAAAAGGTATGGAGAATAAAGTAATCGGAGGTTCGCTCAATGGCAATGGTTCACTCAAAGTAAAGGTGGAGCATACCGGCAAAGACAGCTACCTTAATAAAGTAATTACGCTGGTACAAGAGGCGCAAAAGTCTAAGTCAAAAATGCAAAATTTGTCAGACCGTGCCGCCAAGTGGCTTACCTATATCGCATTAGCGATAGGCTTTGGGACGCTGGCTACCTGGTTGTTTTTAGGTTTTCCATTTGTCTATGCCCTGGAGAGAATGGTGACGGTGATGGTTATTGCCTGCCCTCATGCATTAGGTTTGGCCATACCATTAGTAGTAGCCATATCCACAGCAGTTTCTGCTCAGAATGGATTATTGATACGCAATAGAACGGCATTTGAGGAATCCAGAAAGATTTCGGCCCTTGTTTTTGATAAGACCGGAACACTAACTAAAGGTGATTTTGGTGTTACCCGTGTAGAGGCGGTAGATCAGCAATTTGAACCAGATGAATTACTGAGGCTTTCCAGTGCATTAGAGCAAAGTTCGGAGCATCCTATTGCCGTTGGCATCATTAAAAAAGTCAAAGAGAAAGACATTGCGGTTCCCAAGCCTGAAAACTTCAATGCCATTACCGGTAAAGGGGTTGAAGCAAAAGTGGAAGGGAAAGATGTGAAAGTAGTGAGCCCCGGCTATCTGAAAGATGAGCATATTTCCATACCTGATGGTGCCTACAGCAGTGCAGCCGAGACAGTCGTTTTTGTTCTCGTGGATAATAAACTGGCCGGGTACATCGCCCTGGCAGATGAGATCAGACCGGAAAGTGCCGAGGCAATTAAAGTGTTCAAAAACAACAACATCAAAGTGATGATGGCCACCGGTGACAATGAAACAGTCGCCAAAGCAGTAAGTGAAGAACTAGGCCTAGACGGCTACTATTCAGAAGTACTGCCACATCAAAAAGTGGAAATAGTAAAAGAGCTTCAGTCTAAGGGCGAGTTTGTCGCCATGACCGGTGATGGTGTGAACGATGCGCCTGCTCTGGCACAAGCCAATGTGGGTATTGCGGTAGGCTCAGGAACCGATGTAGCAGCCGAAACAGCCGACATAATCTTGGTAAACAGCAACCCGCAGGATATAGCCAACCTGATTTTATTTGGGAAGGCCACTTACAACAAAATGATTCAAAACCTGATATGGGCTACCGGTTATAACACTGTTGCAATTCCTTTGGCAGCAGGGGTGCTTTACACATCTGGTTTCGTTTTAGGTCCGGCAGTTGGTGCGGTTTTTATGAGTTTGAGTACGATCATAGTGGCGATCAATGCACAGCTACTGAAAAAGAAAATCGGTAACAAATAATGGGTAATCGCGAAATCCTTGGCAGGATCATCATTATCCTGCTGAGTATTTTTGTAGTTATGAGCGGATATGGTGTATTGCTTCCCGTTTTGCCCTACTATACGGAAAGGCTGGCATTAAAATCCGGCATTGTGGCTGAAGAGGATATCAACTATCACATTGGAATTCTTACCAGCATTTACCCGTTTTTTCAGCTTCTCTTTGCTTTTATATGGGGCAAACTGTCCGACCGTTTCGGTCGCAAGATGCTGATCACTATGGGGTTATCAGGCTTTGTTATTATGCAGGTTTTAACCGGCCTGTCTACTTCTTTGCTTATGCTGTATGTAGCCCGTATTTTAGGTGGTATATTCTCGTCTTCGGTTATACCTGTGGGCAATGCATTTCTCAGTGACCTTACCAATAGCATGCAGCGTAGAAAAGTACTGGCCTGGTCGGGGGTGGCTGTCAGTACAGGTGTGATTACCGGGCCTATGATTGGTGGTTACCTGGCACAAACTAATTTACATTTGGACACGAGAATGGGACACTTGCTACTGGATAGATTCAGTATCCCATTCCTGGCAGTCGCCCTATTAGGGACAATAATTTTGTTGCTGGCAATGGGTTGGCTCAAAAACCCCCAAGCACAGAATCTTGACATCATAGAAGCAGGCCAAAAGCCAGAGTCAAATGTGAAACGTGATTTTGTTCTACTATTGTTTCTCTCATTAATTCTTCAACTGGCCGTAACCTTGTTTGAGACGGTGTTTTCTGTTTATGCCAAAGACATTCTCTTGTTTGACACTTCCCAGGTAGGACTTGGGTTTATGCTTTGTGGCCTGGTTATGGCCGTTTTACAGCCTTTATTTGCCAATGTAGATGCAAAAACTATCTCTGTAAACACACAACTTTTTATCGGTTTTGCATTGGCTGCTTTTGCTATGATTGTTTTTTCTTTTTGGACATACAATATCTACGTATATACCATGATTGTAATTTTTGCGATCGGAGGTGCAATGGTCACTCCCAACCTAATTACCATGATTTCTTTGGTGGATAAAAACCATACCGGGGCGAATCTGTCTTTACAAACATCAGTGAATAGTATTGGTCAGGTATTGGGACCGATGTTAGGCATATGGTTATACACAATCGGTAGCTCATGGCCTTATCCGGTGATTGGCACGGTGTTATCGCTTGTAGCCGTTCTCATAATTCCGAACTTAAGATTTAAAAGCCAAAAAATGACATAAGACAGTAGTAACTATATAAAAATCAGATGCTATGAAATGAGCATGTTTGGGAAACACCAACCAGCGATGAATGCTGATGATGTGAATTCCATGCGGCCACTAAAAAAAATTACATACACATGAAAAAAATAAATGAATATTTAGGAGATCAGGCAGAATACCTTCTGCAACATACTTGTAAAACGATTGATAGAACAAGACTTACTTTACCTGGTTCAGATTATCTGGATAATGTTTTTGTCAATAGCAACAGAAATCCACAAGTACTCAATGCACTTTCACGCCTGTATAACAGTGGCAATCTCTCTGGAACAGGCTACCTATCCATCCTTCCGGTGGATCAGGGTATTGAACATTCAGCCGGAAGTGCTTTTGGCCCTAATCCCGACTACTTTGACCCCGAGAATATTGTACAACTTGGTTTGGAAGCAGGTTGTAACGGTGTAGCCTCTACCTTTGGCGTATTAGGGCTTACCGCAAGAAAATATGCACACAAGATTCCATACATCGTAAAAATCAATCATAACGAGTTACTGACTTATCCGAACAAGCATGACCAGATCTTATTTGGGACGGTGAAGGACGCCTGGAACATGGGAGCTTGTGCGATTGGTGCAACTATCTATTTTGGGTCACCCGAATCAAACAGGCAAATACGAGAACTCTCAGATGCTTTCACTTATGCCCATGAATTGGGAATGGCTACCATTTTATGGTGTTACACCCGAAATGAATCCTTTAAAACAAAAGATAACGACTATCACACAGCTGCAGACCTTACCGGACAGGCCAACCATCTGGGAGTGACCATTCAGGCAGATATCATCAAACAAAAACTGCCGGATACAAATGGTGGTTTCAGAGACCTGAAATTTGGTAAGACCTCTGAAGAAATGTACGGCAACTATATTTCCGATCATCCCATTGATATGTGCCGCTATCAAGTAGCCAACTGTTATATGGGCAAGATAGGCTTGATCAATTCGGGAGGAGCTTCCTCTGGAGAGTCGGACTATGCTGAAGCAGTAAAAACAGCCGTGATTAATAAAAGAGCAGGTGGAATGGGTTTGATTTCGGGAAGAAAGGCATTCCAGCGACCAAGGAAAGAAGGTGTTGAATTGCTTAACCTGATCCAGCAGGTGTACCTGGATGAAAAAATTACGATTGCTTAATGATTAACTAAACAATAACCTATGATGAAAAAATTATTTACCACTTTAATCTTAGCTGCAACAGCGTTCATGTACGCCTGTGATGATTCAGCTAAACCGGAAAACACTGTAAACGATGTGCTGGACTTATTTGTAAACTCAGTAAACGATAAGAATCTGGAACCTCTAAATGCCGTTTTCTCACCCAAAGCCAAGATTTATGAACAAGGATCTGTAGATGATTCCTGGGAGCATTATCGTGATGGCCATTTGGGCAAAGAAATTGAAGAAATGCAGAATATGACCTTCTCACTTGACGTAGCAGAATCTTTGATTAACAAAGAAATGGCACTATTGAGAGGTAATTATTTAATTCGGGGAGAGATGCAAGGCCAACAGATCAATTCTGACGGACTAGTTACTCTTTCTATGCAGGTAGAGGATGGAATGTGGAAGATTATCCACCTGCAATTTTCAAGGGGATGTAAAAAAGCCACAACTGACCATGCTACTCATGGTGCCACCTCAGAAGACACGGGTAAGCCTAAACCCAAAAGCCCAAAGACCTCTGCTATGGGAAATGCAGGAGATACCCACGTGCATATTGACTATTCTTCACCTAGTGTGCGAGGGAGAACAATTTGGGGAGGGCTCGTTGAGTATGACAAAGTTTGGGCGACAGGCGCTCACAGAGCTACAGCTATCAACTTTTCCGAAGATGTAGAAATCAATAACACCAAAGTACCTGCCGGTAAATACGGGTTTTTCACCATTCCCGGAGAGAAAGAGTGGACGCTTATTATCAACGAAAATTGGGATCAGCACATGAGTGATGACTATGATAAATCGTTAGATGTAGTAAGAATGAAAGTAAAGCCGGAAGTCCTCTCTGAAAATCAGGAATCACTCACCTATTCGGTAACGGAAATAGGTGATGCTCAAGCTGAAGTTTCTATGTCTTGGGAGAAGCTCAAAGTCTCTTTTAAAGTGAAAGCATTGTAAATAATATAAATCAGGATCAGCCCCATTTGGTAAGTTGATCCTGAATTTAGTTTATGAATGAATTCCATTGGTAAAAGACTGATCGTTTGGATAGCACTGACTTCCTTTGTGCTACATTTTATTTGGTAAAATCTGCATGCCGGTCTATATGATGAGTATGACTACTTTATGAATAGCATTAATTCCTCGCATGCACTTTAGGAGATGTCATACTCACTTTTATCATATATGGCCTTGTTGCCGTTGTTTTGAAAGATAGGTTTTGGATTCGTAATTTCAATCTCAAGATACTGACGGTAGTCATTATGATGGCAGGGGTTGTGTCATTTATTGCCGAATGGGTAGCAGTTGAGTTAGACTTTTGGAGTTACAATGAAAAGATGCCGATAGTGCCTTTGCTTGAAGTTGGACTTTCGCCATTCTTGGCTATTGTAATAAATCCTACGCTCAGTTTCTTTTTGGCATCTAAAATCTTGGTATATAATAAAAAATAGCATCACACGAAAATATTTGAAAATTTAGGCCTTAATGGAACTGACTATACTTGATCAAAAATTTATTAACGATTGGCAATCTCAGGATTTTACAAATTGGAAGGAAAGTGATATCAGAGAAGATTTCATTGCCCCTCTTTTGCGTCTTTTAGGGTATGCCAAAGGAACTGTAAACGATATTCTTAGAGAAGAGAACCTAAAACTTTCCAAACCATATCATAGGATAGGTAGAAAGCAAGTAGCAATTGACTATGTGCCTACCTTGAAACTAAAGAAATTTTGGATAATTGAGGCTAAACCCGGCTCTCCGAAAGAAATGAGTTTTGACGATTATTTACAGGCACATCTTTATGCAAATCACCCGGAAATGCAGGTTAGATATATCGTCATGTGTAATGGCTGGGAGATCAGAGTTTATGACGCTTTTTTATCAGAAGGTTGGGATGACTACATACACAGGGCCTCTAAAGATGACTGTCAAGAAACATTTCCTGAGATAAAGAATTTTCTACATCAGAAAACCCTGGGCAAGGCTCTTAGGAGTCAGATACTTGCTACAATAAAGGAATCACTACTGATAGAGATAGATGAAAATGAAGCAGAAAGCCTGAAGAAAGAAGTTGTCAGAATGTATTATGATGCCTTACCTAGAATTAGAGAAAATGCTAAAGAGCTGAAAATGGCGGCCTGGGAGCAGAGGGAAAGGGAAGATAATGAATTATTATCAAAGCTCTCCTTTGAAGAATTGCTTGAGTTATTTAAGAGCCCAACTAATATTGCCCCACATGTTAGTGAACGTATGGTCAAGAAATTCCAGGACGCTGACCAGGAAGGAGTAGAAAAATTACTGGATAAAGTATGTACCACCTACCGGAGTAGCGTAGGATCCTCTGTAAGGGTACACATGGTACATGTACTTTGCAGGCTTATGGAGCAGAATATACAAGTAAAATCATCAAGTTATACCGAAAGTGTAGAGGCAAGCTTACATGAATTGGTTACAGCCAATATGAAATATTGGTACTTTGATGAACTTGGTAATAAGGAAAATCAGGTCAATTATGCCTTGTGTCACCTGGATAATACCTGTATCCGGGTGGCTTACAAAATATGCAACCGTTCTTTAATGGGACCATTGACAGAAATACTAATAGCCAAAAAAAAGACCCTCTCAACTGAGGATTTCATTAAAGAAAGCCCAAGTGTAGCACAAGATATGGTTGGGGCATTTAATATGGTAAACAGGTTATTCTTGAATAAATTTAGTGGTGGGGATGTTAAGCAAATTTGGGATATTATTTGGGGCTTGGAAGAGTTTGAAGAGGTGATTGACAAAATACCTATGAAGTCTTTTCCAAATAATGATGGCCTATTTTATAGACTAGATCTGTACGGTAAAAAACTGGATATGCTGAGCCTGGGCACATGGGATTATCTAAGTCGTTTTAAAGAAAGAATTACACTAAACCCTGACCTTGTGAATATTGTCAAGCTCACTAGAGAAGAGGTGCTGGAGAAGATGCCTCAACCTTTACCTAAACCAGAGCATTGGAAAAAACCGGATGAGGCTTTGATTAGACTGATGGAAGAATTGATTACAAAGATTTCTGACAAAAGACGTTAACACCTCACAATTTCATACATCAAACACCGGATTTTATAAATCATAATACGGAAAATAGTGTTTATTTATTGAATTTCCATAACAGTATTTAGATGACGAAGAGTAAAAAATTGCATGTTAAAAATATGGTCTGTCCACGTTGTATAACAGCGGTTAAGCAAATTATTGACAGGCTTGCAATACCTTATACTAACCTAGAACTGGGGGAGATTGAGCTTGAAGTATCTTTGGATAATGATGCTGAAAAGCAGTTGAACGAAGCCCTGGAAGAGATTGGATTTTCGCTGATTGATGATCGTAAAAGCAGGCTGATTGAACAAATGAAAAATTTGATCATTCAAAAAATTCATCATTCAAAAGATGTGATAAATATAAAGTGGGCGGAGTACATTGGCGATCAACTCAACTATGATTACAAATACCTGGGAATGCTGTTTTCATCGGTAGAGAGTATTACGCTTGATCAGTACATCATCCGGCAAAAGGTAGAGCGCGTAAAAGAACTAATGATTTATGACGAGCTTACCCTGAGCCAAATTGCTTTTCAATTGGGCTACAGTAGTGCTGCGCATTTGAGCAGCCAGTTCAAAAAAATCACCGGAATGACACCCTCACAATTCAAAAGCACTATGGGTTTAAAGCGAAAAACACTGGATAATATCTAATCACTGACGATTGTATAAAACGTTTAGCAAATTCTGTAATACAAACCTTCTCCACACTTCTGAATTTTGTATTGTTCAATTTAGGATTCAAACTTGAAAAAATAGTTTATGGAAGCTTTAGATATTAGTGAACCAAAGAGCATGAATACTGATAAGAACGGGAAAATTGTAAAGAACTCGTTTCCCGTAACGGGCATGACTTGTGCCGCCTGCGCCTCCAGCGTGGAATCTATTCTAAATAATACTCAGGGAGTAGCCAGTGCCAGTGTTAATTTTGCCAGCAATTCTGTTTTGGTTGAATACGACCAATCCCTGACCCCAGATGCCTTACGGAACGCATTGCAATCAGTGGGTTATGACCTGATCGTAGATGTGGAGGATCCAAGCGAAGCACAGGCAGAGAGGCAACGTGAGCATTATCAGAATGTGAAAAACCGTACCGTCTGGTCGGCCATTCTGACACTTCCGGTCTTTATTCTGGGCATGTTTTACATGGACTGGATGCCGGGACGATGGATTTCATTGGCTTTTACTATTCCCGTATTGTTTTGGTTTGGCCGGAGCTTTTTCATCAATGCTTTTAAACAGGCCAAACACGGCAAAGCCAATATGGACACATTGGTTGCACTAAGCACCGGAATCGCTTTTATTTTCAGTTTGTTCAATACCCTGTTTCCAGAGTTCTGGCATAACCGGGGTATTCACCCGCATGTATACTACGAGGCAGCCACCGTGATCATCACCTTCATTTCTTTAGGTAAGTTGCTGGAAGAAAAAGCTAAGTCTAATACCTCATCGGCCATCAAAAAACTAATGGGTTTGCAGCCTAAAACACTCAAGGCTATCATCAATGGCGAAGAACAAGAGATTCCGATTGCCTCGGTGCAAAAAGGCTACACCATTGTGGTGCGGCCGGGAGAGAAAATACCGGTAGATGGGACAGTACTGTCCGGCAGTTCCAATGTGGACGAAAGTATGATCACCGGGGAACCGGTACCTGTGTTCAAGACCAAAGGCGAAAAAGTCTTTGCCGGCACGGTCAATCAGAAGGGCAGCTTCCAGTTTGAGGCCGAGAAAGTAGGCGGGGAAACGCTGCTCTCACAAATCATCAAAATGGTGCAGGAAGCTCAGGGCAGCAAGGCCCCGGTTCAGAAACTCGTTGATAAAATTGCCGGAATATTCGTGCCGGTGGTGATGGCCATTTCTATCGTCACTTTCGTTGTATGGATGTTTGTAGGTGGAGATGATGCCTTTACACATGCATTACTTACCTCGGTTGCTGTATTGGTAATCGCTTGTCCTTGTGCATTGGGCCTTGCCACCCCTACGGCCATCATGGTAGGTGTGGGTAAAGGAGCAGAAAACAACATTCTGATCAAAGATGCCGAAAGTCTTGAGTTAGGTCATAAAGTAAATGCGGTGGTATTAGACAAAACAGGTACCATCACAGAGGGTAAGCCTACGGTTACTAATCTTTTTTGGACGGAGAAAGCCCATGAAGCCTACCATGCCGGGGTGCTGCTCGCCCTTGAAAACCAATCGGAGCATCCATTAGCCGATGCGGTTGTAAAAAAGCTGAAAGAAGAGGGAGTGCAATCGGAAGAATTGAAAGACTTTGACAGCATCACCGGAAAAGGTGTGAAAGCGACCGACAATGCAGGTAAGACTTACTACATCGGAAATAATAAACTGATGCGGGAAAACCAGATAAATATTCCTGAAAGTACCGGGCAAAAAGCAAACGAGTGGCAGGATGAAGCCAAAACAGTGGTCTTCTTTTCGGATGATCAGGAAGTGTTGGCGGTATTGGCCATAGCCGATAAGATCAAGGCCACTTCCAAATCAGCAATTGAAAAATTAAAGAAGAATGGGGTAGAGGTATATATGCTCACTGGGGACAACAACCAAACGGCCAGGGCAGTGGCTCATCAGGTTGGCCTTACCGATTTTAAAGGCGAGGTGTTGCCTTCCGACAAAGCTGATTTTGTGAAAGAACTACAATCCAAAGGAAAGATAGTAGCCATGGTAGGTGATGGCATCAACGACAGCCATGCCTTAGCCCAGGCTGATGTAAGTATCGCCATGGGGCACGGCTCGGACATTGCGATAGATGTGGCTAAAATGACCCTAATCACCTCAGATTTGGAGTCCATTCCGAAAGCACTGAAGCTCTCTACCAGAACGGTAAAGGGTATCCGCCAGAACCTCTTCTGGGCATTTATTTACAACGTAATTGGTATTCCGATCGCGGCAGGCCTGCTTTATCCTATCAATGGCTTCTTGCTCGATCCGATGATTGCTGGTATGGCAATGGCATTTAGTTCAGTATCTGTAGTAGCCAATAGTTTGCGACTGAAAACAACTAAAATCTAAGAATCAAATTTTCAAACTTTAAATAGACTAACAATGGATACTTTAAAATTTAAAACAAACATCAATTGCAGTGGGTGCCTTGGTAAAGTAACACCATTCCTGAATGAGGAAAAGGACATTCAAAAATGGGAAGTCGATCTTGAAAGTGAAAACCGTGTGCTCACTGTTGAAACTTCAAACCTCAATGCGGAGGAAGTAAAGAAAACAGTTCAAAAGGCTGGTTTTAATGCTGAGTTTATATGATGATTTAAGATTCTCAGGTTTAGTCAGGAGTTTGACAATTCGGTCAAACTCCTGATTGAACTTTGCAATACCCTTGCATTACATTTATTCGTATATTTGCATTCAATGAAAATCACGTGCTACATATTGAGTTTTTACTTTATGGCCCTGGCTGGGCTAGCATGTGCTGACACACTACCTTTAGACAATACAAAGGATAATGTTTCAGTTATTAGCAGCACTGATGGGAATCATAACCACGAGCACCAAAGCGATTGGGACGGATGCTCCCCGTTATGCGTTTGCCATTGCTGTCACGTACACTTCGTATCAGCAGCCGGAGTTGATTTCACGCACCTCGTGAAATTACCTGCGGTTTACACTTCTTATTTTCAGGATTTCAGCAACGCTGATATCTCTGGTTTTCTTAAACCTCCAATGTCATAATTTCCCGCGTTTAGAAGGATCAGTATGTCTGACCAATAAAGTCTTGTGTCAAGATGCAAGGTCTTTAATCATCCTGATAGCTCGCTAAACATCCCTTCATGTGCCTTTTTCAGAGGCATCCCTTTATTCATGTTCAATTCTATTTGTACAGCTTGAAAAAACTGAATAAACACAAAAAGAAAAAAAGGAAAAGGAGAAGGAAGAAAATCACACTGAAACTGGTGCTGAAGTGGCTTTTCATTGCGCTTATAAGTGCAATTCTATTGGTAGCCATGATCGTGAGGCTTCTTCACTTTTTCATTTTCCATGTTAAATAATTTAAAGTCGTATGATCAATAAAATCATTTCTTTTTCAATAAAGAATAAATTCATTGTGGGCTTGCTTACGCTGGCCCTCATCGGAGTAGGTATCTACTCCATGTACACGGTCAATTTGGGTTCAGTACCTGATATCACCAACAATCAGGTGCAGGTAATGACTGTATCTCAAAACCTGGCCACAGAAGATATAGAACAATTCGTCACTTACCCGGTGGAATTAGCCATGGGGAATCTGCCGGGCGTTACAGAAATCCGTTCAGTATCCCGTTTCGGTCTTTCCGTGGTTACTATCGTATTTGAAGATGATATGGGGATATACAAACCCCGGCAACTGGTGCAGGAAAAGCTTAATGAGGTAAGGGATAAAATCCCTGAGAAATTTGGCAGCCCGTCTATGGGGCCTATAACCACGGGACTCGGTGAAATCTACCAATATACCATCAAGCCTAAGCCAGGATATGATACAGTCTATACCCCTACAGAGTTGCGAACCATTCAAGACTGGATAGTAAAACGGCAAATGACATTAGTAGATGGTGTGGTGGATGTCAATGCCTTTGGTGGAAAGATCAAGCAATATGAAATCGCTATCAATCCAGAAAAACTTAATGCCCTTAATGTATCCATCTCAGAAGTTTTTGAAGCCCTTCAGCGCAATAATGTAAATACTGGAGGGGCTTATATAGAGAAAAACAACATGGCCAACTTCATTCGTGGAGAAGGTCTTGTGCGTTCGCTTGACGATATTCGGGATATTCTGGTACGGAATGAAAACAACATTCCTATCACTATTGGCGATGTAGTTGAAAAGGTGCATTTTGGAAATCAGGTCCGCTATGGAGCATTCACCCAGGATGGCCAGGAAGCTGTAGGTGGAATGGTGTTAATGTTGAAAGGATCAAACCCTAACTCGGTGATCCAGAATGTGCAGGAGCGCATGGAAAAAGTGCAGAAGTCTTTGCCTGAAGGCTTGGAAATAACACCATTTCTTGATCGTAGTTCCCTGATTGAAAGAACTACCAGTACAGTAAAAACAAATCTTTTGGAAGGAGCCCTCATTGTGATATTCGCCCTTGTAATATTGCTGGGGAGTGTGCGAGGGGGTATCATCACAGCAACCACCATTCCTCTTTCTCTGCTATTTGCCTTTATTCTAATGAAGCAGTTTAATGTCTGGGCCAACCTCATGAGCCTGGGGGCTATTGACTTTGGGATTATCATTGATGGGGCAGTGATCATTATTGAAGGTACGGTATACGAAATCCAGAAGCGGATTCGCTCGGGTAAAATCAAATTCAATCAGGGCGTAATGGATGAAGTGGCTTATGATGCCGGAAGTACCATGATGGGATCAGCATTTTTTGGACAGATAATCATTCTGATTGTTTTCGCTCCTATTCTTTTCCTCACCGGGGTTGAGGGTAAAATGTTCCAGCCTATGGCCTATACCTTCGGTTTTGCCATGATAGGTGCCATTATCCTTTGCCTCACTTACGTTCCTATGATGTCAGCTTTATTTATGAAGCCCATCCAGAACAAAAAGAACTGGTTTGGAAAGTTTGAAAGATGGCTGGAAAAAGTCAGTGATAGAATTATTGGGGGAATCCAATGGGCTTATTTGCCATTGCTTAAAGGTGCTTTAAGGTTCAAGACTATTGTCATCATTGTTGCTGTTGTGTTACTAGGGCTTTCAGGATTCATTTTTTCACGTATGGGCGGAGAATTTGTACCCCAGCTGGATGAAGGGGATATCGCCATGCAGGCTTTGATACGTCCTGGAAGCGGATTGAGTGAAGCCATTGATGTTTCTACTAAAATTGAAACGCTTCTTCTGGACAACTTTCCTGAAATAAAAACTGCTGTAGCCAGAATCGGTGTGGCCGATATTCCTACCGACCCCATGCCGATGGACATAGCCGATATGTTTATCATCCTGGAAAAGGATATGGACAAATGGACAACAGTAGAAACAAAAGAAGAACTCATTGCAGAGATAAAGGAAATGCTGGATGAAAAACTGACAGGTGTCAACCTTGTTTTCAGCCAGCCTGTAGAGCTTCGTTTTAATGAGTTGTTGACTGGCGTGCGTGAAGATGTGGCTGTCAAACTCTATGGTGAAGATTTAGATGTACTTGCCCAAAAAGCTGAGCAAATGGCGGAAATCATCCAGACTATTCCGGGTGTGGGTGATGTAAATCCGGAACGAACTTCTGGTTTACCTCAAATGACCGTTCGTTACAACCGTAAAAAGATTGCCCAGTATGGACTGGACATTCAAAAGCTGAACGAATACGTGAGTGCCGCCTTTGCCGGAGGAGTGGCCGGGGTGATTTTTGAAGGAGAAAAGCGATTTGATATGGTCATCCGCTTTGATGAAAAACACCGAAGGAGCATTGATGACTTACGTACCTTATATATTGACCTGCCCGATGGTACACAAGTACCTATTAAAGAAGTAGCTGACATTAATTATGTGCCAGGCCCCATGCAGATTTCCCGTGATAATACTTTCCGCAGGACCTATGTGGGTGTCAATACCAGAGGGCGTGATGTAGAGTCGGTAGTAACGGATATACAAGAAAAATTAGATGCAGAGCTTGATCTCGCACCCGGTTACTATATCACTTATGGAGGTGAATTTGAAAATCTTCAACGGGCCAAAAGCAGGCTGCAGATCGTTGTGCCTATCGCACTCTTCCTAATCTTTGTGCTGCTATATTTTGCCTTACAGTCATTTTCACAATCTATTATGATTTATATGGCCATTCCCCTGGCTGCCATTGGAGGTGTTTTTGCGCTATGGTTGCGCGGGATGCCATTTAGTATTTCGGCAGGTGTAGGCTTTATCGTTTTATTTGGGGTAGCAGTGTTAAATGGGCTGGTACTGATCAACCGATTCAATTCCCTGAAAGAAGAAGGGGTCACCAGCATCAGAGACCGTATTCTTACCGGTACCAAAGAAAGGATCAGGCCGATCATGCTTACGGCTACTACAGATATATTCGGCTTCTTACCGATGGCATTTTCAGGTTCTGCCGGAGCTGAGGTACAAAGACCTTTAGCCACAGTGGTAATTGGCGGAATGCTTACAGCTACACTGCTCACATTGGTGGTGCTTCCGGTACTTTACACTTTTGTGGAAAGCAGAAGTGACAAAAGAAAAAGCCTGAAAGGGCCAAATGCCAACGTGATTATTGTACTGCTGGTTTGTGGAGGTCTATTCGGGCTGCCTGCCTTGGCCAATGCCCAAAACCAACAACAACCACAAGACAGTTTGCCAACGATCACGCTGGAGCAGGCCAGAAAACGTGCGGTAGAAAGCTATCCGAAAATCCAATCGGCAAGACTAGAAATAGAAAACCAGGAAGTGCTTAAGAAAACAGCCTGGGACTTTGGGAATACGCAGGTATTTACCGGAAAGGAAGAAGTGGGCAATGGCTCTGATGGAGTTTACACACAATTTGGAATTCAACAACAACAGATAGATGTGTTTGGAATAGCCCCAAGGCTGAAATTGCAAAAAGAACGGGTAGCACTTGCCGAGAAGGCACTTGACCTATCCGTCATTGAACTGGAGCGGGAAGTAAGCCAGGCTTGGGCCATGGTATATGCTACAAAAAACAACTACCAGGTTTATGAACAGTTGGATTCGGTATTTGCAGATATTGAAAGAGCGGCCAGGATTCGCTTGGAAACGGAAGCCACATCTAAACTGGAATATCTGGCTACTTCCAACCAGGCCAATCAGGTACAGATACAAAAAGAGCAGGCATATCGGGATTATCTGAGTGCCTTACAGCGCCTGAACCTTTGGTTTGCCAATGACACGCTGTATACCGTACCGGATGTCCCAACCAGTCAATTGGACGAACCGCTCAATTATGTAGCTGATTCATTGATGAACCATCCTTTGCTGAATGTATCAAAGCAACAGGTAGATGTAGCGGATGCCACCATAAAAGAGAGGCGTTCGCAGTTCTTGCCTCAATTACAGGGGCAGTATGGGCGACAGCAGATTGCCGGGCAATCTGGATTTTATCAGTACCAGGTAGGTGTCAGAATCCCTTTGTTTTTCGGACCTGAGCTGGGCAGGACACAGTCGGCCAAAATCCAACGGGATATTGCCGGTCAAAACCTGCGCCAAAACCAGTTGGAACTGAATGCCGCCTATCAGAACATGAGAGAACAATACCTGAAGTGGCTCAATTCATGGAACTACTACCGGGATGAGGCACTACCGCTGGCTCAGGAGCAACGGGACGGAGCTATTTTGGCTTACCGGGAAGGGGCTATTGATTATGTGACCTTCCTGCAAAATATCCGGGATGCCATTCGCATAGAAGTTGATTCCTGGAATGCCTTTGGTAGTTACCTGGATAGCCGCTACCAATTGGAATACTACTTAAGAACATCAAACTAAAAGTAAACTGATCATCAGATATAAAAATAGAAGCACAATGAAAAAGCAAATCATATATATAGTGGCACTGGTACTTATGGTATCGGTATTTACGGGCTGCGGCAGCAAGTCGGCTGAGAGCTCCAGTGAAGCATCTCACGAAGAACACAATGAGGGCGAGGCTGGACACGCAGGTGAAGAAGGCGGACATGAAGGCGAAGAAGGAGAACATAGTGAAGAAGGAATGGCCGAGCTTCACCTTTCTGATATGAAATTTGAAAGTTTGGGTATTAAGGTAGATACCCTGTCAACCCGGGCTCTCTCGGGCGTGGTGGAAGCCAACGGCCAGTTGGAGGTACCACCACAGCATGAAGCAACTGTTACGGCCATATTGGGCGCTAATGTTACCTCCATCAAGGTGATTGAGGGCGATCAAGTAAACAAAGGTAAGGTGTTGGCGTATCTCTCACACCCAAACCTAAGCAAACTTCAGACAGATTATGTGCGGGCATACAGTCAACTACAGTTTCTGGAGAAGGAAAACCAACGGCAGAAAAGGTTGTACGAAGAGGAAGTGGGTTCCGGAAAAACCTATCAGCAAATTCAGGCGGACTATCAGGCCATGAAAGGAGAAGTGAAGGGCTACGAAGCACAGTTAAGGCAGCTTAGCCTCAACGTGGAGAAAGTCCAAAGTGGTGATATTTATCAGTATGTGCCTGTAGTAAGCCCTATTGATGGTTACATTGAAAAAGTGGAAGTCCAAGTTGGGCAATATGTAGACCCGCAAACCGAGATGTTTATGATTGTCAATACTGACCACATCCATGCTGACCTGATGGTGTTTGAAAAGGATGTCCACAAAGTGAAAAAAGGACAAAAAGTATCCTTTACTGTGGAGTCAGTTCCAGGAAATACCCTAACTGCCAAAATTTATTCTGTTGGGAAGCAGTTTGAGCAAAACCCTAAAGCAGTCCATGTGCATGCGGAAATAGATCAAAAAGAGGATTTTCTTATTCCCGGCATGTACATCAATGGGAAAATTCGCACGGGAAATAACCCTGTAAAGGCTTTACCTGAAAGCGCGCTTATAGAGGAAGAAGGAAAGCCGTACATTTTCATGGCAGAAGCGCATGAAGAAGAAGGAAAGACCGAATGGGCGTTTAAAGCCATAGAAGTGCGCACAGGTATCACCGAAGATGGTTGGGTAGAGATCAAATTATTGGAGCCACTTCCTGACGGTGCTCAGGTGGCATGGAATAACGCCTACTATCTGATCTCTGAAATGAAGAAAAGCCAGACTTCTCATAGTCATTGATTTAGTTGATTAGGCAAGGGCAGTTGGTAAATGTCATTTGCTAACTGCCAACTCTCAAATATTAAATTATAAAAAACAAACACATGAAATGAGCATAAACTTAGAGTCCTTAACATACCAACCAAGTATGAATAAGTTTATCGCGAATTCCATGTGACCGTTGGAATTAAACACATACACATGAAAGAAATAAAAGCATTTATAAAACCTAAAAAAGTACAGATAGTAGTTAAATCGCTGCGAGATGCAGGATTTGAAAGTGTAACCCTATCCAAAGGAGAAGGTACCGGAGCTCATAAAGATCCTGATGCATCTCCATCATTGGATTTTCATTTTACCGATAGCCCGATTGTTAAGCTGGAACTGGTCTGCCAAAATGAGGAAACGGATAAAGCCATTCAACTCATCTGTGGCAAGGCTCAAACACCTGAACCGGGCGATGGCATTATTTACGTTTCAGAAATAGATGATGCTTATCGGATCAAGACTGGAAAATCTATTAAAAGATTTGATATGAAGTAGATATGTCAAGTCCAATTGAAGAAATGCAATATCTGGCCCGAAAAAGAGGAGGGCTTTGTCTATCCGATTTGTACATAAACAGCAAATCAAAACTGTGGTGGCAATGTGCTGAAGGCCATCGCTGGCAGGCTACTCCCTTCAGTGTAAAGATAAGAAAAAGCTGGTGCCCATTCTGTGCTAACAATAGGCCTCACGGGATAGAAAGGATGAAAGCACTGGCTGCTACAAAGGGAGGTACTTGTCTTTCTGAAGAATATATAAATTCCAAAACGCCACTCAGATGGCAATGTAAAAACGGCCATCGTTTTCTGGCTACTGCCGACAGTGTATTGCAGGGGAAGTGGTGCCAGGAATGTAATGACAGTTTGAAACATAAATAAATGTATTATGAAGAATATAAAAATCATTCTTCCCATGATGATAGCGTTTATGCTGTTTCAGGGATGTGCTATTGTAAGACCGGGTGAAGTTGGTGTGGATGTGCATTTTGGTAAGGTAAAACCCGGTGTGATGAAACCGGGCCCTCATCATTTTATGGGGTTTATTGGGCGAAAGATAGAACGGTTTGATACGCGGATTATCAACTATTCCAGAGAACTCAATTTCCACACTCAAGAAGGAATAGAGGTAACTTCTGAAATAACCATATTGTACCACATCATACCTGATTCGGTCATTCGCATCTATCAGGATTTTGGTGCCGGTTATCAGGAAACCGTCATTGAGGATAACTTAATCACAATCCTCAGACAAACGGGCCTTGATTTCGGGGCTACTCAGCTGATTACCGAACGAAACACCATTGAAAACACCGTCAAAGAAAAGATGAATGCGGTGATTGGTAAATACGGTTTTGCCATGGATTTGGTCATGCTTAAGGAGGTGGATTTACCTCAGGCAGTGGTAGAAACGATTGAGGCGCAACTCAACGCAGAAGAGATAGCCAAGAGAACCAAAATTGAGAATGAAACCAAACGGAATTTGCTTGACTTTGAATTGGAGAAACAGCGGAAAGAAAAAGAAACAGCCATTGTTACCGAGCGTATGCAAATAGACTTCAATATTGAAAAGCAAAAGAAAGAATCTGAACGTCTCTTGATTGAGGCTGAGGCCATTAAGAAACAACAGGCCATTATCAACTCTACGCTAAATGATCTGTTAATCAAATACAAGAGCCTTGAGATCACTCGTGACCTGGTCAATTCAAAGAATTCAAAAATCATCGTTACCGATGGTAAGTCACCTGTAATTGTGAATGAAAAAGGAAATTGAATTAAAATAAATTGTTAAACCCTAAAAACTTATAGTTATGATGCATGATTGGTATTTCGGAGGAATGCACTGGATTTGGTGGATCCTATGGCTGATCCTCATATTTTGGATATTTCTGATTCCATACCCTACACCCGGGCAAAGAAGAAGCAAGGATAAAGCCATGGAGGCACTAAGAGAGCGCTATGCCCAAGGGGAGCTCAGCGATGAAGAATTTGAGCAAAAGAAGAAAGTTCTTCAAAACAGGAAGAAATAGGTATAGGGTCGCAGGTGTCTTCACATTAAATGTGGCACCTGTGGCTCCAAAACTAACAAGAAGAAAAAAAAAAGAGGTTATTTTACTATATAATCATTGGGGTGGTCTTAGGCATATTGTTACTACAGCCGGTGGTTATTTCACTGCACATGTACGATATGCAGGGAGACCAGGGAAATTGGTGGGCCTGGCTACTTACTTCCTATCAGCAGGCTGTTGGATCGTGGGATGTAGATCAGGTGATTACCAAATTGCTCTTTGGATTGTTAGGTGTTACCCTCGCACTTCTTTTTATGGTCAGACAAAAAATATTTCAGCTTACCGGGAAAAGAGATAAACTGGAGGAGATCAAGGAGCTTATAGCTGCGGGAGAAAACCAGCAGGTAGAATTTAAATCTACTTTGAGGTGGGACTTACACCAATTCAAGCCGAATAAGGCACTGGAAACGGTAGTAGCCAAGACAATAGTTGGGTTTATGAACACCCAGGGTGGGCATCTGTTCATCGGTATTGATGATGATGGACAACTACGAGGCTTACAGGAAGATTATGCCACGCTAAAAAAACCTGGCAGAGATGGTTTTGAGCAATACATTATGGAACTAATATCCAATAAGCTGGGAACTAATTTCTGTACGTTGGTAGCCATTTCTTTTTACACGATCGAGATGTATGAATTCTGTTACCTCGCTATCAAAAGAGCTGGTTACCCGGTTTATCTTCATGATAACGACCGTTCTCATTTTTTTGTTCGCACCGGCAACGGTACACGTGAATTGGATATACCTGAGGCACTCGACTATATAGAAGAAAATTTAAACGTTCGTTAATGATGAAAATCAAGTGGTTTATACTTCTGCTAATTGCCTTCAACTCCTTTGTGGTTAAAGGTCAAACGCTTTACAGGACTACTGAAGGGCATATTGTAATGGTTGCTGAAGTAGATGACGAGCAGGTTATTGTAGAAAGTCATCAACTGTTGATTCAACTGGACTATGACACAAAAGAAATTTCAGGTAAGCTTAACCTGAAAAGCCTGGATGCTGGTCATGAGTTGTTAAGTGAACAGATAAGTCAGCTTTCAAACGATGCATCAAGAATCGCTTTTTCCGGGAGGATTCCGGTGGATGATTTTATTAGCCAGTCTCATTCGCCTATATCGTTTAACTGGCCTATTAAAATTATAACAGGTGAACGGGAATTTCAGGTAGTAATGAATGCCACGCTCAAGCATTTTAATGGTGGAGAATCCATTGCATGTTTGCTAAGTGCTACGGGAGATTTTTCTACAAAAGAGGTTGGTTTGGCGTCCTTCATCCCGGGAATTAGTGAGGTCTTAAAAGTGCAGTTTACACAAGTGATACTTAGAAAAAATACATTATGAGCGCAATAAAAGAATTAGAAGAAAATCTTGTAATGCATAAGATAAAACCAACAGCCATGCGGCTGCTGGTGCTGGAGTATCTGCTGGATCGGGAGGCTGCGGTTGGCCTTACCGAACTATATAGAGCTTTTGAAAAGTCAGATAGAACTACACTTTATAGAACATTAAAAGTTTTTGAAGAAAACGGCATGGTGCATAGTATTGATGATGGTACAGGTGTGCCCAAGTATGCTTTGTGTGAAGAGGGGTGTGAATGTGAAGTAGGAAAAGATTTACATCTTCATTTTCATTGTTCAGTATGTGATGAAACTGTCTGTTTAACCAATCATAAAATTCCGAAAATAAATTTACCTGAGGGCTATATAGCAGAGAATTCTGATTTCGTAGTTACTGGAATTTGTAAGAAATGTAGTAAATAAGATGTGGGTAATGTTAAAAAAGAAAAAAGTACAGCTGCGAGACATTAAAAGTAAACAGGCATCTGAGGGTTCATCAAGCGAAACGAAATTTAAAACTTTTGCTCCGGCAATTTTAAGTTTTACAATGCTCATCGTTGGTATCTCGTTCGATTACTTTAATGTGTTCCCATTCTTCCAGGGTTGGATACGTGTTGCCTGGTACATTGTGGCTTACATTCCGGTTGGGCTCCCTGTGATCAGGGAAGGTTGGGAAAGCATAATCAAAGGTGATTTTTTTACCGAATTCTTCCTGATGTCCATTGCTACGCTGGGAGCATTTGCCATAGGCGAATACCCGGAAGGTGTAGCCGTCATGTTGTTTTATGCTGTCGGTGAACTTTTTCAAAATGCTGCGGTCAGGCGGGCCAAAGGCAATATAAAGGCCCTGCTCGATGTACGGCCCAATACAGCTTTGGTATATAGGGATAACGATTTTGTAGCCGTAAATCCGGAAACCGTACAAGTCCGGGAAAAAGTTCAGGTGCGAACAGGAGAAAAAATTCCACTGGACGGTACGCTTATATCTGAAAAGGCCAGCGTTAACACTGCAGCCATTACCGGGGAAAGCAAACCCGACACCATCCACAAAGGCGATAAGGTTTTTGCGGGAAGCATTAATCTGGAAGGCGTGATAGAGCTGGAAACGACCAAAGAATTTAACGACAGTTCAATTGCCCGGATTTTGGATATGGTACAGAATGCCACTGCAAGAAAATCCAAAACTGAGCTTTTTATCAGGAAGTTTGCTCGCATTTATACGCCCATTGTGGTGTTTCTTGCCATTTGCCTTACCGTACTGCCCTACTTCTTTGTAGAGAGCTACGTATTCAAAGATTGGTTATACCGTGCGCTCATATTTCTGGTAATTTCTTGTCCTTGTGCCTTGGTCATCTCCATACCACTTGGATATTTCGGGGGCCTGGGAGCGGCATCAAGAAACGGGATCTTGTTTAAAGGGGCATCATTTCTTGATGCAATGACCAAGGTAAATACGGTGGTCATGGATAAAACGGGTACGGTTACTAAAGGGGTGTTTAAGATCAAGGAAATCAAACCAGTGGCAATTACCGAAAATGAAATGATGGCGTATCTGCTGGCGTTGGAAGGGCAATCCACTCATCCAATAGCCCGTGCCATTTTGGAGTATGATTTAAAGAGACAGAATCACATCGCTTCTGAGGTTAGCGAAATAGCGGGAAAAGGATTAAAAGGTAAAGTCAACAATAAAACAGTTTTAGTCGGTAATAAAGCGTTAATGACAGCTCATGGTATTAATGTCCCACCTGATACTGATACCATCGTAGAATCCATCGTAATGATTGCCATTGACAATGAGTTTTCAGGCTATGTCACGATTGCTGACCAATTAAAGGAAGATGCTGTAGAAGCCATTAGAGGAATGCATAATGCCGGCATTAAGAAAATCATTATGTTATCGGGCGACAAGCCTTCTATTACCGAAAAGGTGGGGCTTGAACTGGGGCTCGAGCAAGCCAAAGGCGGCTTACTTCCCGAAGACAAGCTACACGAAGTAGAGGAGATGAAGAAAAACCCATCAGCCAATATTGCTTTTGTCGGTGACGGGATCAACGATGCACCCGTTTTGGCAGTAAGCGATGTAGGCATAGCTATGGGAGGTTTAGGAAGTGATGTTGCTATTGAAACCGCAGATGTGATTATCCAGACGGATCAACCATCAAAGATTGCAAAGGCCATAAAAATAGGTAGTTCTACACGGAAGGTAGTCTGGCAGAATATTGCATTGGCCTTTGGGGTAAAATTAATAGTAATGATTCTGGGGGCATTTGGTATGGCCTCTATGTGGGAAGCCGTATTCGCAGATGTAGGTGTGGCCTTTCTGGCTATTTTAAATGCGATAAGAATACAGAAAATGAAGTTTTAAACCGATTCTAATAGATAAGAAGTGTATCTGCAACACATCTGAATAACATAGATCAATAAATGAGTAACCTATTAAAGATATTTATAACAGTCGTCATATTGACTTGGTTTTGTCCTTCCAATGTTTTTGGAAATGAGATAAAAAAAGATATTCAAACCACCATTCATTTGCTGGACTACATTTCAAGGGATTATACCGCAGCAGTACAAAATGGAAAAGTGATAAATGATGGAGAATATGCAGAAATGCAAGAATTCAGCGATAAAGTAATCGGGCTTATCAAAAACAGTGAGTTAAATGATAATGAGAAGGCCAATATTTTAGCCGTATTAAAAAAATTAAAAAGCCTTATAGACCAAAAGGCTCCCCATGAGGATATAACCACAGTAGCAGGGAAATCCAGGCAAGATATTATAGAGGTGACAGGGTTTAAAACTGCACCTCTTACATGGCCTAACCTCAAAAACGCGGAAATTTTATATGTACAGAATTGTACCCCCTGCCACGGGGCCAGGGGAGCCGGAGATGGCAAACTAGCTGCTGGATTAGTGCCAGCTCCTACTAATTTTCTAAACGATACCCTGATGCAGGAAATCGCACCCTTTCAGGCCTACAATACCATAAAACTGGGAGTGGAAGGAACTGCTATGCAAAGTTTTGAAAGCCTAACCGATGAGGAAATTTGGGATCTGGCATTTTACATAAAATCACTACGGTTTGAAACCGAAGATGATAATGAATCCGGTTTGCAACAGGAGTTTGAGCAGGCGAGCGCACATGTAAATCTTCAGGAGGTAGCCACTCTATCCGATGTGGAATTGTTAAAACGTCTTGAGTCGGATAACAAAAACGCAAAATTATCCCTTGCCGCTCTTAGAACACAATCTCCAAGGGATGTTAGCCGGGCACCCACATTGGATAGGGCAAAGACTTATTTAAAAAATGCCCTGCAAAATTATGCTACAGGGAATTATTCTTCTGCTCGTGAAGATGCCCTGGCAGCCTACCTGGAAGGTATTGAGCCTTCTGAATCGAGGCTGAAGGCCAATGACCCTGCTTTTACGGCAAGACTGGAGCAGCAAATGTTTAAAGTCAGACAAGTAATAGAGCAAAAAGCCGGAAAGTCAAAGGTGGAGACAGAAATCAACAATGGCCTTGACATGATAGATCAGGCCGGGAAATTGATGCAGGATAAAAAGCTTACTTATTGGCTTTCTTTTGCCTTATCTGCTTCTATCATGCTACGAGAGGGATTGGAAGCATTTTTAATCCTGGCCCTGATACTCGCCCTGATACGTTCATCAGGATTAAATAAGGCTGCCTTATGGGTACACGGGGGATGGATAACCGCAGTTATTTTTGGAGTTGGGGGGTGGTTTTTATCCGACTGGGTAATCGGGATAAGTGGTAAAAACAGAGAAGTCATGGAAGGAATGATTTCGCTGGTGGCAGTGATCGTATTGGCCTTTGTAGGGTTTTGGTTACATGACCATTCGCACGCCAAAAAGTGGAAAATGTTTATTGAAGAAAAAATAGGTAAACAGCTTAAAGCAGACAAAATGTTGGGTATTGCCTTTTTCTCTTTTATGGTAGTGTTTCGTGAGGCTTTTGAGTCAATTTTATTTTTACAGGCTATTAGTCTGGAAACTCAATCCGCTAATCAGTCATCAATAGGACTGGGGGTTTTAGCTGCTTTTGTATTGATCGCACTGTTTGCTATCCTGTTTGTAAGGTATTCTAAAAAGATTCCCGTAAGGCAGTTGTTTCGGTATTCAGCCTGGGTGATTATGCTATTGGCATTGATACTGATCGGTAAAGGTATCCATTCACTTCAGGAAGCCGGTTGGATATCCATAACCGGTCTTCCGGTGTCGGTGAATGTAGATTGGCTTGGGGTATTCCCAACACTTGAAACATTCGTTTCTCAAATTGTACTATTGGCAGCTATGTTAGTGATGTCTTATTGGAGTAATCGTAAAAGCAGAGTGTATTTGAATTGATACAAAAGAAATTATGACACTTATCTGGCCTATAGAATGCATGGAAGGAAGGTAAAGAAGCCTTTGAAAAGGCTAAAACAAAGCGCCTATTATGTGAGAATAATTGTTGTTAATGAACAAATGAGAAGAATGAAAAAACTACAAATAAAAATACCACTCATCCTGCCCGAAGTGCCGGACGAAAAAGATCAGTGTGTACACAAACTGATCAGCCGTCTTCAGGATACCGAAGGTTTGGAAAAAGTACATGTGGCTGATGAAACCGACAATGGTGTGCCACAACTCTGCTTCCATTATGATCCTGAGGTAATATCAATTGACCGAATCCAAAAACTGGCGGAGCAAACCGGGGCTGAGATCACCAAGAAGTTTGGCCATAAACTCATAGAAGTTGAGGGGATACGGCACACGCGGCATGCCCGTAACGTTGAGCGAAATCTTCGGAGCAAAGAGGAGATTTTGGAAGCTTCTGTCTCAGGTTCCGGCATGGTAAGACTGGAATTTGATACCACCAAAATAGATGAAGCGGAGATACTTAAATCATTAAGGAAAGAAGGTCTTGACATACCCGATACGCAGGTAAGTGCTGAGCGATTTCTTCAGCAAGCCAAGAAATCTGAACAACAGGAAACCCAAGAAAAAGAGGATGAGCATTCACATGAGGAAGGTGAAGATCATGACCACTCACACGGTGGTATTTTCGGCAAAAATACAGAGCTGATCTTTTCCATCATCTGCGGGGCATTGCTCGGGATTGGTTTTGGCCTTTCTTACATAGAGGCTGCCCCTTCTTGGGTGAGCCTGTCCCTATACATTGGGGCGTATTTCTTCGGTGGTTTTTATACTGCGAAGGAAGCCATAGAAACCGTTTCCAAAGGAGGGTTTGAGATTGATTTTCTCATGTTGGTGGCAGCTATTGGTGCGGCTATTCTGGGTGAATGGGCAGAAGGTGCCCTGTTGCTGTTCCTGTTCAGTATGGGCCATGCTCTGGAGCATTATGCCATGAACAAGGCCCGTAAATCTATTGCTGCTCTGGCAGAACTGGCCCCTAAAACCGCCTTGCTCAAGAGAAATGGAAAAACAGAAGAAGTAGGTATAGAAGAACTGAGCATTGGAGACATCATCGTAGTGAAGCCTAATAGCAAAATTTCAGCCGATGGTGTGGTAGTAGATGGTCGGAGTAGCGTAAATCAAGCACCTATTACCGGGGAAAGTGTGCCCGTAGATAAAGAACCTGTAGATGATCCCGATAAAGACTGGTCACAGGAAAAAGACATTAAGGATGAGAACCGCGCCTTTTCCGGTACAATCAATGGAAACAATACACTGGAAATCAAGGTGATCAAAGTAGCGAAGGACTCTACACTCTCTCGCCTGGTGAAACTGGTCAATGAAGCCCAGACCCAAAAATCGCCTACCCAGCGGCTCACCGACAAATTTGAGAAGTATTTTGTGCCTGCTGTATTGGTATTGGTGGTGTTGCTCAATTTCGCTTTTTTAGTTATTGACGAAACTTTTAGCGAAAGCTTCTACCGCGCCATGGCTGTACTGGTAGCTGCGAGCCCTTGCGCTTTGGCCATCGCCACCCCGAGTGCTGTGCTCAGTGGAGTAGCCCGGGCAGCCAAAAGTGGGGTGCTTATCAAAGGTGGCCGCCCATTGGAAGATTTAGGCGTACTTACTGCCTTGGCTTTTGATAAGACCGGAACACTAACAGAAGGTAAGCCTAAGTTAACGGAGGTGGTAGCCCTGGGGGATGTGAAAGAAGAAGAACTCCTGAAGATAGCAATTGCAGTAGAGGGTCTTAGTGATCACCCACTGGCAAAGGCCGTAGTGCGTGACGGAAAAGAGCGGCTGAAGGGTGCTGACATACCTGAGGCGAAAGACCTGGAGGCAGTGCTTGGGAAAGGGATCAAAGCCACATTGGGAAGTGACAAAGTCTACATTGGCAACCTGGACCTGTTTGAGTCGCTGGATGATAAGAAGCCATCACAGGAAATAGAAGAAAAAGTAAAATCCTTAGAGTCTGATGGCAATACCACCATGCTCATCCGACAGAATGACGATTACATAGGCATCATCGCCTTGATGGATACGCCAAGAGAAGAAGCGAAAAATACCTTAGCGCAACTGAAAAAGATCGGTATCAAACGCATGATCATGCTCACCGGTGACAATCAGAAAGTGGCCGATGCGGTAGCTAAAGAAATAGGCCTTACAGACGCCTGGGGCAGTTTGCTACCAGAAGAAAAAGTAGAAGCAATTAAGGAGCTTAGACAAAAAGAAGACAAAGTAGCCATGGTTGGCGATGGTGTGAACGATGCTCCGGCCATGGCCAACAGTACGGTGGGCATAGCCATGGGAGCGGCAGGAAGTGATGTGGCTCTGGAAACAGCTGACATTGCTCTGATGGCCGATAAGCTGGAAACCTTACCTTTTGCTATTGGTTTAAGTAGAAAGGCCAAAGGCATTATCAAGCAAAATCTCTGGGTTAGTCTGGGAATAGTGGCTTTGCTCATTCCTTCAACCATTTTTGGTCTGGCCAATATCGGTATTGCAGTGCTTATTCATGAAGGTTCTACGCTTGTGGTAGTTTTTAATGCGTTGAGGTTGTTGGCTTATAAAAAATAAGAAATTTGAATAAAAGCACATTCAAAATAATCAAGATGGACTGCCCCTCGGAGGAGCAAATGATCCGCATGAAGCTGGAACCTCTCAGCCAGGTAAAGCACCTGGAGTTTGACATTCCGGCTCGTAAGCTGGAAGTCTTCCATCAGGAGGAAGTGCAAGCTATACATGAAGCTATTAGTGAACTCAACCTCAATGATCAACTACAAGGTACTTCTGAGGCAGAAATGCCCATTGCCGAAGACGAGACCAAGCACAGGAAAATACTGTGGTGGGTGCTGGGCATCAATTTTGGATTTTTTGTAGCCGAAATGACCACCGGATGGATATCCAGCTCCATGGGCCTGATAGCCGACTCGTTGGATATGCTGGCTGATTCTATTGTTTATGCCCTGAGTCTATTTGCGGTGGGGGCAGCTATTTCCCGTAAGAAAAAAGTAGCAAAGATCAGTGGTTATTTTCAGATGGGGCTGGCACTGCTTGGCTTTTCGGAAGTATTACGCAGGTTTTTCACCCAAAGCGAAACGCCCCTTTTCCAGTGGATGATTATCGTTTCCCTGCTGGCTTTAACGGGTAACTTGGTCTCGCTATGGCTGATCAACAAGGCAAAAAGCAAAGAAGCCCACATGCAGGCCAGTGCAATTTTCACTTCCAATGACATCATCGTCAACGGAGGGGTAATACTGGCTGGTGTACTGGTTTATTTTCTGGAAAGTAAGTGGCCCGACCTGGCGATTGGAGGCATTGTTTTCGCCTTTGTAACGCGGGGAGCAGTGAGGATTTTAAAGTTGGCAAAATGATACCTAAACAACTGAATATATGAATGCATGGTTATGGGCAGGCGTGTTAGTACTGGCCGCATGGGCGGCTCATTGGGGGGCAGATCAACTGCTGACCCCTTTAAAACTACTGCGTAAACAATGGGGGCTTACCGCCTCGGCAGGAGCGGCATTTCTGGCCATTGTTACGGCCAGCCCTGAGGTGGCCATCAATATTACCAGTGCGGCAAGAGGAGTATCCGATATTGGTTTGGGTAACCTGCTGGGGTCTAATATTATTTCTATTCCTTTGATGATTACCATAGCCTATTTCGCCTCACGTAAGCAATTCAAAAACAATCCTAAGCATCAGGAACATTTGGATGCCAATATGCTGGCACTCAATAAGCGCTCTGTACCCGTTCTTTCATTGCCCTATTTAGGGATAATCGCTTTAGTAGCCATTTTGACTGTACCCAAAGCGTGGCGCGGGTTACAACCGGTGGATGGTTGGATTATGCTGGGGGCTTATGCCGCTTTTTTGGCGCATGCCATTATCAGGGGTAGAAAAGAAGGAGAAAAAGTAAAGTGGACACAAAAGAAAATATGGCTTTCCATAGCAGGTGCAATTGCCATAGCAGCCGGGGCTTTTTTCATTGTAAAAGCGACAGAAAACATCGTTTCGGCTTTGGGCATTTCCCAGATTGTTGGAGGGCTGTTCATTACAGGTATCATGACCACCGCACCGGAAGTGTTTAAGACCTGGAGTGTGGTCAAAGGTGGAGAGGTTACCGCAGGTACCACAAGTGTTATAGCCGACAATGCCATCACCATGACGGTTGCATTCTTCCCTCTGGCACTGGTAAGCACCTCGGTACAGGATTTTCAATTGTATTGGGTAAATCTGGCCTTTGTTGGCTTGATGCCTCTGCTTTACAGCCTGTTTGTTCATCAAAGCAAAGACCTGCATGGTTTCAGTAGATGGCAGGTATTCGTTTTTGATGGAGCTTATTTGGCCTATTTGTTTGTTATGGCATTTTTTGTCTTAAAACTTTTTTAACCGATGAAGGAAGAACTATTCAAAGACTACCAAAAACGCCTCAATGCCCTAGAAGAGGGCAGCAGGGATGCAGTCCTGAAATATGCAGAAGAGCTGTACCTAAATCAAAAATGCTCTAAAGATGAAGCCATTGATCGGGCCATTGCTAAGGTTGAAATGGAAAGAAGAAAATTGTAAAAAGTAAAATATGTAAGATTAAATGATATGGCAGAACTAAAAAAAGAGCTTGGTGTATTAAGGCTAACCTTTTATGGGGTCGGTACCATTGTAGGTGCAGGGATCTATACGGTCATAGGTGCAGCGTCTGGACAGGCAGGATATGACCTTTGGCTCAGCTTTATTTTTGCCGCAGTGGCTGCGAGCTTTTCTGCACTTTCCTATGCCGAACTTTCTTCTACCTACCCCAATGCCGGTGCAGAATTCATTTTTGTCAGAAAGGCCTTTCCCAAAATTGATATTCCTTCATTTCTTACCGGCTGGACAATTGCTTTTCACAGTTCCGCCACAGTAGCTGCAGTATTATTGGCTTTTTCGGGGTACTTCAATACTTTTTTCAATGTGCCTTCCCTTTTAATTAGTTATGGCGCCCTGCTGTTGCTCATTTTAATAAGCATTACCGGAATCAAAAAATCATCAACTGCCAATGTGATTATGGTAAGCATACAATTACTAGGTCTCTTGATTCTCATTGTATTTGGATTTTTGGAGACGGGTACACCTACGGCAGGTTTTTTCAAGGTGGAATCGCTATCAGGAACCTTAGCTGCTACTGCAACGCTATTTTTTATCTATACCGGATTTGAGCATATGGCTGCATTAGGTTCTGAAGTTAAAAACCCCGGTAAGACAATCCCCCGCGCTTTTTTATCTACTATGGTAATTACCACCATCATTTACCTGTTCATTGCTTTTACAGTACTAAATGTAGCAGATCCTTCGGCCTTGGCGGAAGTGGATTCGCCACTGTCCCTTGCTGCATCAAATCTTAATAGTTGGTTGCCAGTGGTATTAGCGGTAGCCGCTCTCTTTGCTACGGCAAATGCCGCGTTTAGTGGTATCATTTCCATTAGTAGAGTGCTTTTTGGAATGGCAAAGATGGGCGAACTTCCAAAGTTTATGATAAAAACAAATACTCAAAAAGTACCTTGGGTCACAACGCTTGTGGTTATGGCAGCCGTAGCAGGGTTCTTATTGCTAGGAGATATTAAAATTGTAGCGGGGATGTCATCTCTTGGGGCTTTGCTTGTTTTTGTTGCCGTGAATGTTGCGCTTATTGTGCTTCGGTTTAAAGCACCTGACCAAGAGCGGCCTTTCAAAGTTCCTCTATCAGTTAGAAAAGCACCAATACTGCCTATCGTAGCCATACTAATTAGTTTATCGCTAATAATCCAATATCAATGGCAGGTTTATGCGGCATTTGTGGGGGCAATAGTAATTGGCATAGCCCTCGATTATTTTTTGGATAAAAAATCAGAAGAAGAAATAGACCCTGAAAACGAAAAGGAATTGTTCAACCATTAATTTAAACTCAGTATGCTACAGATATTAGAATTTACAAAAAACAATGTAATTGCTACGAAAGCTCAGGAAAACCTGACTGAAGCTGACATTCAAAAAATTCACCCGCTGATTCATAACATCGTGAACCGTGGGCAGAAAGTACGGTGGTACTTTGAGATGGAAAATTTTTCCGGATGGAAATTCAATGCCTTCTGGAAAGATTTAAAAATGGATATGTCTCACGCTGACGATTATGAAAAGATCGCCATGGTGGGCGACAAAAAATGGCAGGAATGGATCACCCAATTTATGAAGCCATTTACCAATGCTGATGTCCGGTACTTTGATAGCGAACAAAAAGAAGAGGCAAAGGAATGGATCAATCAGTAGATAGGAATAATACCGGGTTAGCATACATCAGAGAGACTGCCCGCAAGTTTCTGGATAGAGAAACCTCGGGTGGTTTGCTTTTAATTGCCGCTACTATTTTCGCTTTGGTTTTGGGCAATTCCCAATGGGCCGATGCATATCATCACTACCTCACTGACGAATTTCTTTTTGAGCTTTCAGATCATTTCAGTTTCGGACTGACCATTGAAGAATGGATCAATGACGGCTTAATGGCCATATTCTTTTTAGTAGCTGGGATGGAGCTGAAGCGGGAAATTATGGTGGGTGAATTGTCTTCCTTCAAAAAAGCCTCTATGCCTCTATTAAGTGCTTTAGGTGGTATGGTTGTGCCTGCCCTTATTTTTGTAGCCCTAAATTCCGGTACTGAAAATATTAGAGGATGGGGCATTCCTATGGCCACCGACATTGCCTATTCGCTGGGCATTATAGGCTTGCTGGGCAGGCGCGTGCCTGCACAATTAAAAATCTTTCTGGTTGCTCTCGCTATAGCTGATGACTTGGGAGCCATATTGGTCATAGCCCTGTTTTACAGCAATGAGCTGAGTTGGTTATTCCTTGGTACTGGGGTCGGCATATTTATATTATTAATGCTGTGCAATCGGTTTGGTGTAAAAAGCTTAATCTGGTATATTTTAGGAGGCTTGGCCTTGTGGTACTGCTTTCTCAATTCCGGGGTGCATCCTACAATAGCAGGGGTACTCTTCGCCATCACCATTCCAGTAAAACCCAAACTGGACAGCAAAATCCTGAAAGAGCGTACTGCTAAGAATGTGGCCGCACTTGAAGAAACGGACATTGAGAACCGAGACCCCATGCAAGACGCTCGCCAAAGCAAAATATTGAAGGCGATTAAAAAGGATACCGAAAATTCAAGACCTCCTTTGCTGAAGCTAGAAAATGCATTGATTGATTTTAACGCCTTTTTTATCATTCCGATCTTTGCCATTGCCAATGCGGGTGTAAAACTTGATGTCAGTCTTTTGGAAGTGGTTTCAGGTTCTCTTGGGCTAGGTATATTGCTAGGTTTGGCACTAGGAAAAGTACTCGGGATCAGTCTTTTTGCTTTTATTGGTGAAAAGTTCGGCCTCTCAGAACTTCATGCCACTCTGCGCTGGAAGCATATTATCGGCATGGGCATGATAGCTGGTATAGGTTTTACCATGTCACTTTTTATTACGAATCTGGCGTTTACAGACCCTGAGTTGGTGAAGGTCTCCAAGATCAGTATTTTAATTGCCTCATTGATTGCGGCTGTGGGAGGAGTGACCACCTTATTATTTACAAAACCCAAAACTGAAAATTAATGATACATTTAAGAATATTTCTGCCTGTATTTTTCCTGCTTTACTTTTTGCTCACATTTTTGATGTACGCGCCAAAACGAAAAGATAAACCACCAAAGCTTAAAACAGTTACTTTATTAAATAACCTGATATGGCTTTTGGTGATTGCTCTTACTACAATTTTCTCGCTGTTTCCTGAGATTTACCATCAATACGTTGTGCCTTTTGAAGCCTTAAAAACCCATACGTTAAGTTGGGTAGCTATTGGAATTATGACCGTTGCTTTCCTGATTGTATTTTCGGCCAAAAACCAACAACGACTGGCCAGAGGAAATGAACGAAAAGGTTGGCTGTTGCTTACAAAAGGCATCTATTCTAAAACAAGAAACCCGCTACATCTGGGGCAGTTAATCACGCTGATAGGCTTTTTTCTCTGTATTCCCAGCATCTATTCAGGTATTATATTATTACTTGGAGCCTTTATCGTATTAGTGAGAGTCGGACTGGAGGAAAAGGTACTCGAGAGTGTTTTTGGAGAGGATTATCTGGCATATGAGAGGAATGTGGGAAGATGGGTTTAAAGAACCAGTCAAGCCTGATTTGTAATATCGAGCTTGACTGGTCTAAATGTATTATGCCTTCTTTTTGACCACCAACTGATATACACAAGGTATCACCACCAAATTCAAAATGGTAGCAGAAAGCAATCCACCCAGGATTACAACAGCCATCGGGCTTTGAATCTCACTGCCAGGCTCACCACCTTTTAGTGCCAGGGGGATTAAAGCTAAACCGGTAGTGAAAGCCGTCATCAGAATGGGGTTGAGCCGATCTAAAGCACCTTCCTTTATTAAGGACAGTCCCTTTTTGCCTTCCCTTCGCAAATCTTCATACCGAGAAATAAGCAAAATACCATTCCGGGTTGCTATCCCAAACAAACTGATAAAACCAATAGTAGCCGCAATACTGATGATCCCCGAGGTGAAGTACACAATCAGAATGCCACCGATTAAAGCCAGAGGCAGATTGATCAAGACCACAAAGGCCAGTTTCATGTTTTTAAACTCAAAGTAGAGTAGCAGAAATATAATCAGAATTGCGATGACAGCAGTAATCAAAAGCAATTGTGAAGCTTTTGCCTCGCTTTCAAATTGTCCGCCATATTCTACACGATACCCTTCAGGCATATCAATATTGGTATTAACTGTCTCCTGAATCTCATTCACTGCACTTCTCAAGTCACGTCCCTGTACATTGGCAGCCACTACAATCTTGCGCTGCACATCCTCCCGGCTTATCGTGTTCGGACTGCTCACAGAAGAAATGGTGGCCAGTTGGTCAATGGTAGTTTGACCTCCATTAGGCAGGCTCACCAATGCCGTTTTGATACGTTCAATTTTGTTCCTAAAATCATCCTGATAACGCACCACCAGGTCAAAGTACTTTTGTCCTTCGTAGATCTCACCTGCTTCTTCCCCGGCAAAGGCAATGTCCACTTGCTCCATGAGGTCGCCAACCGTCATACCAAAGGCAGATAACATCTGGCGTTTTGGCTTGATACGTAGCTGTGGCACTTCAATCTGCTGAGCAACGGCAACATCGGCCAGTCCCTCAATAGGTTTAATGCCCTCCTCAATACTTTTGCCCACCTCATAAAGGCGTTGCAGGTCAGGCCCGAATATTTTGATCGCAATATTGGCGCGGGTTCCTGAGAGCATGTGATCAATCCGGTGAGCAATGGGTTGCCCCAGTGTAATATTTACACCAGGAACAATACTGAGTTTTTTTCTTACCTCTTCAAAAAACGCTTCTTTGCTTTTGTCACCGAGCGTAAATGGCACATCAATCTCAGCAGCATTAACACCCTGTGCATGTTCATCCAGTTCGGCCCGTCCCGTCCTGCGGGTAACCACATCTACCTCTGGCATTTCCAACAACTGTTGCTCTACCAGCTTGCCTACTTTATTGCTTTCTTCCAACGACATACCTGGCGGGCCAACAGCACTAATAACCAGTGATCCTTCGTTAAATTCTGGTAAAAAGCTCCTGCCTAATTGGGTAAACAGGGCAATGCTTAGCAAAAAGGCAATGACCGTAACTGCTATAATGGTTTTCGGAAACTTCATGGCACCACCTAATACCTTTGAGTATTGCTTTTGAAGCCATCTCTCAACCCTCGTACCCTCGGCACTTTTGCTCAATACTTTTTCGTTCTTCAATAGGTATGAGCAAAGTACGGGTGTCACCGTAACAGCCACCACCAAAGAGGTGAGCACAGAAGTTACAAAAGCAATGCCCAGAGGTTGCAACAGGCGACCTTCCATCCCGCTCAGGAAAAACAGCGGCACAAATGATACAATGATGATCAGCGTTGCGATAATGATAGAACTCCTGATTTCTATAGAGGCATCCTTCACTACTTCTAATACAGGGAGTCGTTCACTTTTGGGCTTTCTGACATTTTCCCGCAGACGTTTATAAACATTTTCAACATCTATAATGGCGTCATCCACCAAAGCACCAATGGCAATGGCCATTCCGCCCAGACTCATGGTGTTGATGGTATAACCGAGCAACTTCAAAACGATAATGGATACCAGTAAGGATATTGGGATAGCCAACAATGAAATAAATGTGGTACGCCAATTCATCAGGAAAATAAACAGGACAATGACCACAAAGACGGCACCTTCCAGCAGGGTTTGGTTCAGGTTACTGATAGAGGCTTCTATGAAATCGGACTGCCTGAAAATATGACTCTTAATCTCAACACCTTCTGGCAATGTTTGTCCTAATTCAGCAATGGCTTCATCTAAACGGCCGGTCAAATCCAGTGTATTGACATCCGGTTGTTTGGAGATGGTAAGAATGACCGCAGGCGATGCATTCAGTGAACCATCACCGATCTTATCTGCCGCACCAATTTGCACAGTGGCTACATCCTTAATCTTGATGCTTTGTCCATTCACCTGCTTTACCACGGCTTCTTGCAATTCTTCCACGGCATAAGCCCTGCCACTGCCTTTAATGATATATTGGTTGCCATGTTGATTGAAAAAACCTCCTGGGGCATTTACATTGGCTTCTTTTACTTTTTCCACCAATTCACTGAGGCTTACGTTATAGTGCTTGAGCTTGCCAGAATGGGCAAATACCTGATATTGCTTATAATCTCCACCAATAACTATTACATTGGCAATTCCTCCAATAGCTTTTAACCTGGGCCTGATTGTCCAGTCAGAAAGTGTTCGCAATTCCATGGCCGACAAGCTGTCTGATGTAACGCCTAATAGCATAATCTCTCCCATAATGGAAGAAATAGGAGCCATCGTGGGAGCCCCGATACCCCCAGGTAGGTTTTCACGGACCATGGGTATACGCTCACTTACAATTTGCCGGGCACGGTAAATATCCGTTCCCCAATCAAACTCTACCCAAACAATGGAAATACCTGCAGCTGACGATGAACGGATTCTTCGTACATTGGGAGAGCCGTTCAGGGCTGTTTCTAACTGGTAAGTTACCAGCTTTTCTACTTCTTCAGACTCCAAACCATGTGCTTCCGTGAGGATAGTTACAGTTGGTGCCGTTAGGTCAGGAAAGACATCCACGTTCATCGTCCGTGCCATGTAAAGGCCTGCCACACTCAACACTACTGCACCTAATAAAACAAGGAGCCTGTTTTGAAGTGATATTGATAATATTTTATTTAACATATCATTTCTTTTTTAATGTTCATGGCCATGAGCTGGCGTTGTTCCTGACATGGAGGACATTTTTACCTGGTAAGCGCCTTTTGTAACGACCACTTCACCGGCATTAAGACCATCCTCTACGGCTACATACTCACCATTTCTTCTGCCAATCTTTACAGGTCGCCTTTCAAAACTTTCCCCGGAAAGCTGGACAATTACCGAGTAACTTCCATAATCCTCCAAAAGGGCGTTATCAGGGATCATCATGGCTTGCTTGGATTCACCATAGGTAATCTCTACCTCGGTAAAACTGCCTTCTGGCATGGTAATTTCCTCGGTGACCTGAGCATAAATTGGGAGCATTGGCTTTGTACGTTCCACTTCCTTCCCAACTGAAAGAACGGTCCCGCCCGAGGCTTTAATGCTTGACCAATTCTCACCACCTCTTTGATAATATATGTTTTGAATTGACTGTAGGGCGTGAGCATAAGATGCACTGACCTGTGTCTCCAATAATCGTGAGCGATGAGAGCCAATAGTTAATAGTTGGGTTCCCTGATTGACAAAACCTCCATTGCTTACAGAAATTGATTTTACATACCCGTCAAAAGGAGCAGTGATCTGTTTTCCACCTACTGAATAGCCTGATGTTAAGGTTTCGTAATTTGATTTGGCCACCTTGTACCTGCTTTCCACTTGTTCCAGTTCGGCTTTAGGTACAATTTTAGACTGATAGAGTTGTTTTTTACGCTCGTATTCAGCCTTAGCCTGTTCAAAATTGGCCCTGGCCTGCTCAATCTCCGTTTGTAAATTATTGGAAGTCATTCCTTTGCTGCTTATCGTCATTAAGGATTGACCTTGCTTTATTTCGGCTCCCTCGGTCAGGTTGTCCATAGCAAAACGTACTACGCCTGAAGCATTGGCTGAAAGAGAACGTATCGCTCCCGGAGCGGCCTTCCATACGCCTGATGTTTTAATGACATCATAGATTTCACCGGAAACGACAGGGGCGGTTTGAAAATCAACCTTCCAGGCTTGCTCCTTTAGAAAGCTAATTGCACCTCCGTCTTCCTCACTACCTCCAACAGCATTAATGGCTTCTTCCGCATCTGCAAATACCTGAATGTCTTCAATCACAACTCTATCCTGGTATGAGGGAGTAGTAATATCAAATATCAGTTGATAAATCCCCGCCTTTTTAGGTTGAAGTGACGGAGCAAAGATCCCCGGAGAAGATGGGGCTTCTACCGTATGGCGGATGCCTTTTCCATCTTTGGCCAGGCTCACAGTCACACTGCCTTCCCTTACGGGTTGGTGCTCATCCAGCATGGTAAAGTGGGCTGCAAAACGGCTGGTCTTATTCACGATCAAAGCCGGGAATTCCACAAACAACTCGGTTTTATCTGTCCAGAAGGTATAGTCTACAGCAGGTATCTCACTGCCTTCATTAGTGTGGCCACCATCCGCATCGTGGGCATGGCCATGCTCTTCTGCGGACTGACAGGATCCTGCCAGTAACGCAATTAAAATGATTATATATCGCATTTCTATTTAGTTTTTGTAATTAATGATCATGGTGTTCACTACCATCGTCATGCGAATGGGTAGAGTCCTGATCTACTGTAAACTCTTCCTGTTCGTGATGATCTTCACTCTCATGCTGATTTCCCGATTCCTCATCATGCGCATGGCCATGTGCCTCTTCGGTTTCGTGTTCATGTCCATGTTCTTCTTTAGAAGACTTTGAGGTACATGAAATGGTAAAAAGGATCAGTAATGCGAATACTATATTTCTCGTTTTCATAAGTTTCTTTTTAATTTGTTACAATTGATATTTTAAAATTTCTGCTTTGAGCTGATGCAGCTCTTTTTCTATTTCCAGCATTTTATTATAAGCCTGTCTGTAAAATTGCAGCTCAATGTAATAGTCCATAAAGGAGATTTGCCCTAGCTGGTAAGCTTCCAACAGTAGGTTTTCACTATTCAAACCTTCCAATGTGGTAGTGTACTCCTCGTATTTCCGAAGCATCAACTCATACTGATTGTATTGTTCCAGAAAAGTAGAATACATAGCTGTGGTGACAGCTTCAGTTTTAGACTGCTGGTACTGGTACCTGGCTTCTGCCGCTTTCACTTTATTTCTACCGCTCCATAGGGGAATAGATATCCCCCCATAAACACCAGAATAGTTGGAACCCATAACTCCCTGATGATTGAAACCAGCAGTGAGGTTTGGCAACAGTTTATTCTTCTCAACCTTTATTTGTTGCATGGAAATATCCTCCTGACCGATAAAAACTACTATTTCCGGATCAGTAGCTTTTTTTTGCTGCCACAGGCTATCGGCATTGCTAAGTTTCAAATCAGTGGCGAATACCTTTTGATCAAAGACAATTGCCTGCCCTCCATTCAACTTTTGAAGGGAAAGCAACAGGTTTCTTCTTTCTGCCTCAATTTGCTCTACCTGAAACTGGTCTTGCATCCAGGCAATTTTCGCCTTATTCAGTTGAAGGATACCCACTTGCTCTTTGTCAAAAAGCTCCTGCACCTGATCAAAAACCTGCCGTGCCTGCTCCATACGCAGTTGTACTACTTCCTTTCGTTTGGCTAACGAAATAAGCCCAATGCAGTACTTTTTAGCGGGTAGCAGTACTTCCTGTCTGATTCTGGAGTATTCCAGTTGCAATTGTTCTTCCTGCTTATCAATCCAGTTGCCGCGGGCGGCATAGACCGTGGGAAACTCAAAAGATTGAGAAACCTGAAATTCAGAATAATCACCTGTGGTATGCTCACCAAACGGCAGATAAAATGCAGAAACCTGCGGATCCGGCAGGTTGTTGCTGGATTTGTAGTCAAGCCTTTGGCTTTCCATTAGCGACTGGAAGGCCTTTAATTCTTTGTTATTTTGCTCAATTGCGTGAAGTACCTGTTGCGTCTGGTTAGTCTGAGCAAAACCAATAGCAGCATACAGGCATCCGCACAGAGCGAATACGATATGTTTTAACATGAAATAATAAATGATTTAGGTTAAACCTTAAAAACTCGGTTTGCCAAGTCTGGTACAGCCAGATGGCAAACACAGAAAGATTAACCTAAAATGGGAGGGCCTCTGAGCGAGGGGGTTGATAAATTAAAATCAAAATTGCCTGGTGGCTGATAGACTATGATTCTATCAGGCTCACTTTCTTTTTTAAATAAGAAAGTATGAAATAATGGCAGAGTAAAAGCCGAAAATTCCTTTACTTTAATTTGCTGCTTGGCAATATTCCTTACCTCAAAATCATTGGAATGATAGGTGTGTGCATGACTACCCAATAGAAAATCCAAAAATCCCGAATGATCATTGGAATCTTTATTTTCTTCTTTGTCATGGTCGTGACTGTGAGCATGCGAATGATGATGCTCGGAAGCTTCAACTACATCTATAAGTTCATGCTGATGATGACTATGCGGCAAAGCCTGATGCAGCATGAGCGTACTGAATATGCTCAGAAAGAAAAGGGATGATATTTTTTTGAATTGCTGCATTCAGGTGCAAAGTACGTTATTTATTGCCAGATGGCAAAATTGGGTGTGAACCAACATGGTTAGAAGATATTCGGATTTACTTCTTTCGTTAGCTCCGGGAACAGAATGTTGATCATCCAATGATTACTAAAATCATAGTCAATGTTCAATGATTTGTGTTTGGCTAATTTCTTTTGAAAGCTCATTTTCTTGTCAGAACTAATGACTATATCCCAAAGGCATTTGACTTTTAATGCATTCTCAATATAGATCCAATGTTTAGGATAATATTCTATCGCATTATTGGTTAGGGCTACAAAATTTTTCAAATTAAAGCCCTGTATTTCATTGTCGTGAATGGACTGTAGGGTATAGATCACTCTGTCAATATCTGTCACATCATCAATGTAATAACTCCTGCCATTTAACCTCTCATAAAATTGAATACGTAAATATTGCCGCTCTGCTTCCAACTGGTTGGTGGAAGTAGTAATTTGTCACTCAAAAAATGCTTTGTCTGATGTGGTCAATTCATATCCGCCTTTGAATAATGATTTGACAACAATTTCTCTATAAGCATAATATTCAGATTGGAATACGTGTTGAAGTGCCGATAAACCTTCTCTATCCAGTACATTTACATCCTTCTCAATTTGGCTAGCCCTTAATATAAATTGCAAAAAGTTTGGGTGTGTTTGGGATGTAATCATTTCAATGATAAAAGGCCGACCTGTTTCTGGGTTATGCATATTCTTAAATGAAAGTTTCTTGTTGAGAAGTCGTATTTGTTGTTCGTTAAAATGCACAAGCCTACTAAGCTCTTTCTTAAAAGGTAAATGATCATTTTTGTAGAGATATCTCATAAACGTTATCATATCATCAACTTCTGCCTCCGCTGTTTCTAATTCCCGTTTCCGAATTTCTATCCTTCGTCTTTGCTTGATCTCCTCTGCAATCTTTTGTTGTCTGGCTACTTCCGACCTGTTATTCTTTTCAAGGTCAAAGTAGTAAGCTTTTCTAGTGTTAGGGTCAAAAGTTAGTTGTTCGAGAGTGACTGGCTTTTGTATCCATTTATGCCTAAGCTCATTTTCAGAGTTTAAAAATGGCTTTTTAAAATCGCAGAGAAGTTGTAGGGTGTCTTCTGATCGTTCGTCCAACTTGAAGAAATTTTGATGACTGTCGAGATACTTTATGTCTCTTTCGGTTTGTGTTTGCCCATGTACATTGAAATCGTCTAGAATCCAGATAAGGTAAATACCGTTTTTGGTATAAAAATTCTGGCGATCAAGAATGTATTTCAGAGGTAGTGCAGAAAGTTGAATTTCAAAAGTTATTTGATAGCCCTTATATGAGAAGTACACATCTGGTCTTCTCTTTTCATTTCCTGCAATAATAAATTTATCATCTATCTGTACAGATTCTGTATCAACATCAGGAGTTTTGAGTGCTAATGAACCGATTCTATTTTTCAGGTACTTGTGTCTCGGGCTTTCCTTAGCAGCAATAATTTTGTTAATCGCCTCAAACTCCTCTGAGCTAAGGTTATTTTGCTTTAAAATACAAGGATCTGATTGTGGATAATGTCTAAAATGTAGTCTGTCATATTTACTAGTGGTGATGAATAACTCCTGATCGCATTCCCTACAATGTATCACCTGCCTTTCCGCAATAAACTGCTTTTTTAGGGCAAAAGCTTCTTTGGTTTTAGAAAAAATTTCATCAGCATCAAGCTGTTCACCTGTTATTTTATTGAGGCCGTATTTGATAGATCGTTCATACATTTTTGTCTTTGAAAATAATCATTCAGTTTTAAAAATCACAGGTATTATCATGAGGTCAATTTCTCAATTAATCCATCTAACTGCCCTTGATACTTATCAGCATTAGTTTCTTTCAGCCTTTCTAAATTCTGCAGCTTCCACTGGACAGACGGAAAGCGTTCAAAGTCATAAATGCTCCAGTCGGGCTGAAGGTTTTGAATTGAAATCAGGAAAGCTTTATCATCATCGGTCAATGATCCATGGATTGTTTCAATAAGATTCTCTCTGGCTTTTTCAAAATCCTCATAACTGAAGGGCTCATTGGCCATGCCTTCAAATTGATTGACTAATGCAGCACGCTGATCAAGATAGTTAGGATAGAGCAATTCTTCCAATGGTCGGTTACTACTTAGGATGGCTAATAGCAACCCTTCTCTATGCTCATCAGTGAATTCAGTATTAGCTAAAAAGTACTTCACATCAAAAAGGTCTCGTGGATGCTGACGATCTAAGGCAGCGCATATCTTACCGCCATAGAGTTGCCCTATACCAATGACGGGTACTTCACAAAATGCCTCAAACTCTTCCTGTGCCTTTTCGCATAATGGAAGTGTTTGTGGATCGTGCAAAGCTCCGCGGTTGGTTTGGTTGACTTCCAGTTTGATTTGCGCACCCTGATGAGCAATCAGAAGCTTTGAGGTTTCTTCAATGAGGGATATCTTGGCTTTTGGCAGGACTGTAAAAATACTTTCACTTATTCTGGAAAGGCCATCCGATATATTTTGTAATGAATCTTTTCTATCTTTAATAAGAAGATAGGTCAGGTCAATATCCACGGATAAACGTGGCATATTGCGGACAAACAAATTGATGGCCGTGCCTCCGTGCAACGCAAAGATTTCTTCTTTGGCCACCTCCGGAAGCACATTGAGTAATAAGGCTACCTGTGTGCGGTATATTTCAGTGGCCATAATTTTCCAATTCTTGAGGTACGGTGATTTGATATTTAGCTACATAAGTTCCGTTTTTGACCAGGCTCCTTTTGCCGCTACCCAAATCTATTTGATTAAACTTTAGATGATGGAACCACGCATGGTTGGCTTTTTCTGCCAGGTACAGGAACAGCCTTTTCACTTTCACAGAAGTACAGGCTTCCAGTAGTGTTTGTACCTTGGCCGGTGGCAGATTGTTCAAACTCTCCATCAACTCATAACATTCTAGTAGTGGCTGTTCTTCCGGCACCAGGTAAAGGCATTCCATCATAGCCCGGGCTGCACCGGATATTTTGAGTTGGAAAGTGGCTTGGTCTATGGTAGTTAACCCCAAGCCGGGAGGAAGAAAGGAAGTACTAAAGTAATTGATCTCAACCCCCCACTGATATTGATTGAACCAGGTGGGCAATCTTTCATCTTTATTTCCAAAGAGAAGAACCTTTTTGGAGTGAAGCTCCAGGTACTGCACTTTACCCAGATAAGCCAGGGCTGACTTGGCACCTATATGTATGCTCATGCCTTTTTGAGATTGGAGAGCAAATAGGGCACCTGTAACATCCACCTTTTCTCCGGTTCGCTTCATAGCTCCCGAACCTATGGATTCTAACCACTTGCTTTTACGGTACCGCTTCTGCAAATCAAGGCTGTATCCTTTCTCGGTTAACCAAGAGGCTAATAGTACAATGCCAGGTGGTTGTAGCTGCAAGAGTTGGTTTATTTTAGATTCATTATGGGTACTCATAGTACTAATATCGTGATAAAAATAAACCAATTCAAGTAATGGTTTAAAAAATATATGGTGTACGCACTAAAAGTACCTAAATAGTCGTCAAAATAAATCCTCCTTGGAAAACCACCTTATGACGAGAAAAACTACTTCCCATAACCAAAATGAAGATAAATCAATTTCACCTCCCAGGGGTACAAGAGCTTTCTCCTACTAGTATCCAGCCCCTTGATTTCTTTCATTTTTAACCTTAGTGTTTCTGAACTTACATTAAGTTTTTTAGCAAGATCTCCTTTGCTCATAAACTTCATGTTCAAATTTTCTTCGATCATTTTAAGACCATTTAGGGTGATTAAATATTTAAACTCCAAGGTTTTAGTGATATCACAGAAAACAACCTTTAGAACCGGTAAAATACACTTTATTCCACATTATTCCCTGACCAAAACAGGCTATCCCAGACCCATTTGGACTGCATAGAAAATAAATATTCATTTGGGTAAAAAAAGTAACTCAAATGCTTAAATGGATAGTAGGTGGAGCGGCCGCTTTTTTCGCAGGCCGGTATTTACTCAGGCTCAATCAAGCCTCTAAGACCATTGTGACCAGAACATCCCTGCAGGTCAACAAGGTCAGCCTGTCGGGCATTGAGCTTAAGGCAAACGTCCGTTTGCAAAATCCCAACCCGATCAACCTTTCCATTCAGTATCCTTTTGTCAATCTTACTTATAAAGATGCCTCTCTCGGTTCGTCTCAGGTCAAGGATGAAACCATCCAACTACCTGCCAATGGAGAAGAGTCCTTCAATATCACCATTCAGTCAGCTGGGTGGCTCTCGCTCATCCAGGTCTTAGGCACTGAACTCGTACAAAAAATCCGCAGTGGACAAGAAGCCGTGCTGGATGTGGTCTCCACGGTGACCACAAAAGTCAACGGTATCCCATACCAGCAGCAAGAAACCCTCAAACTCGCCATCTGATGCAAGCCCTGAAGAAACGACATATCGCCCCAGGCCATGCGTTTGACAAGCTTTTTCCTAAAAGTAGTGGTCAGGACAAGGTAATCCGTCCCGAAGGCAAGGCGCAGCTACACCACACCATCAACCTGATCAAACAGGTCGTAAGGGATACGAAGGGAGATACAGCCCTTTTGGCTAAAACCCTGAAAGGTAAAACGCTACAAGATACCTGCGAGAACATTTGGGATTTTGTCTACAACCACATTCAGTATGCCAGGGACAAAGCCGGGGTAGAACAGGTCAGGCGACCATCCCGCACCTGGACAGACCGCAAAACAGGCGTGGATTGTGACTGCTATTCGGTTTTTATTTCCAGCATACTTACCAACTTGGACATCCCGCACAAAGTACGAATCACCAAATACGGAATCAAGCCCTATTTCCAGCATATCTATCCCATTGTACCAAATGAGACTGGTTACTTCACGCTGGACTGTGTTACTGACCAGTTCAACTATGAAGTACCGTATTCGGAAGCCCGGGATTTTGATATAGACGACCGAAAACCTGTGGGCGAGATCAACGGCATCCGGGAAGTCAGTGGTGTAGATTCAGCCGACTTGCTCATCGATGGATTAGGTATCTATAACTTAAAGCAACCGAGGCTACCGCTTCGGCAAATTAGGAAGTTTGGTCATAAGCAAAACCAGATGACAACACCTGATATGCTAACCCTCCGAAAGGTGCCTGAACAGAAAATCTCATCCCAGCCGGTGTTGCAGCTAACACAAGCTCAGCCGAAGGTAGAGGTGGCACTTGCATTGGAAAAACAAACTGCACCGAGAGCCAAAGGCAAGATAATAGGCCTGGGACTCACGGGAAAAATATTTCTGGCTTTAGGAATATGCTTAGGCGCTTATAAACTAACTGAAATTTTAACTTGATGAATTATGGAACTGCATAGATTAGATGGATTTACAGCTTCAGGACTGGATAATGTAGACATCCAGGACATAGATTTTGAAAGCCTTGAAGAGGGAGAAATGAGCGGCCAGCAGATTGAAGCCCTGGAAGCGCTCGGCTATGTTCAAAGCCCCGATATCGCTTACGAGATACAGGACGAAGACGGCAATGTGATCATGTATGCAGATGTGGAAGAGAATCTTTATGTAATAGATGGATTAGGCGAACTGGGTTTCTTAAAAAAGATTGGCCGGGGTTTAAAGAATGCCGCCAAGTTTGTCGGTAAAAAAGTAATCAAACCGGTAGCCAAAGGTGTATCCAATGCCGCCAAGTTTACAGCCAAGAAAGTGATCACACCAGTCGTGAAAACAGTGAACCGTTATCTGAACCCAGCTACCATATTACTGAGAAACGGCTTTTTACTGGCCATGAAAACCAACCTGATGAAGGTGGCCGAACGCCTTCGTTTTGGATACCTCAGCGATGTGGAAGCCCGAAAGCGAGGTATGAGCATGAGCGGCTTTGCCAAGCTCAAAGAAGCTATCAGTAAAGCGGATAAAATCTATGAGTTGGCCGGTGGTAAAAAAGAGAACCTCAAAAAAGCCATTCTTACAGGAAAAGGCAATACCGATAAATCAGTGCCATTGAATGGTTTTGAGTTAGGAAGTCCGTTATCTGAGGTAGATGATTATGTGGATCCCTTTGAAAAGATGATTGTAGAGGCCGATGCCGATGAGGTGGAGCAATTACTGAATGACGGCATGGAAGTGGAAGGCCTGGGTGTAGTGGTGACGGGGACAGCTGTAGCGGCTGCTTCCGGGGCGGTGGCTTCCATCTCCGCTTTGCTGAGCAAGATTACCGGGGTGTTTGATAAGGCCAAGAAGACACAGTCTGATGTAAAGAACCTCGTAAGTACGGCTAAATCCTTTGTGCCTACTCCCACTAAACCTGGGGGTGGAGCCACTCCGGTGAAGCCACCGCAGCCTATTCCCAAGCCGCTGGTTAGGTTTAGCCAGCCTACCACTTCGCTGGTACGAAGGCCAGCCACAGCTACACAGTCCCCTGTGACCACTAAAATCACCTCAATGCCCAGTACGACCCCAACCACTACGGCCTTAGTCAGACGAGCACCGGTACCTTCCACTGAAGTACAAACCACGGACAAACCGGAAGAAAAGAATGGGTTCTTTCAAAAGAACAAAACACCCTTGCTTATCGGGGCAGGGGTTCTGGTAGCCGGAGGAGGTATCTATTATGTGGTTAAGCAATCCACAAGGACGAACAAGGGAAGGTCAAAATCAGTAGATGGAATCCCAAGAGATGCCAAAGGACGCTTTAAAAGTACTGGCAAGACAAA
>JAVKCN010000056.1:0-41828 GCA_040222715.1 Cyclobacteriaceae bacterium | reverse complement strand
AACCGCGCTTCTCCCCGGGAGGTAGCTACTACCTGAATATTTTTGTCTGAGACGAGCAGAGGCAGCAGTTTTTGCCCTAAAAGTCCATTCGCACCGGTCACTAATACTTTTATCATATCATAGATTTTTTAACAAACCAACAACTTTCATGCGCAAGCCGGTTACTCCGCAGGGTATTCGTAGCCGTACATTTGTGTAATTTTTTTCTTTGCTACCTCTTCTACCTGAACCGTCATATACATATCCTGGCTGGGCTTATCCATAGCCCCGGTAGGCTTCATGGCAATAGAATCAATAATGGATAATCCATCAACAACCTCTCCAAAGACGGTATAAGTATCATCCAGATGGGGTACTCCCCCCACTGTGGTATATGCCTGTAAGCGGTCTGGCGGATACTTTCTGTCTACTTCAATCCCAATCATTTCCTCTACTTCTGGCTTTAGAGAGATCATCTTTTGGGTGTAGGCATCAAAGTCGGAGGCATTATACAAATCAAGCAGTTCCTGGCGCACTTCAGCGTAGTTATCCCGCTGTAGCAACTCCTGAAGCCCCTTACCCAGCTTATTCATATCTAATGTCAGTTCCTGCTCACTCAGCACCGTGCCTTGCACAATATAAAACTGGCTGCCGCTCGATTCTCGCGCGGGATTTACCTGATCTCCCTGCCGGGCTGCCGCCAGGGCCCCTTTTTTATGAAACAATGAATCCACAAATTCAGCCGGAATGGTATATTCAACAGCATCTTCGGGCGTGGCACCTGGCTTAGTGGCTAAATCTCCTCCCTGTATCATAAAATCTTTGATCACCCGATGAAAGATAGTGCTATCGTATTTTCCGCTTTGGGCAAGCTCGATAAAATTTTTCTTGTGCTTGGGAGTGGCATCATACAGCACGGCATGCATATCCCCGTAATCAGTATGGATGGTGACCAGGAAATCTTTTTCTGAAGAGCAGCCCAGCAGTATTGCGGCACTTAGTATGCTAACAAAAAATCTAAAAAATTGACTATGCATCATTTTTCTTTTAATAACCGGAGGTTTATAATTAAGAGTTTCACGTCCTATCGCCCCCCAACGTATTCCAATATTATCTTTCCCGAATTTCCTGTAAAATCTGTTCTCCGCCCTGGGCAATAATTTTCCCGGCCAGGGTTTCCCCTACTGCCTCTGCCTGAAGCTTCGAACCGCTTGCCTGATCCTGAAGCAACGTTTTACCATCCAGGCTAACTACGCCCCCCCGCAAGGTAATTTCTTCATTGACCAGATCTGCCAATGCAAACACTGGCACACTACAACCACCCCGCAGCTCCTTCAGATACGCTCGCTCCGCTTTAAGGCGATATTCCGTATCTGCATGGTTCACCAATGCCCGAACGGCTTCTTTCTTTGCCTGATCCAGGGAAGAAAGCGCTTCAATGGCTACACTGCCCTGCCCTACGGCCGGAATCATCTGATCCAGGGAAAACTGATAGGCAATCGAGGCATCATAACCCATTCTATGTACTCCGGCATAAGCCAGCATCAAGGCATCGCATTGTCCGGCTTCCATTTTAGCAATACGGGTTTGCAGATTGCCCCGCATTTCCACGGTTTTTACTTTAGGAAAGTGATGAAGCAACAAGGCCTTCCGGCGGGCAGATGATGTTCCGATGGTTAGGGATTCGACATTAGCCAGATCAATTTCAGACTGATGACTTACCAGCACATCCGGCACCTGTTCCCGTTCCGTAAACGCCACAATCTCAAAGGCTTCGGGCAGGCTGGACTGAAGATCTTTGGCACTGTGTACGGCCAGATCAATGGTTCCCTGCTGGAGTTGGTGTTCAATTTCTTCGGTAAATACACCTTTGGTGCCAATTTCAGCAATGGCTACATCCTGCCGCTGATCGCCCCGGGTGCTGATAATGATAATTTCGGTTTCAATACCTCCGGCACGTAGTTTCTCAGCTACGTAATGTGTTTGCCAAAGGGCCAGCTTACTTCCCCGGGTACCTATGCGTAACTTCATACTCGCTTTATCAATTGTCCAATCTGCAACGAAGTATCCATAAGAACGATCTTAGGATTGGCATTTCGCTCCAGATGATAATAGGCTTCGTTCATCAAATGGGTTAGCTTTTCCAATGCCGACAGATCTACTACTTTGCTAAAATTTATCACAAAATCCAGATCCTTTCCCTGAGAGCGTATCAGGTTTTTTTCTTTCTGAATTACCTCCTCAGATTCGTCAGCCACCAGTTGCTCAAGCGACTGGTGCATCAATATATCACGCATCATCGTCAGCCCGTAACGAAACAGGCTTTTTTGGGCTTCTTTACTCTGTTTCTGAAAACGATCTACAAAGGGCAATAGTTTTTTATAATCCCGGACATAGCACAACCGCATCCACTCCCGAAATAGTTGATGACTGTCATCCTCAATTTCTTCGTGCAATTGCAGCGCATAATAAAGGTTCCCTTCGGCCAAAGCGGCAATACGCTCCAGCCGCTGTGGGTTAACATCAGCCTGAGATGAAGCATGTTGCCCTAACATCTGAATAATTTCATTATCATGAAATGCCCGGATATTTACTATCTGGGTCCGCGACAGGATGGTAGGCAACAACTGCTCAGTGCTTTCGGCTACCAGCAGGAATAATGTGCGCTCCGGAGGTTCTTCCAGCACTTTGAGAATACCATTGGCTGCTGCCGGGTGCATACATTCGGGGTGCCAGATAATCACAATCTTATAGCGGCTTTCAAAAGCTTTCAGGCTGAGTTTGCGGATGATATTCCGACTTTCTTCCTTGGATATATTCAACGCTTTGTTCTCTGCTCCCAGAGACTGGCTCCATTCTGCCAGCGTTCCGTAGGGATGATCGGTCAGGAAGGATCGCCATTCGGTAATGAAACTGTCACTGACTACATCTTTGCCCGTTACTTTTTTTGTTGAGCATACGGGGAAAACAAAATGTAAATCCGGGTGGATGTATCGATCCATTCGCTGACCGGCAGCGTGATCAGCACAATGCCCATCTTCCGTTCGCTCATCGCAGTTCAGATAAGTAGCATAGGCCAGGGCCAAAGCGAGATTGGCGCTTCCTTCTTTTCCCAAAAAAAGCTGCGCATGCGCAACATGGTCCGCATTGGCCGACTGAATGAGATGTTGTTTGACGTCGTGTAGTCCGTGGATATCCGAAAACTGCAAAACTGAATGGGTTATGCTAAACCAAAGAGTACAAAAATAAAAAAGTCTCCGATAATTTTATCGAAGACTCCCTGCGATCTGCTTCTTTTTAGAAGACTATTCCATAGTGGCTATTTCTTCTTGTAGCGGCGATTGAATTTCTCAACCCGTCCGGCAGCATCTACATAAAGCTTCTTACCGGTATAAAACGGATGCGAAGCGGAGCTCACTTCAATTTTTACTAACGGATATGAGTTTCCGTCTTCCCACTCAATGTTTTCCTCAGACTGTATGGTAGACCGGGTAACAAATTTATAATCGCTGGAAGTATCGTGAAATACTACCTTTCGGTACTCAGGATGAATATCTTTTTTCATGGCTTTGCTGATTTTCTTAACCCAAACAGGGCAAACTATTTTTCGGTTCCTTTCCTAAAAGAACCGCAAATCTACAAAATTTGTCCAGTTCAAAAAAGCACGATTTAGGATATTCTTAAAAAAACCAGTGGGAACGGGCTCGTACCCCTACAAAAAACACGTTGGATTGCAGTGGAAAAGGCCGGGAAGCGTCATCAAAATACTGCTCATAGGCTCCAAAAGCTTCCAGCACCGCTTTTTTACCCCAGATACCTACGCCAGTTTCCAGACGATAATTGGCTTTCCAGGTTTCACCTTTATCAAAGAAAACAGGGTTCAACCACCCCCGGGCATAGGTTGAAAACAAATCCGACCACTGAACATTCCAGCGCACTCCCAGTAGTGCGGATGCCCGCAAATGCTGCCAACTCTGATCTCCCTCCAGGTATTCCGGTCTCCGGGCATCAACGCGATAGGTATATGCATTCAAACGTCCGTATAACCGATAGTCCATGCGTTCACCAATCTGCCTGTACGGAGTGCTGAAGGCCGCATACAGGGCAGTCATCACCAGCAACCGCCGGGTGGGGCTGTACTCCTTATCATCAATAGACTCATCGTAAGGCACCGTATTATCAATCTCGTGCCGACAATGGTGCATCGTTCCAATTTCCAGGGTGCCCGCCGTCGTTTTCCGGAAAAACGCCAGCGACTCATTCCAGATTGCCCCCCGCATATGGAAACTGATTTCATTATGTGGATTGGCCGTTAACTCGTGCGATAAAGTCCCGGCAATGGTGGCTTTATCACTAAAACGGTAAAGCTCTACCAACCCTACGTATTTGGCATTCCAGGCCTGTTCGCCCAGCGCGGAACCGAAGCCGCGCATTCCTTCGGCACTGAAGGAGATATTTGGTAAGAACGAACGCTCACTGGTGGTATCATCCAACGGAACCGGAAAAAAGTTTCTTCCAATAAAAATCTGAGCAAACACACCGTGGCTGATCAGCAGTAACCCCAGGATTCTGATAAACATTGAAAACATAAGGAATTTTTTTGTTAACAAATCAAGATAAAGCTTCAGATGAAAGAATACCGAAGCATGTAGGATTACTTGAAAAAGTTAACAAAAACCCGTCAGGGAATCTGCATGAATTTATGAACCTGCAACGAGATGCGCCACTTGGGATGAGCTTTCACATACGCAATGATCCGCGGCAGCATTTTCTCAGAAACGCTCCACTCGGGTTGTAAAAAAAGCTGGCAATCGGGGTTGACCCGTTCGGCAAACTGCTCGGCCCAGGCAAAATCGCTCTGGTTGTACACGATGACTTTTAGTTCGTGCGCCCGCTCGTAGATTTCGGGTAGCGGTGCTTTAAATTTCTTAGGGGAAAAGCAAATCCAGTCCAGATCTCCACTGAGTGGGTGGGCGCCTGAGGTTTCAATATTTATTTCAAACTGATGTTGATGCAGTTCATCGCAGAGGGTAGTCAGATCATGCATTAAAGGCTCACCACCGGTAATCACGGCCAGTCGGGCCGGATGCTGCGCTGCTTCGGCCACAATATCCGTCACGGCATGCGATGGATGTTGACTGGCATCCCAGGATTCTTTCACATCGCACCAGTGGCAACCTACATCACAGCCCCCCAGGCGAATAAAGTACGCCGCTTTTCCCTGATGGTGCCCCTCTCCCTGAAGGGTATAAAAGGATTCCATCACGGGTAATACATCAACTTTTGTCGCGGTAGATTCCATTTATTGATAAATCTCTTTCTTCGCCGCCAACATGGCATTGTACAGCAAGGCCGCTCGGGTCATGGGGCCTACTCCACCCGGCACCGGAGTGATATAGCTGCACTTGTCGGCTACTTCTTCAAAATGTACATCTCCTACCAAAGCATATCCGCGCGGACGTTCGGGAGCATCTACCCGGTTAATACCCACATCAATCACTACGGCTCCTTCTTTCACCATGTCGGCGGTTACAAAATGGGCTTTGCCGATGGCCGCAATCAGAATATCAGCCTGCCGGGTAATTTCGGCCATGTTTTGGGTACGACTGTGGCAAATGGTGACCGTCGCATTGCCGGGATAGGACTTGCGAGACATGAGTAAGCTCATGGGCGTACCCACAATATCGCTTCGACCAATGACTACACAATGCTTGCCTTCGGTTTCGATTTTATAGCGCTCCAGCAGTTGCATGATACCCAGCGGAGTAGCTGCTACATAGGCTGGTAATCCTTTTGCCATACGGCCTACGTTGACCGGATGAAAGCCATCCACATCTTTTTCTGCTTTTATCGCAAAAGTAATTTTCTCGTCATTAATATGTTTGGGCAGGGGCAACTGCACGATAAAACCATCGATAGCAGGATCATCATTCAGTTTGTGTACTTCTTTCAATAACTCCTCTTCCGAGATGGTTTCATCCAGGCGAACAAGGGTGGAATCATAACCTACCTGCTCGCAATCTTTCACTTTGTTGCGCACGTAGGTTTCGCTGGCAGTATCGTTTCCCACCAGTACGGCCGCCAGATGAGGCACTTTTCCTCCCTGGGCTTTCATTTGTTTTACCTGCTCGGTCAGTTCTACTCGAATTTGCTGGGCGGTCTGTTTACCGTCAATAAGCGTCATGAATTATCAGTTAGGATGATAAAATAATAATTTGTTTGAGCTGACTAATCTAACTTTAATACGGCCATGAATGCTTCCTGGGGTATCTCCACGTTGCCTACCTGCCGCATGCGCTTCTTACCTTTCTTCTGTTTCTCAAGTAGCTTACGCTTCCGGCTAATATCCCCACCGTAGCACTTGGCCAATACGTTTTTCCGCATCGCCTTTACGGTTTCTCTGGCAATAACCTTCGTACCAATCGCAGCTTGAATGGCAATCTCAAACATCTGACGGGGAAGCAGTTCGCGCAGTTTTTCGCACAGGCGCTTGCCCCAATCGTAGGCTTTGTCTCGATGCACAATAGCTGAGAGCGCATCTACCGTATCCCCATTCAGCATAATATCCAGTTTCACCATGTTGGAAGGGCGGTAGCCGATGGGGTGGTAATCCAGCGAGGCATAGCCCCGGGAAATGGTTTTAAGCTTATCAAAGAAGTCAAAGACAATCTCAGCCAACGGCAACTCAAATGTCATTTCTACCCGATCCTGGGTTAAGAACACCTGGTTTTTGATGATCCCCCGCTTATCCATGCATAATTCTATAATCCCACCAATAAACTGGGATTTGGTGATGATCTGGGCCCTGATGAAGGGTTCTTCTATTTTAATCAAAAAGTTCGGTTCCGGCATCTCCGAAGGGGCACTGACCTCTTTCATCGTCCCATCGGTCAGATAGGCATGAAACCCTACTGAAGGTACGGTAGTAATGACAGTCATATCAAACTCCCGCTCTAAGCGCTCCTGTATGATTTCCATGTGGAGCATCCCCAGAAATCCGCAGCGAAAACCAAAGCCCAGTGCCGCCGAAGTTTCTGGTTCCCACACCAGGGAAGCATCATTCAATTGCAGCTTCTCCATAGAGTTACGCAGCTCTTCAAACTCGGAGGTTTCTACTGGGTAAATACCGGCAAAGACCATGGGTTTTACGTTCTCAAATCCGCTTACGGCAAGTGCCGGATTTTTTACATGGGTAATCGTATCCCCCACTTTTACCTCACTGGCCGTTTTGATACCAGAAATAAGATAGCCTACATTCCCGGCCTTAATCGTACCGCAAGGCTGTTGTTTCAGTTTCAGCACACCAATTTCATCAGCTCCGTAAGTACGTTTGGTATTCACAAATTTGACCTGATCGCCTTTATTCATTTGCCCGTTAAACACTCGAAAATACACTTCCACGCCTCTAAACGGGTTATACACAGAATCAAAGATCATGGCTTGCAGCGGCGCATCCACATCGCCTTTGGGCGAAGAGATTCGTTCCACAACGGCTTCTAAAATTTCGGCCACGCCCAACCCTTCTTTGGCACTGGCCAGCAAAATATCATCCCGCTCGCAGCCAATCAGGTCAATGATCTGATCGCTTACTTCCTCTACCATCGCGCCGGGCAGGTCAATTTTATTGAGTACCGGAATGATCTCCAGATCGTGATCGATGGCTAAGTATAAATTAGAAATGGTCTGAGCTTCTACTCCCTGGGCGGCATCTACCACCAATAAAGCCCCCTCACAGGCCGCAATTGAACGGGATACTTCATACGAAAAGTCCACGTGCCCGGGGGTATCAATAAGGTTTAATATATACTCTTCCGGTGGCTTCCCCTCCGATTGATAAGTATAATTCATCTGGATCGCGTGGCTCTTAATAGTGATCCCCCGCTCCCGTTCCAGGTCCATGTTGTCCAACAACTGATCCTGCATATCCCGATCATCTACTGACCCGGTCATTTGAAGCAAGCGGTCCGCCAGCGTACTTTTACCGTGATCAATATGGGCGATAATGCAAAAATTACGTATGTTTTTCATAAGCATCGTTCATCGATCAGACTCCAGGCTGAATTAACCTGTCAACCGATCGGCAAAAATAGCAATAATTGTTGGTGTAGTAACACGGATGGTGCAGGATTTAGTTTGTTGCGACCAGTGAATCTTCGCACGTTAAACCAAGCCTGTCTTACCTTGTTTATGTAATGTATGGAAACAGAAGTAGCTAAAAATGTATTGGGAGGCAAACTACAGATTTGTGGAAAGCATCCTAAAACCGGATTTTACCGAAAAGGCTGTTGCGAAACCGGCCCGGAAGACTCCGGGCAACATGTGGTATGCGCAGTAGTCACCAACCAGTTTCTGGAATTTTCTAAAAGCCGGGGCAATGACCTGCTAACTCCCCGGCCCACCTATGATTTTCCTGGTTTAAAAGCGGGTGATCGATGGTGCCTGTGTGCATTGCGGTGGAAAGAAGCTTACGAAGCCGGAGCAGCCCCGCCCGTCGTACTAGAGGCAACTCACAAAGCTGCCTTGCGATATCTCACGCTGAAGAGCTTACTTTCGCACGCTTATACTTTGCACAATTAGTCACTGTCCGCACTTTAGAACGGTTTTTTATTGCTTAGGTAGATACGGTGGCCACGATAGGAAAGTGATCGGAGGCATGAGGATAGGTTCTCCATACCGGCTCACCACTTTGGCTCATCCGATGCACGCGCGCGTCGTGCACCCAGCTTCCCAACCCGTTTTTAGAATACAATACATGGTCAATCCAGACCCGATGCCAGGTACTGTTGAAGATAGGGTCTTTAAAGTTGGTCGTATATATGTCGGAAAAATCCAGTTTGCGCTGATCATTTTTGCTGAGCTGATCAAACAATGCGTTGCCGAAGCAAACATCAGGCTTCCAAACCGTGCCCATAAGCCGTTCGATACCACTACCGAACAGTCGCTTTTCACTGGCGTCTAATCCGGGCCCATCATTAATATCACCGCAAACGATAAGAGGAATATTTGCGGTTTCGGGGTCTTCGAAGTAAGGATCTAAAAAATCTAACCGAATACGGGTCGCCTGGGCCAGTATTTTCCGGCGGTTGGCATCGGCAATCTGCCACCACTTACTCCATTCGTAAGAACTAAAAATACCTTTGCTTTTCAAGTGCAGCCCTAAAATCCGAAACGGGTTACCATCTTTGGGATAAATCTCTGTGTATAGGGGGCGTCGGCTAAACTGGTACTGCTCGCTGATCCCGTCCTCGTCCACATCTACCTGAAAGGGATCAAACACCTCCAGATTATTGGTATCAAAGGTTTTCATGGGTATATCGGCAAAGCGACCTTCGTCTACCCTAACTGCCAGACAGACGTTTTGCACCAGCCCTTTTCCCGGCTGCACATAAGTTTGCCAGCTGCCAGGCATATCTTCATCAAAAAAGAGTTGTAGCTCGCCAGTGCGATTGGGTCCCTCAACAATGACTATAAGATCAGCTTTCAGCTCCTGAAGCAGGCTGGAAAGGTGTTCGCGCCGTTGCTTCACGGTAGCATCCGAGCTATGGGCAGTGGGTTCATCATCCGGTCTAAAAGCGGGGGCGTCCTGGTTGGGTCCAAATAAATCGTTCATCCACTCCATGTTCCAGACAGCAAGGGTAAGTTCAGCCATGATCGTATGGGTTTGAGGTTACAGAAAAATATTTGCGTAGCGGAGGCAGATTTGAAAGGACGCTTCAAGATAAGAATTTTCAGCGTATCATTAGATTCTTATCCTTCGTATATAATTAGTATACTGATACACTTATTTGTAACCTTCTGAACGATGGGATTTAGCTGGGCAAACCCTTCCAATCGCCTTCAACCTCGCTCTCCGTTTACACATCGGAAAAAAACAGAAGTACATCCACGTGTTCAACGGGAGGCGAGCCCCACCACGCCAAGTCATGCAGCGCTGGATGCACTTTTTACCCGATAGCAACGTCGCCGAAGCACGTCACTGGCACGTAAACTGTGGAACCTGCTGATGGCCGTTGGTATTATTCTTTTACTGTTTACGACCCTCTACTTTGCAGAAAGCCGCTTGGGAAATGCGCTTTAGTATTATTTTTACGGTAAAAAAACGATAAACTCACCATTACATACCTGTATAATAATATTATTCGTACAGGCAGCCACTTTCAGTATATGTTTCTGCTAAGATTTCCTTTATCTTGGATTAACACAGCACTTCAGATAAATAATCACTCTTTTATCAGCGGTTGCTTTATTTTTTTAATGACTTTGTTGCCAGCAATTTTCTGAGGCTATGTACTTTCTTTCGATAGTTTTCAAAAAAAAATTAAGCTTTATAAAAATAATGCGCAAAATAGTACATCTCACTTTATTTTTATCTTCAAAGCAATTTATGACCGGATACAGGCGTAAGTGTCACTGCAAACCACCGCATTTACGATCAAAATATTGATGTTTTTTTGAGATTTCCCAGCCCAAACAGTTTGGAAGTCTGGATAGCGCCCTGGGGTTACTGATGCTCTTTTGCCGAAAATATTTCAAGAGCACTTAGGCCATACAAAACCTGGTAGCTACTCTTCTTAACTCAGGATGATCCAATCATGAACCATCGCATCAACTGATTTTAGCATTCCGGTCATCATAATGAAAGCCTTGTTTTACCCAATCGGCTGAGACTGATGAAACAATTTTTAGCTTAAGAAGGTAAACTTAAAGCATTGATTTGTAAAGCATAAAGAAAGCAGCGCCTTTAAAAGTAGAAAATGAAGCCTGCTTTGTCTATTTTTGCCGAAAATATTGAAAGTTCAGACGACAAACCTATGAGTCATTCGGAAGATACATCTTCTTTAAATTTTATAGAGCAAATAGTTGAGGAAGACCTGCGTAACGGTAAGAACGATGGAGTTATTCATACCCGATTTCCACCGGAACCCAATGGTTTTTTACATTTAGGGCATGCCAAATCCATTTGCCTGAATTTTGGATTGGCGCAAAAATATGGTGGAAAGACCAATCTCCGTTTTGATGACACCAACCCTGTCACCGAGGATACTTCGTACGTAGAAGCCATCAAAGAAGACGTGCGCTGGCTCGGCTTCACCTGGGAAGGCAGCGAACTTTATGCCTCCGATTATTTTGACAAGCTATATGCTCTGTCGCTGGAACTGATTAAACGGGGGAAGGCCTACGTAGATGAGACTCCGGTTGATGAGATCCGGCGTATGCGAGGAACCCCTACCCGACCGGGCGAAGAAAGTTCGTTCCGCAACCGACCTGCCGGGGAAAACCTGGAATTAATCCAGAAGATGAAAAACGGAGACTTTCCTGAAGGCTCTCACGTACTACGGGCGAAGATTGACATGGCATCTCCCAATATGCACCTTCGAGACCCCATTATGTACCGCATTCTGCATAGGCATCATCACCGAACGGGCGATGCCTGGCATATTTACCCCACCTACGATTGGGCCCACGGCCAGAGCGACGCCATCGAGAACATCACGCATTCCATCTGTACTTTGGAATTTGAAGTACACCGCCCGCTGTACGATTGGTTTGTAGAACAAATCGGAGAATTCAACCATGAAATGGTTGAACCTCGCCCCCGACAAATTGAATTTGCCCGTCTGAATGTGAATTACACCGTCATGAGCAAGCGGAAGCTGCTGGAACTGGTGAATGAAGGGCACGTGAGTGGCTGGGACGATCCGCGCCTCCCTACCATTCGGGGCCTGCGCCGACGCGGCTATACTCCGGCCAGTCTGCGTAATTTTTCCGAACGGGTGGGAGTGGCAAAACGCGACAATGTGATTGATCTGAGCCTGCTGGAGTTTTGTATCCGTGAAGACCTGAACAAAACCGCCCCGCGGGTAATGGGTGTGCTGGCTCCTATCAAACTCGTGATTACCAATTATCCGGAAGGACAAACCGAAGAGCTGAGCATTGAGAATAATCCGGAAGATCCGGAAAGTGGCTCCCGCATTGTGCCATTTAGCCGTGAGCTATATATTGAGCAGGATGATTTTATGGAAGAGCCACCAAAAAAATTCTTCCGGTTGGGGCCAGGAAGAGAAGTGCGCCTGAAAGGAGCGTATATTATCCGTTGTGAGTCATTTGACAAAGATGATAATACCGGAGAAATTACCACGATTTACGCTACTTACGACCCTGAAACCAAGAGTGGCGAAGATACGAGCGGCAAAAAAGTGAAAGGCACCATCCATTGGGTATCAGTACCCCATGCCGTCACCGCTGAGGTTCGATTGTACGACCGGTTGTTCAATGACCCAAGCCCAACCGATCACAAAGATGAGGAAGGGGAAGCGCTGGACTACAAACAGTTCATCAACCCGGATTCGCTGGTGGTGTTGGATAAGGTATTTGTAGAATCGAGTTTGCGGGAGGCGAAACCGTCAGAACAGTTTCAGTTTATGCGGAAAGGATATTTTTGCGTAGACTCCGATGCGACAGAAGAGAAGCTAATTTTTAACCAGACCGTAACACTGCGTGATACCTGGGCGAAGGTCAATAAATAAGTAGCTATTCTAAACTTTCGTATTTCTCAATGATATACGCAAAGGTTTCTTTTAGCTCTTCAATTTCTTTGTCACAGGCATTTCGGTAATGCTCTTCCATTGAGGAGACATTCACCATGCCTTCGATCCGGCAAACAGCCCCCATAAAGCGGTGGTGGTTCAGGTCGTGCAGTAAATTGATATGCAACGATTCATAGCTCTGCTTTTTCTCCAGGTAGTTCTTCTGAACGTAGACAATACATCCGTATAAGATGACATAAGAGCCAAATATTGCGATAATATCAACATATACCGGAGTGATATTGGCGAAAGGGAGGGTGACATACGTCATGTAAATACCATATACCAGAAAGGCCGACACAATCAATTTCATCACATAATCTTTGCGAGGGATGGTCAGTGTCCAGCCAATAGCAATCAGCAAACAGATGAAATTAACGGAAAAAGACCACCAGAAAAATGCACCACTTTCGTAATATGGAATTTCCATATCTGCCGGCATAAATCTCCAGCTATTGTAAATTAGTGGGACCAGAAAAGCCAAACCAAGGCATACCCACTTCCGCTTATCTGCCCGCAAAAAGGAAACACTTTGGTGTAATACACTAAAATTCGGTTTATTAATTACTTCCATAATAATCTTTAATGTACAACGTAGTGGAGCGACACCGTTCTCATCATACGAATCTACCAGTAAAATATGATAATCTAAACAAATTTACACTTTGTTTACATTTTATTTAGATTTTCAGGAAAAAATCATTCTCTATTGTTATTAACTGAGAATATCTCAACGAATTAAGATTTTAATTATCTTGCTTCATTTGTCATCAGCAATCTACAGTATCGCCACTATTCTTACGCGTGTAATATTTTAATTATTCAGGGTTTGATCGATAACACTTTCCTAAAGTACTTTTGGGATAAATTCTTACACACGTAAGATATTTTCTAAAATTTAACTAAAAACGATTGAACTATGAAAACCTTTTTGAAAAAATCCGCCCGAATTATTGTCATGGCTGCTGTTCCGGTACTATTTATGGCCAGCTGCGAAAGCGATCTTATGGAACCAGAGAATGCCATGCCGCCTAAAGACACTGCCCAGCTTCCTCCCGGTTTAACTAAAAAGTAAGCAATTATACAATGAGCATATCTTCCAACGTAAGGCCTGGGTTCAGATTTATGATATCGTAAGCCTGAACTTAGGTCTTCAAAAAATCTAATAGCACGTTGTGAGATGAATGCAGAAGCTTTTCACTTCAACATTGAAGTCAAGGAAGGAAGAGCATTTGCTGTAATGTGGTTAGCGTAAAAGCAGGTTATGCGGGTAAAAGCAAGCGTGGCTTCTGCTCAAAATCAAATTATCCTGCCGACGCGAACTGGAAGCCTAGTTTCTTCAGGCCCTGCTGTACTTCGGGGGCCGACATGAACAATTCCCAGAGTAATCCGCTGCGGTGGTTTTCCATCATCACCACAATGGGGCCCTGGTCAATAGCCAGGTAGCGGGTGGGGTAGTATTCTTCTTGCTGGCTGAAAGCATCGTAAAACCCATATTCCCCCCAGATTTTATCACCGAGGGAATCGTAAAAGTGGCGCATGGCCATCATGCTGGGTTCGGGGGTGTAGGGGAAAGAAGACAGGGCAGCCGTTGGGGAAATGACACCCAGGTCACTGTCTTTGCCCGGTTTGTGCCCGGCATAGCCCCGGGGCGAATAACTGGCGGTGAGCCCCCAGCAGGCTTGGCTGTACCCGGTATGGTGATAGGGGTTTTCGGTACAGTACTTCCAGTCGATAAGCACATGGTTGGTATTGTGCTGCCAGTAGTCGGCGTAGCGGTCTTTCAGATTACGCGGGTCCAGCCCCAGGTAGGAGTAGTGCGACCAGAACAGCGGGCCGCCGTATTCTTCGGCTCCATTGTGCTTCAGTGCCAGCTTCATGCCGTATTGCTCGGTATCCCCTTCAATGTCGCCGCCTCGGGCCCAGCCTTCGTGGTATACTTCCGGAGCAATGGTGTGGGTGGGAGAAGAAGCGGCCAGCACGTACATGATCAAACATTCGTTGTACCCTTCTACCCCGAAGTTCATGGCCCATTCATGGTTGGGTGACCAGTGCCAGTACAGTATGTTCTCGCCTCCCTTGGTATACCAGTCCCACTCTACTTCTTTCCAGAGCTGATCAACCTGGCTCGCCAGTGCCTGTTCGGCCTCGTTGCCATCGGCAAAATACTGTCGCACCGCAATCAACCCCTGCACAATGAAAGCCGTTTCTACCAGATCACCTCCATCATCATTGGGGCTAAAGGGTTTTACTTTGCCGGTTTCTCCGTGCAGCCAGTGAGGCCACGCTCCGTGAAAGCGGTCGGCTTTCGCCAGAAAGTCTGCAATCTTCTGCAATCGCTCCCGTCCTGCTTCCCGCGTAATATACCCACGTTCAATGCCGACCAGAATGGCCATCACCCCAAAGCCGCTGCCGCCAATGGTAACGACGTGCTGATCATTTTCGGGATAAACACCATCCATGTGGATACGCTCGGCGGCCATGCCGGAGTTGGGTTCTGCCCCATCCCAGAAATACTGGAAGGTACGGTACTGCACCAGATTAAACAGGGAATCATCGCTGATGCGGGCCGAAGTAGTGTCCGCAGAGACTGATTGGTCGCTACGCTGGGCATCCGCGCAACCAAACGCTCCGGCGATCATGACGATAAAGAGGCAATAAGGACGGATACGCAGGGATACTATTTTCATGGTTACCAGATTTTGTGTCGTTTTCTATCCAATATGTAAGCACTGTGACAAAATCAGCTTATATTTTTAGCGTCATAGCCAGGAAGAATGACGAAGCTATCTCCCCGTGCCTCGTCGCAATGACGTTATCATTATTTTCGTCATAGTGCTTACTTATAAGGGGGATTTCTTACGGAATGTGCCAGTGCCCATTCAACCCCTGATGGGAGGCGAAGTTGTTTTGTTAGTATAACCTTACTTTTAGCCACTATTGGCCTGTTTTTGTTAGCCGTTTGCCCAGTATCAGGTCAAGAAGTTAGTCCCTCCTTACATCCATGTTATGCCCGAGCACAGGGAGCTCCTCCCTGTTAGCGGGAATTTATTCCGAAGCATCGGAAGTTAGTCCCCGTGACCCGGCATGTTATTTTACTGTCCGGGAAGTTATTCCTGCGATACGCTAAGTTATTCCCAGCGACAGGGAAGTGCTCCGCATCAGGTGGCAGAGAGCGAAGGCCGGGTTTCAGTGCTTCGTATTCATAACAAATCATCTCAACACCCAATCCCTGATCCCCAATCCCTAAAACTAGTACCCTGGATTCTGGCTCACGGCGCCTTCGGTAATATCAATCTCACTCTGAGGCACCGGAAACAGTTCGTTCTTACCGGCCTGAAAACCAAGCGGCCCCAGCACGGTGGCTGCCTGTCCGGTACGTACCAGATCATAAAAGCGTTCGCCTTCAAATGCCAGTTCGGCCCGTCGTTCATTGTAAATTAGCTGACGCAGGGCTGTTTGTTCCATTTCAGTCAGGGCGGCGGCCGGATCGCTGAAAGCGCGGGTATGTACCAGGTTGAGGTATTGCAGGGCCAGCGCCGGATTACCGTTCTCATTGGCAGCTTCGGCCGCAATCAGCAATACATCCGCGTAGCGCAGAATTTTACGGTTATAACCCCACTGGGCAAACTGGTCGGTGCCGGGCATGAATACTTTCTGGTTATAAGTTTCCAACTGGGCAATCTGCCCGTTTTCGGTAAAGGTGGTATCGGGAGTGCCCCCGTCGCCCAGCACAATCTCGCCGCTGATGGTATCGCCCAGGAATATGACTGAGGCATCCATACGGGGATCACCCGCCTGGTAAAAATTGATGATGTCTACGGTAGGCCGACCGAAACCCCATCCTTTGCCGGTGGTTTCGCCTCCCACCTGCACACTGCCGCGCACTCCCTGGGTTTGTCCGTACTGATTGCCTCCGTTTTCAAAATTATCCCGCAGTGCGCTGATCTCAAAGACAGACCCGGAACCCTGCACAACGGAGGCTGAATACTCATCGGCAAAGTTGGGAGGTAAGGCGTATTCACCGGAATTGATGACAGCTTCGGCCATAGCCTGGGCATTGGTAAAATCTTCCCGATACAAATAGACCTTGGACAACAATCCCTGGGCCGCTCCCTGGGTTACTCTCCCTAAATCTTCTTCTCCGTATTCGCTTTTCAGGGGCAGATTATCGGCGGCAAATTGCAGATCGGGAATGATGATCTCGTTATATATTTCCGCTACTGGTGAGCGGGGCAACTGGCGGTCAGGATTAGCTGTAAGCACCTTGGGAAGGTCGCCATAAGAACGGGCCAGTTCAAAATAAAAAGCGGCTCGCAGGAAACGCGCTTCCCCCAATAGGCGGGTCTTCAGCGTTTCGTCCATCTCAATATCCGGTACTTCTTCAATGACCACATTAGCCCGCCGCACTCCCACAAATAGTGCTGCCCAGATGTTAGAAAATGTTCCCTCGCTGGAGGTAAAGCTAAAGTTATCAATCAGGTTAAGCGAAGCACCATCCTGAGGGCTGCTTCCCTTGACCATATCATCCGACATAATATCGGCAATGGGAAATCCTCCGGTGACAAACCAGGCGCGATAGGCATTATAAATGGCATCGGTAGCCAGCATCGCGTCATCCTGGGTTTGATAAAATGATTCCGTTGAAAGATCACCCAAAGGTTCTTTATCTAAAAAGTCTTCACAACTGCTGCTGATCAGTAGCGCCCCGATAAGAAAGAGAGTGCTATATGTTTTTATAGAATTCATCGTGCTAAGTTGTTAATATTAAAAAGTTACGTTTACCCCTACCGAATAGACCGAAGTGACGGGATACACTCCCAGGTCAATACCCGCTGACTTTGGATCACCCCCGCTGGATTCCTCGTCGCGTGGATTGGCAACGCTGACTTCCGGCGAGTAACCAGTATAGTCGGTGATGGTGAACACATTGGTGCCCCGCAGGTAAATGCGAGCGTTGGTGAGCGAGAGGCGTTCGGCCGCCGCTGTGGGCAGGTTATATCCTAAGGTGATGGTACGCAAACGCAGGAAGTCTCCTTTCTCTACAAAGAAGGTAGAGGGTTCAAAGTTCACTCCGCCCGCACTGGCCCGAGGCACGCTGTTGCTGGTACCAGGGCCAGTCCATCGGTCTAACCAGAGGGTCTGGTAATTGGCCAGGGCAAAACGCTGGGCGCGCTTACCATTGTAAATCTCATTTCCTACCTGTCCCTGAAAGTCCATGGCCAGATCAAAGCCTTTGTATCCCAGGTTGGCATTGAAGCCATAAATAAAATCAGGAATGGGCGAGCCAATAAAGTCCCGGTCTTCGTTGGTCAGTTGTCCGTCTCCCGAGCCCGTCAGATTTCCATTCTCATCCAGCCCGTTCAGGTCACGATAGCGGAAGTCGCCTACTCCCTGATTTCCCAGATGAGGTGCACCATCTACCGCAGCCTGATCCTGGAATACACCATCTACCACATAACCATAGTAAGCTCCTACGGGCTGCCCGGCCTGCGTTCGGGTAACAATCTGTCCATTACCCAGACTGCCCCCGGAAATAAAGGAATTCACTCCTGAAGAGGCTCCTATTTCCAGCACTTCATTGTGAACGGCCGTTCCATTGGCGGTAAAGCTGTAGCGGAAGTCGCCTACCTGATCGCGCCAGTTGACGTTAAACTCATAGCCCCGGTTCAGCACTTCGGCCGTATTCAAAGTGATGTCTACAAACGGACCGTTCCCGGCATAACCGGGTAAAAAGACCGGCACCAGTATGTCACGGGTGGTACGGTCAAAGTAGTCGGCCTCAATGTTCAGCCGTCCCTGCAAAAACCCAACCTCAAGTCCTATATCCCACTGGGTGGTTTCTTCCCACTTTAAATCCTCATTCGCGGCCCGGCCAATGGTGGCTCCCGATGCGAGGGCTTCATTCGCACCAAAGATGGCATCCAGGCTGGTGGTAATCAGCGGATAGCGGGCCTCGGCCCCTACCCGATCGTTCCCGGTTTTACCCCAACTACCGCGCAATTTCAGGTTGGATAGTACTGTGTTGTCCTGTAAGAACCCTTCATTCGCAATGTTCCATCCGGCTCCTACCGAGGGGAAGAAGCCATACTTATTATCTTCTCCAAATACTGAAGATCCGTCCAGCCGCCCGGTAACGGTCAGCAGGTAGCGACTGTCGTAGGAATAGTTGGCCCGAAACAGATACGACTGAATAGATTGCTGGGAGCCATTACCATCGGTTTGTTCTTCGTCAGTTTGGCCGGCATCAATAAAGCGCAGCGATTTGTCTCCCCGCAACAGCCCTTCGGTGCGACTTTCTAAGAATTCGTTCCGTTCGGCTTGCAGTGTATAACCTACCACCGCACTCAGGCGATGCACTCCAAAATCCTGATTATAGTTCAGGGTATTTTCCCAGAACCAGCGGGTGTCCTCATTCCGCCGGCTGGTTAAATCGCTGAGTTCATTCTGCTGGGCAGATGAAACAAAGTAAGCGGGAGTAAAGATTTCCCGTTTGCTGGACTCAGCATTCAGGCCAAAGCTCGTCTTGAAGGTAAAGTTGTCCAGAAAAGAGATTTCAGCAAACAGGTTTCCGACCCCTTGGAAGCCCATGATCTCATTGTTGTTATATTCCAGTGCTGCCAGAGGATTGGCCAGGGAAGGCACCTCCGAGAAATTTCCATCGGCCGTATACGGGCTGATGTCCGGGCGAGCCCGGTACAGTAGGTTAATAATCCCGCCGGGTTCCTGGTTCTGGTCAAAGCGCGCTATCGAGATATTGTGCCCGATTTTGATATTATCAGACACATTATAAGTATTGTTCAGGCGAAGGGTGATCCGCTCATAATCGGAAGAAGGAATGACTCCATCCTGCTGGAAATAGCCCCCAGCGATGTAGTAACTCATATTTTCATTGGCCCCGGACACCGAAATATTGGCATCCAGCAGCCCGGCAGGTTCATCAAAAACCAGGTTTTGCCAATCGGTGTTGGGCACATCGGTAATGGGGAACGCCGCCGGATCAATTTCGTTGGCATACTGCCGCCACTGCGGGCCATTGAGCAGGTCAATCTTGTTGGGGATGGATTGTAGTCCGTAAGACACATTCGCACTCACGCGAGCGGCACCCTCTTCTCCTTGTTTGGTGGTGATAATGACCACCCCATTCGCTCCCCGCGCCCCGTAAATGGCCGTAGCCGAAGCATCTTTCAGCACATCTACTGATTCTATATCAGAAGAGTTTAAGTAATTGATATCTTCCGGGTTCCGAAGCAGCACGCCATCCACCACAAAGAGCGGAGAAGCATCATTCAGGGTGCCGGTACCTCGAATACGCATAAATGGAGCTGCCCCTGGCGCTCCTGAACTACTGGTTACCTGTACACCCGCTACTTTTCCCTGCAAACCCTGCATGGGCGATTGAGAAGGTACCGCCGTGAGCTCGTCTCCTTCCAGTTTAGAGACCGAGCCGGTAAGGTCTCGTTTCTGTACCTGTCCGTAGCCGATGACCACAATCTGGTCTTCCAGCATTTGCACATCGGTGGCCAATTGCACATTAATTTCGGTTTGCCCGCCAATTGGCACTTCCTGAGCAGTATATCCTACCGAAGAAAAGACCAGCACCGCTGCATCGTCGGGAGCATTCAGGCTAAAATTACCATCCAGATCGGTGACAGTACCCACATTGGTATCTTTCACCAGCACATTGACTCCCGGCAGTCCGGTGCCATCATCGGCATCCGTTACCTGTCCGGTGATCGTTGTCTCGACGGAGGCATCCGCCACAGAATCCGCCGCTTGGGTTTGGGGAGACTGCGCGTATGACACTCCCAATGCCATCCATGCCAAAGCAGCCCAGAGGGTCATGTTGTGTAAGTGATGAATCATCATATAAAGGTTAGGTTAAAAAACAATTGGTTCTCATTCAGAAGCAACCACGAAGTGAGTATCTCGAAGGCTGCTTCGCACAGTAATAGATAGGTGGTAGCCTGGGTAGGAAGTCTGAAAAATATATCCCGCTATATGGTAGTTAATCGGGTATTGCAGTAATAAGCAAAAAGGCGGGCACATGGTTTGAGAAAAAGCCCCTTATTTACCGTATTTTACATATCCCTTCCTATTTTGTCGGCTTCTTTACCAAATTGCTAACCAGTAACAGTTTCATTAGTAGTAATGTAAAATATTCGCAGCCCCTTCCCGGTTCGGGCCATGCTAAAATTCTCCCAGTATGCGTAAGTCAAATGGCTTAGTCATGACTGCCAAAGTTCTTGTTACGGAAGGTTTCTGGAAGCTATAGCAGATAGAAAAAGATGGTATAGGTCATTGCCGCATTGTAACCGGCATGACACAGTATGGCTCCCAGGATGGAGCCGCTCCGCTTTCTGACTAAAAAGAAAAGCTGACATAAACCAAAAAGCAGCAGTACCCAGAGCAAACCCGGCAGCGCCCACCACTCCCACTGACCACTCCGGTAGACGATACCGAAGTGAGCCAGATGAACAAGTGCAAAGGCCGCACTATCCAGATAAGAGGCGATACGATCACCCCAGCGCGGCACAAAACTTTCGTGTACCATGCCCCGGTAAAACAATTCTTCGCCAATGGGGCTGAAGGTCATACCTACCGACGAAAAAATACCGAAGTATAGCCAGCGGTCGCTGGTACTCAGGTCAACGGGCACTGAATAAGTGTGGGAAATGTACCCAAACCAGTGCTGATCAGTATGCCCGTAGAGCGCCGTCCCGATCCAATACATAAGCAGTGCTACCAGACCACCCAGGATCAACCCCAGCAGCAGCCAGCTCCATTGGCGAGGCCAGGTCATGCCGATTTGCCGACGACCGTTCCGCGTTAGAAAAAGGAAGGGAGCTATCCACATGCTGACAAAAATCAGCGATACCCACTGGTAACTACCACTGACATTGGCCTGCAGCACCATCCAGAACCGGATTGCTCCCCAGAGAAGTATCAACGCAATGCCAAAAGCCCAGCGCTGCCGGAAAACAGATTGCCAGATCGGCTTTAGAAAGTACGGATTATTTGTTGACGCAAGTGGCTTCACAAGGCTTACACCATCGTTCGTCCCACTGCTTCGGCCAGGGGTTGCAGGCTGCGGTACAGAGCGCGGAACTCAGTAAGATCCAACTGTTGGGCCGCATCAGACTTGGCCACTTTGGGGTTCGGATGCGACTCAATCAATAACCCATCTACTCCCATGGCCACACAGGCACGGGTTAGGTCGGGCACGCCGTAAGCGTAGCCCATTGCATGGCTGGTATCCAGAATCACCGGCAGATTGATGTGTTCTTTCAGGTAAGACACTCCGCATAAATCCAGTGTGAAGCGGGTTTTGGTTTCAAAGGTACGAATGCCCCGCTCGCAAAGCATCACCTGCTCGTTGCCGCCGGACAGCACAAATTCAGCTGCCTGCACAAACTCCTGCAAGGTAGCCCCGAAGTGACGCTTGAGTAGCACCGGCTTGCGGCTCTCTCCGCAGGTACGGAGAATGCCCTGGTCGTACATGGCCTTGGCTCCGATCTGCACGATATCGGCATACTCAATCACTGCCTCCACCTGGGTGGCGTCCCGCACTTCAGTAATAATATTGAACCCGTATTCCTCCCGGATCTGAGCCAGCATTTTCAATCCTTCCATGCCCAACCCCTGAAAAGAATAGGGAGAGGTACGCGGCTTGAAGCAGCCCGCCCGCAAGGTCGTGATGCCCAGCTCCTTTAGCATATCCGCACAGGTCACAATCTGCTCCCACGACTCAATAGAGCAGGGTCCGGTGATCATCATTGTACGGTTGGTATCTCCCCCCAAAGTCATATCATTGATACGCACCTCCCGCGTCTCCGACTGGTAGCTCCGGCTGGCCAGTTGAATATCCGAGGCCATGACAAAATGCTCGTCGGCGTACTCCTTGAGAAAGGAGGGTACTTCTTTGGTACTGGATGAGGTGATCAGCACCGGTTGATTTTCCCGGCGAAAATACTGGGCCTGTGCCTGCTCGGCTAATTGAGTCGCATCTTCGTGGCTAACGCTTTCTTTCAGATGAATAATCATATCGGTTACGCTTAGTGGTTGGTCTATAGAAATGGGGCTGCAATATAGGGATATTTACGTTACTGAGAGGCCGCCAAGCTGATAAGAAACCGGGAAGTTGCCCGGTTCAGATTTACATATTTCATAGCTTCCTGGCAGGGTTGTATATCATTGGGATTACTGCTACATTCGTAAGAATCCAGCAACCAACTATGTTGAACAATACACAAATCCAGGATTTTATCAACCAGGGATATGTGAAGATAGACGAGGCTTTTTCTCCCACACTGGCCGAACAGGCGCGAGCCATCCTCTGGAAGGCGACTGGTTGTGACCCTGAAAACCCTGCTACCTGGACCCAGCCCGTGGTATGGCTCGGTGAATACGGTCAGGCTCCTTTCGCGCAGGCAGCGAATACCCCAAAATTACAGCAAGCCTTCGACCAACTGGTTGGTCAAGGGCGATGGCACCCCCGGCAGAGCCTGGGCTCGTTCCCGGTACGCTTTCCCACCGCTGAGGATACTGGTGATGGCGGGTGGCACGTGGATGCCAGCTTTCCGGGAGAAGACTCCGATCCGGCTAACTACCTGTCGTGGCGGGTGAATGTTCATTCTAAAGGGCGGGCTTTGCTGATGCTGTTCTTGTTTTCAGATGTGGACGAAGCAGATGCTCCTACGCGCATCCGGGTAGGTTCGCATAAGATTGTTGCAAAGCTGCTGGAGCCGCTGGGTGAGGCCGGAGTATCCATCATGCAGTTTGATGTGCGTGCCAGTGATGGCTGCAAGGAAGTCCTCGCGACGGGCGCGGCTGGCACGGTATACCTTTGCCATCCCTTTCTGGTACATGCTGCCCAGACCAACCGGGGCACTCAACCCCGATTTATGGCCCAGCCTCCCCTATTTCCGGCTGAGCCATTACAGCTTGAGCGAGCCGATGCCGACGTCTACTCACCGGTGGAGATCGCTATCCGGGAGGCGTTGAACCAGACATCATAATGTCTATTAGCTGCCGTGTAAATTTTGCTGTTTGATAGCCTCTTTATGTAACTGGTAGAAAAGCAGTAACATAAACAAAGCAGCTAAAATGATTAAAAAAGGATTTAGCAGTTGATGTTCAAAACGGACTGTATTTACCATATTGTGTTGATCTGCATAGTTAAGCATCACCAAAGAACCATTATATACTATATGACTTATGATGCTTAACCATAGGCTACCTGTAATATGGAATATACCACCTAGCACCACACCCGCCAGAAACCTAGGTAAGAAACTTGCAAACTGGAAATGTAAGAAGCTGAATATGAAGGCCGTGAATAAGATGGCCATCCAGATTTTAGAAAAGTGTTTATACCAAAGAGGCTGCATTGTTCCTCTGAAAAACACTTCTTCACAGAAGGATGGCACCACAGAAAAAATGATGAGATTTAGCAAAAGTTGCCAGAAATTATCCATTTCCAAATACTGCAATAGTTTGGCATGAGCCGCCGTTTCGTCCACTTTCATCCAGTGAAATAAGGGAACTACTTTATTTACTTCCAGCAGCCAATTCATTAAAATGATACAACAGCCCATGATTAAAACTGTAATAAAAAAAGACTTTTTACTGAAGGAATTGCTAAGGCCCCAATAATTGATAAGCCTTTCTTTAGTAAAGAGCTTAAAGGCAATAAAGGCTGGAATTAAAAAAGCAAATATTGAGATGGTGCTTAGCGATAACTTGGGAGCCTGATCAGAAGTAAGCTGTTGAATGCTTATAACGATAAACGAACCAAAAACACTTGATAAGCAATAAAAGCCAAATAACAGTAAGAGCTTCCTTTTAGGAGATAGGTCTACCATGAACTTGAAGTGACAGCAAAAAAATCAATTCAAAGTTAAATTTGTGCTTTGACAGCGACTTTTCCTAAACCAAACCAACAAGAAGCTAGTCAAACTGTTACCCCCTACCCTTCACCCCGGATCAGGTTGTTGAACATCAGCGTTCCGGTAATTTGCTGCTGTGCATTGACAACGGGCAGAAACAAAATAGGAAAAGACAAGCCTGCAACCAGCGCCAGCATATCTTCTACCGTAGCTTCTTCCGAAATACTTACCGGATTGGTGTTCACCAGCGCGGAGGCCGGAATGGCGGGAAGATCTCCCAAATGCCCTAGCAACGCCCGACGTACATCAGCATTGCTGCAAATACCTTTGAGTTTTCCGGCTTCGTCTACCACCGTGGCAAACCCCAGTCCGTAGTCTTCAATTGTCTGCAACACCGATGCCAGCGTCACCTGATCCAGTGATAATCGCGGCACATCCTGCAAATCCATCATAAAGTCTTTCACCCGATAGTGCGAACGGACTTCGTGCATTTTGAGCCCCAGTAAAGCGGCTCCCATAGAGGTATGATTCACCAGGAATGAGCCGGATACGGCTGAATCCACTGCCAAGCTGCGCAGGATAAACGAGACCTCGTCGTTAACGCCTCCGTCTACATGAATCTTTTTGCGAGGGAATTGCTTGCCGAAGCGACGAATGCGGTTAAAATTATCTTTACGGAATACCCCCCCACTCTGGCCGGGAGTGGTGGTCATCAACAGAATAAAAGTGCAGGTTTCCTGATAAGGAGCAAAGACCTCTAACGGAGTATCCGAAACCACGGCCAGTCCGTATTCGGTACCCGCAGGTGGTACTGGTAGGGACTGCCCCTGCATGGTTTCGTACTGAAATTGTACGTACTCCACTTTATGCTCCTCAATAAGGCCGTAGTACTTTTCCGGTTCAGCCGAAATAATGTGCAGGTCAATGGGAGTGGTACTGAGCTTCCGGATCTCCCGGATATCATCAAATACCGAAGGATCATCGTTGCAATCAATATGAAAGGAATCAATATGCAAGGCGTCTAATTCCTGCACTAAGTCAGTCAGCGGGCGGTCACGATTGGAATAGAGGGAAGCGGAAATTTTCAAAACAAAGGGGTGCGTTGCGTTCTACATGTTTGCGGGCGCAAATTTCCACAATTTCCTTCAATATCCCAGCCTCTTTTCCCTATCAAATATCATTAGCCCCTATGAACGCGGCCCAGCATAGCAGGAATGAAAAATATTCGAGCAATCATTCCGGTACACTCCTTAACTTGAAAAGCTCTTTTACTTTTTCCGAAGCCCGAGGTGCAGGCCTGTTCCAATTCAGTTACAGATAGCCAAAGGGCGTTTTGGAGTTTCTGAATAGCACGCTCCCATCCAGCCAGGAAATGCCCACGTACAGGCTGGCTTCGGATGATATTTCCATGACATCGGTAACCTGCCGCTGGGGAAGCTGTACCTCCACCGTGATGGGTGACTCGGGCAACGGAACCTCAAAGGAATCGGCCAGGCTAATCCGGTAATCGGTTTGCACGGAGTCTTTCCGGTACACCTCCTTTCCGTTCACCTGTACAATGACCGGTTCACCCTCAAAACCATCCTGCAGGGCAATGCTGAGGACCGGTTCGGTGTTTTCAGTTTCACTATTTTCATTATTCATATCTTGTTGGCAACGGTTACCCAGCACCACCAGCAGGCAGCAGGAAACGTAGAGCCAACGTTTCCCAAAGCTGCCTAGTGGTAATGACAGATAGTACTTCTTGATATATTTCATATACGAAATACTACTTCTTTCCTGACTTTTTGGTGGCATATTGCTTACGCTGCGATTCCATATCATTGAGTACGGATTCCAGCACCCCACGTTTAGCCAGCGTCTTCTCGGCTTTCTGCATCGTAGAAGCAGCCTCGTCGGAGTCGCCTTTATCCGCCAGGAAGGCACTGTACTGCTCTACCACCTGCCTGTACTCAATATGTCCCAGCGTATCAGCGGCTTCTCCCGGATCATCCAGCAGCGCTTTATTAAGTTCCTGACGGGCTTCGTCCGGCTTCGCTTTTAGTGTTTTAAACATTTTATCCGGCTCCTGGGCAATGGCATTCGGATCACCCTTCACGTTGAGCAACTTATAATCGCGCGTGAGCGGATTCCCTAATGCCAGCAGGGCATGATGGGCCACCCGTCGGTTGGCAAACTGGTCAGCCACTTCCCGTAGGGTATCGTTTGCTTTATCCAGATAATGCGTTCCCTGGAAAGCCAGCACCCGACCTACGTCTTCAGAAAAGAAATCCTGAGCCACAAATTCTTCTTCGTAGCTGCGCGGTGGCGCGATCCTGACCTGTAACTGGTTGGAAACGATATCCTCATCATCCCGGTGCATCGCCACCTGCACGGTATACATGCCCGGCTCGGCAATATTCCATCCGTGAATACCGGATGCAATGTTCAGTGAAGCGTACACTGATTCGCCTGGGGTCAGCACTTTTTTATCACTGTGGTAGCAGTACTGGGCAAACGGATGCCATTGCTTGGCGGTGCCTCCCCGCTTCTGAATGATTACCGTCATCTCATCGGTGGCTTCCAGAATTTTCTCGTCTACAATGAGAGGTTGGTTCGAGCGATTGGTTAGTTTCAATTCCGCAACCACAGGCTCCATAAACTCAAAGTACTCGAGGGTTCGTCGCTGTAGCCGCACTTCTAACTGGAAGGGCGAAGATTGTAATACGTTGGCCTGCTCAAAACCATGATGATCGAACCAATCGGCATTACCCATTTGCACGAATCGCTCCGGTGCATGGCGCATAAAAATAAGCTCATTGTCACTGAAGCGGAACTCGAAATCAGCAAAGAAAGCCGTTTCTCCACCCGTCACGAAGTAGGGATAGTTCATGAAGCTACGGGCTTCGGTTTCGTTGGCCAGGGGTATCCAGGGGGTGCCCAGTGATTTCTGCCAGGAGTGTGCCAGATTAAAGGCATGCCCCATTTCATGGCAGGCCGTCCAGAATTTCATCCTCTTCACCCAGGCATCCGGATTGGCGTCACCCGCCGGGGCATTCTTGATAAATGAATCGTTGAACAGTGCGGTTCCCTGCCGATGATTAAGCCCGATACTATCAAACATAATGCCTCCCAGGTTGCTTCCCGTATCGTGCAATGAGGCAAATAACACCCACATTTTCCACTGAGGCATATTGGCAAAGTGTGACCAGTATATCTGCATGGCATCGTGCATTTCCATATCGCTCCAGGTGGCATTGGCTCCGGCTCCGGTAATGGGTACGCCTCCCTGGGGAGAGGTGGTTACCTGAAAGCCGGCACGCCGGAAAACTGTTTCTATGGACAGGTTTTCTATGCTTAAGCTGGCCGGTCGGTTCGGATGGTCGCCTGTATTGATCTGGGTGACTGCGGATGTTCCTTCCACGACGTCGTACTCAAAATCTACCGGATGGTAGTAGGCTGATTTCCACAGGTAGGTACGGGTACGATTGGCAGTCCCCCTCCCGATAAAGGTAATCGTAACCTTGCGCTGAGCGGCAAAAAAAGATTTGGTTACCTGCACCCGCACATTGGTATGAGGCAGCCAGGTTGTATTACCATCTTTATAAAAGATATCACCACTATAGGTATTCGCTCCCACTTTGGTCAAATTAGCAATCCAGTGTATCCGTAGAGAAATACCGGTATAGATGGTGCCGCTCACCTTCATCAAGGGGTAACGCCCGTCAATATCCAACCGTAGTTCTTCTCGCTGGAAGAAGGGATAGATCGGCACCGCGGCCTCGGCCATGGGTTCTCCCTCCTCGCTAAATCCTCCGGGCTGAAGCGGGCCTGGTTCCGGTAAGGGCGGGAAAGGTGGCAATGGCTGCGGTAAGGGAAAGGTGGGGTACTTGAACGACCATTCGTATAACCCACTGGAGGTATAAAAGAAAGGGAATGGAATGATGGGACCAAGCGGGCGAGGAATGGGATCGAGGCCACTTTTGATCATCTCCAGTTCCTCCTCGGTAATCCTGCCGCTTTCGTAGGCCTCCTGTAGGTTGTGCCCATCGATTTCCTCCGGAACATTACCGGCTTTTTTTGAGGTGTTGTTGGTTACTTCCTGGGTACTTTTCATAGTGATTGTTGGGTTGATTGAGAAAAATAAGTGTATAAACGCACGCTACGTGGGTTGTCGGTGGTCATGCAACAAGCAGTATGCTTATTACCGACAGTAGGATGGTTCAGTAGGGAGAGGCCACAGTATAATCACACAAAATAGCGACAAGCCTGTGAGATCATTCTATAAGGAAGAAAACGATAGAAAAACGCCAAAGCAGCAAGAAAAATGATAAAAAGGGCTGCTATGAGAAGATATAAAAGAAGGTATACTTTAAATGTATGATTAAATTAACAAATAATCAATACCCAAAATTGACTATTTTTTATCAGTATCTCTTTTTTTTGTTGATCATCTAATAGAATGCCTTGCTATTAGTTATCATCCCCTGCACTGTGAGTACGCCTCCCCAACAGTACTTTTGCCGTTTGACAAAATAACCAAGTGGGCATAAGGTTGTGGAACCAGGCTAGACTGGCAATATATTTTTGGGCATAAAAAAAGCCACTCACCGGAAAATGAATGGCCATGTTAATACCAATATGCCGTGTATGACTAGGCGTATTGCGTAAGTGAGGCAGCCGCATCTTTTTCATCTAAAAAATCAGAGAAACCCTTGGCGGTGCTTTTCACGTGCTTGGTACGACCTTTGTATTTGGTGCCCTCCTTTAACTCTTTAATACCTCCCTGCTTATATTCTTTGAGATAAGCGATCAGGGTTGTTTTTGATATTTCGCAAATACGACAGATTTCATTGTGAGGTAATCCTTTACATTTCAGGTACAATGCTTCCATTTTTTGCTGCACCCGGGCACTCGGGTTATGGAATCGCTCGTACCGCAGGGCTTGTACATCCTGTTCTTTAAACTGAATTCGAATCATAGGTAATTTTTTTGATTCAATTGTTAGGGTAAATATTCACTTCTTGATCGCTAAATATGGACAATATTTAGCCCCAACGCCATCACCTTAGCATCGGGATTTTTTCAGGCACGCTTTATCAAACAGGGTGATTTTTCTCCCCCTGCACCAATATTTGCTATACTCCAAAACGGTTCTTTAAATCTCTGGATATTCAGAATACTTTAGAAGGCAATTCAAAGTTAACTTCTGCAAAAGTCCATAAATAAGTAATTACATTTTTTTTAGTCTGGTAGAATCACGCATAAAAAAAACCGCTCAGGTGAGCGGTTCCACGGGCTAAGATGTTGACTCCTGTTTAATTCTGCGGCGTTAATGTATACGATACCTGTAATCCGTCCAGCCCACAGCAGGAAGGAGATACGTACTGCAAGTCAAAGGTGATGACTCCGGTAGCCGGGTCATACATGGTTCCATCCCGGACTTCCAGCGCGATCTGAGAACCGTAATCCCGAGAGGCGGACGCCACGGTAAGTTCATTGCAGACATCCGTGAAGTTATATGCAACCGCGAAGCCTCCGCCAAAAATATCCATCGTGAGATCACTGATGGTATATACCCCTGAAGATACTTCCGCAACGGTCACAGTCTGGCTCTCTACTTCCCCATTGGTACAGCTTATACATTCTGCCAGATACGTGCCCGCCAGATCCGAGGGGCAGGCCACGGGATAATTGACAAATACCCGATAGATAGAAGCCGCTGAGTTATCCAGCAATGCCGGACTCCAACCGCTCAGGAATTGCCCGTCTTCCATCCGGAAGTCAGCGGTAATGAAGAAACCATCGCCCAACCCCAACGATTGCCGGGTGAGTACATTATCCGGAAACAGGCTTACCAGATCATCCACGGCAAGATCAAATGTCTGAGGCCAGGTGGTGATGTTCTGTAGCACTTGTTTATGGGAAGTTCCTTCCGATGCATCGGTATAGGTCACGGTAATGTCAATGGATTCTACCGGTGCAAACTCCAGGTCGCGTCCCTCCTCATCGGTCATCTTCACCGTGAAATGTAACTTTGAGTTGTCGGGGTTCAGGAAATTCACCAAACCGGTATCATCGGTTTCCGGGCTAATGTAGACCATCGCCCCTTTGGGCACCAGGTCATCAACAGCATTCTCATTCTCACAGGCTTGCAGGATTAGCGCCCCTGCCAGCCAGAGGCATATCATTCGTATTATTTTCATCGTATTTTTATTTTAGCGCATCATTTGAAAGAACAGCTGCATCAGTTGGCATCCCAAAAAACTTTGGTGGCCGATGGGTTTTGCTGCTGCACATTGGGGTTAAGTTCCACCTCCGTAGCAGAATAAGGCAATACCGTAGGAAACTCTTTGGACGCATTGGTAAAGCTCAGGTTATCGGTATCCGGATCGTACAGTTGAGGGTAGCCCGTGCGGCGATAATCGGAATAGGCGTCCACCGAAAAGCCGAAGGAAGCAATCCACTTTTCCGTCATCAGGATCTCCATTTTTCTGTTGTTATCTCCGGCATCGTAGCGGGTCAGTACCAGGCCAACGTAGGCATCAATATCTTCGTCCGATATTTCCGGGGGAGCATCCTGTTCTTTTGCATCATAGTTGGACACTACCTGATTCACCTTATCAAAAGAGGCACGGATGGCACTCTCCAGCAACTCCCGGGGATCACCCGACGTAACTCCGGCCAGCGCCAGTTCTGCCTCAATATAGAGGCGGGCGTAGTAGGTCAGGAGACGCTGGGGAACATCGCCCGGTGCATCGGTTTGGGTAGGGGCAATCGCGCTGCCATCGTCAAACCGACCACCCACGGGATACATTCCCAGAATGGTTTGCGACTGATCCTGCAACCCGGCCTGGTTGGGACCGGTAGAACCAAAATAAATAGATAAAAACGATCCGTCCCGGTATTCAGCGGGGCTTTGCGGAGTGGCATCTTCCGATAACTGATTATACCAGTAGTACGGAATACGAGGGTCCTCAATGCCGTTGAGGATGGCCGGGTTCTTCCCACTCAGTATTTCGTAGAACCAGATGCTAATATAATAAATGCGGGTACCGAGGTTATCCGCGATAAAACCAGGGTTGCGGTTGTCCGGCGACTGGCTTTGCCCGTAGGCCAGCTCAAAATCTTCGTCCACTGAGCTGATCAGATCATCTTCGGCCAGTAGGGCACTTACCTCAGCGGATACATCCTGCACCATGCGTAGCTGGTTATACAGCTTCAGTTTCACGGTTTTGGCAAACTTACGCCAGCTATCGATGCTTCCGCCGTAAATCAGGTCATCGCCACCCGGAGACAAGGTTGATTCTTTCTCCAGGTTTGCGATCCCTGCGTCCAGCATGGTAAATATCTGCGGATAGATCTCTGCATCATCATTAATCGCCGGGGTGTAGGTTTCCGGGGCGGTGTTGGACTGCGCGAAAGGAATATCGCCCCATACATCCACCATCTGGCTATATGCATAGGCTTCCAGGATTTGCGCGATACCCACATACTCCCAGGCTTCCTCGGCTTCGCCAATGTTCTTCATTTCCCGGATATCCTCCAGGGCAATGCTGTACAACTGGCTCCACGCCTGCGTAATCGGATAATCAGTCCCGGCTACATTGTAGGCATCAAACCCCTGCCGACGGGTGGTCTGGTGCATATACACCGACAGCATGGCCGAAAGCCCGGCAGTGCTCATGCCCAGACTATTCACCACGGCCAGCTCCGTATTGGTGAGCAACAGGTCTACCGATGCTTCGGTAGGGTTATTGGGATCTTCGTTGATATCAAAAAATTCATCACAACTGCTCATCAGGAGAACCCCGAATGACAGACCTATAGAAATTAGTTTCTTCATCATGTTTGGCGTATTAGAATGTCACATTGAGGTTAACCCCAAAACGTCGGGTCGTAGGTGCCGAAGCATACTCGATGCCCTGGGTATTGGTAGAACCAAAACCATTTACCTCCGGATCAAAGTTGGTGTACTCGGGGAAGTTCGGTGCATTGTACCACAGATTGCGTCCGGTGAAGGTCAGGGTTACCCGGCCAAAAGGCGAGTTTTCCAGGATCGTCTGAGGCAGAGTATAGCCCAGAGATATTTCCCGCAGCCGGATGACGGTGCCATCGTAGACAGTCCATTCATCTTCGGCATTGATGCCAAAAGAACCTCCCCCATTCTGGAAGTACAGGTCGTTGGTGCTTACCTGAATGGTATTCGGTATTTTATTTCCGTCTTCATCCAGTATCGGCAATCCCGTGTTCGGATCACCTAAGAAACCGGGCACAATGCGGGAAGCATCACGGTCTTCGGTGTCTTTGGTCACTCCCCTCCCCAACAGACGCTCTACGCTGGTGGTGTAAATATCTCCCCCTTTCTTATAGTCAACCAATGCTCTTAAGGTGATGCCCTTGAAGGAGATGGTATTGGTTACGCCCAGCGTGAAATCGGGATTTGGATCGCCGATTTTGGCAAAATCCAACGCTTCGAAGAGCATGCCCGTGGCCGGGTCAATCAGCAGGTTGCCTTCTTCATCGCGGGCACTCACCGAACCCCGCAAAATACCGTACGGTTGACCGGGTTCAATAACCGGAGTAACTCCACCACCAAACAGGTTACGAACGTTGAAGCGATCCAGCCCTTCAGGAATTTCAAGCACTTTACTATTATTTTTGGTAAACGCGCTGTAAATCTCCCAGCGAAGGCCATTGTTTAACTGCAAAGGCACCAGGTTCAACCCAATCTCTATGCCCTTGTTTTCAATGCGTCCGGCATTGGTTACCAGGTTCTGGAAGCCTGAGCTTTCCGGCACGCTGACACTCACGATCTGATCGCGCGTTTCCCGGTCGTAATAGGTAAAGTCCAGTACGATTCTCCCCAAAAAGAAATTCAGGGTGGTTCCTACTTCAAACTCATCCGTAAATTCGGGGCTCAGATTCGGGTCAAAGGCAGTCGGATCGCGGGTAATGCCTGGTTGTCCGTTGAACGGCAAATCATTGTCGGGAATAGATCCAATCAAATTGGTGCTGGCTCCCCGGTTGATGGAGAACAGGTTGACTAACTGATAAGGGTCCGCATCGTTGCCCACGCGCGCTACTCCAAACCGTAATTTTCCCTGAGAGAAAACATTTTCATCGGTTTGCAGCCATTCGGTGAAAATGACTGAAGCGCTGGCCGAACCATAAAAATAGTTGCGCTTGTCTGCCGGTAAGGTAGACGACCAGTCAGTACGACCGGTGAGGTTCAGGTAAAGAAAATCGTTGTATCCTAAGGTTATATCAGAATAGATTCCCATCAGGCGGCGCTTGGAAAAATCTCCGCCAAAAGCCGTAACGTTTACGGTATTATCCAGGTCAAAAATTCCCGGTGCGATGATGTCTACTCCCTGAAATGACTGCCGATCCTGCTTACGCTGATTGATGTTATGCCCTACCAACCCTTTAAAATAAAGTGATTCACTCAGATCGCGCTCTACTGTCACAATCAAGTTAGATTCAATCTCCTGACGGTAAATGTCATCATCAATGACGCCACCGGACCCGCCAAAGGCGATTGATCCTTCGTTCCAGACCTGCTGACGGCGGTCGGTAAATTCATTGATACCAATCCGGTAATCTACACTTAACCAGTCAGTGATGTCATAGCCCAGCATGGCATTGGCCGTCATACGATCCAGGTTACTGGTGATGCCGTTGTTCTTCCAGGACCAAAGCGGATTATCCTGATTGGTAAAGAAAAGTGATGCGCCTGATTTATCCTGATAAGGCAGGTCCATGTTCCAGGTTCTTCCCAACCACAACGTGCGGGCAAAAGAGGATGCCGCTGCGGGATCGCTGGCCCCGGATTCACCGAAAATAGGCCCATCCTGTTCGGATACCGAATAGGATAAGTTTCCCCCAACCCGTAGTCCATTTTCCAGAGTAGAATTAGCCCCGATTGACAGGCTGGTCCGGGTGAAAGCAGCTTCGGGAATGTAGCCTTCGTTTTTCAGATGAGAGGCGGTTAAACTGAAGGTCGTATTACCCGTTCCGCCCTGAATCGTAACGGAATTATCCAGCACAAACCCGTTTCGGAATAAATCCTTCACGTTATTTGGTTGGGCTACATAGGGAATGCTATCGCTGAACATTTCAGGATAAGCCGCCTTATAGGCCGGCCAGACTTCTACCGAATCATACCAGGCAAACGCCGATCCCCAGGAACCATTAGAACCGGAGCGGTACTGAAATTCGGTACCATTCCCGTAAAGGTTCTGGTAATCGGGCAGGTTCCCGATCTGCTCAACAGAATACGAACTGCTAAACGAAACCTCCAACCCCTTTTTGGAAAGCTTGGGGCTACCGGATTTCGTGGTGATGACGATTACCCCATTCCCTGCCCGTGAGCCGTACAAAGAGGCGGCGGCAGCTCCTTTCAGCACTGAGATGGATGCAATTGAATTTGGGTCGAGGGCTGCCAGCGGCGATGCGTAGGAAGCTCCCCCCGTGAGTTGATTATAGGTAGTGTACTGCTCCGCAAAGTAAGGAGTGCCATCTACCACATATAAGGGTTCGTTGTTTCCCAAAAAGGACGATTGCCCCCGGATAAGCACCCGCGTGGAACTTCCCGGAGCCCCGGTAGAGCTACTGATGTTCACCCCCGGTACTTTGCCCTGTAGTGCCCGCAGGGGATCAGGTTCAGATACCTGCTGTATCTGCTCGCCTTGCAGGTTTTCTACCGAATAGCCCAAAGCGCGTTCATCGCGCTCAATGCCAATGGCTGTAACGACTACTTCGGACAGTTGCTTGGTATCCGGCACCAGTTGAAGGCTAATTGTAGCCTGGTTCCCAATCTCAATATCCTGGCTCTGGTAACCAATGAAGGAAAATGTAAGGATGGTTCCTCCCTGTGGAACATTCAATCGGTAGTTGCCGTCAATGTCGGTGACGGTGCCCGAAGATGTCCCTTTTACAATGACGTTGACACCGGGTAAGCTACTGCCATCTTCCGACGAAGTAACCTGCCCGGATACAATAGATTGGGCGTACCCCGCCACCGCCACCAAACTGCACATCCATAAGGAAGTGACAAAGCGGTAAAATTTCACATTCATAAATGGGTAAGTTAAAAGATCAAACATGGTGAAAAGTTGCTCGACCAGCGGATTTACTCGTCTTGCCGAACAAACCAATGTACAAAGGTGGATAATATTACGCTGTTAAGACATCCCGTCATTCAGGGTATTTTTATAAACAGCACCCGGGTCAGGTATCCTACTAACTTCCTGCAATATCCATCTTTATAAAAATTGATAAAAACCATTGTATTTCCAACTATTTAGTGTCTTTAATTGTATTATCACGCTATTCGAAAGTCTGGTTTTGGTAACTTGATTATTCAAGATTTATTTCTTCTGTTGTATATTATCTTAGTATAGTTTTAATTCTATAAAAAAATTTATACCCCATTTAGGGGGATATTCTCATAATAGAATTTTCAACTTTTCAAGACAATCCTACCCCCTTTAGGGCGATGTTTTTGCCAAAGTTTCTACCCTGAATTGGGGGAGTTAATTGAGTTCTTTTCCCCAATATACTGCCCAATATCTGGATTCTATCCCCCCATTGTAGGTAGGCTTCTGCTGCCTAAAAACCCTACAACCGCGCTATATCTTTCCAGATACGATTGGGGTACATTCTGGTAGAACAATATACCCTATGATTTGCTTCCCCCCCTCACTCTCCAAGCCACTGCGCCTAGCGGTTGTGGTCTGTTTTGTGCCCATTTGCCTGTTCGGTGGCAATCAGCACATCTTCCACCTGACCAACGGGCTCAGCAGTGCCGAAGTCCCCTTTACCCTGGTAGAAAACCTGATCATCGTGCAAGCAGTGATTGCCAGCAAAAAGCCCCTGAATTTCATTCTGGACAATGGCACCGGCAATCCGGTAATTTTCAAACACGAACATATTGAGGATTTAGCATTGCCCCTGGGTTCACGGGTTACATTTCGGGGAGTGGGTGCTGGCCAGTCCGTTAACGCTACGGTGATTCAGGGAACGTCACTGCACCTCTCCGGCGTGGCAACTGACCGGCTGGGCATGGTGGTACTGGACCAAAACCCCTTCCAGTACCTGAACTTTGGTGACTTAGAGGTACACGGGGTGTTGGGTGCTACCCTGTTTCGAAGCTTTGTGGTAGAGATTGATTACCCTGCCCGAATGCTCCGTTTTCATCAGCATAATAATTTCCAGCCCCCTCCATCGTTTCAATCTTACCCGATGAAAGTAGTGGATAGTAAACCCTACCTTCCTGCAATTGTACAAGGGAAAAAGGCATCACAAAAAGGCTTTCTCATGCTGGATCTGGGTTTTAACAATGCACTCATGCTTCAAATGACTGACTCCCTCGCTCGGAAGATGCTTACCCAGCGGATCGTTTCCCAGGTTGGAATGGGTTATAGTGGAGCAGTTTCTGGCAGGTTAGGTCGGATTGCCTCGGTACAGATTGGTAACCGGCAGGTAACCCAGGTCTCCACAATTGCCCCTTTCCACCGAAGTTATCCCATCATTTATTTGAGTTCGGAAATGCCGCGTTTGGGAAGTGTGGGAAATGCCTTCTTCTAGGATACTGCCATCATTCTCAATTATCCTGATGAGACATTCTATGTGCAAGAAACAGACTTCTATGTAGCCGAACAGGAAGAAGAAATACCGCTTCACCCGGCATTAGATATAGAAAAAAACAGGGATATGTTTTTTTGAATGCCTGTCTCAATTGGTATTCCTCTAGCAGCCACGTTTTGTCTACTGAACGGAAAACCGGAAAGTATTAAATAAGCCGTTGTTTGATCGCTTTCTCAATGGCATCGGCTTTACTGTTCACCTGCAATTTGCCATAAATGTTCTTGATATGCGATTTAATGGTTTCTTTATGAACAAAAAGGTCATTGGCAATGGCAGAGTAGCTCTTTCCCTTCGCCAGCAGTTCCAGTACTTCTGTCTCCCGGGAAGTGAGTGGAGAATCGGTGTTTTTCTGAAAAGACTGTACCACCATTCGGGCAATCTGGGTACTCATGGGCGCGCCTCCTTTTTTCACTTCGGTAATCGCATCCAGAATTTTAGAGTGTCCCGCATTTTTGGTGATATAGCCACTGGCTCCGGCACATAAAGCCTGAAATACCAGTTCGCTATTGGTATGCACCGAAATCACCAGAATATTAATATCAGGTAGCAGTTTCTTAATTCTTCGGATACCCTCTACCCCATGCATACCGGGAAGTTCCAGATCCATTAAGATAATGTTGGGATGGTCGTAATGCAGGTTTTTGATGGCGTCTTCGCAGCATACATAGGTATTTACTACCCGGTGCTGGCTCACACTGCTAATCAGCAACGCAAAGCCCTCACGTACGACATCATTGTCTTCAATAATGATAATGTTGGTTTCTTCGGTAGGCATGGTTGGAGGGGTTATAGTATTTTATACGTAGATCGAAGGGAGTATGGGTGTCTTTTTTATACCCCATTTTGGGTGATTTTCCCTTTCAGGTGTATTGAAGTCCCGCACTGGTGCGTAGAGGCCATCTGCAAATCCACATTGATTTTTCTGGCCCGGTCTCTCATGTTCCTGATCCCCCGGAAAGCCGGTTGGGAGGCTTGTAGATCAAAACCAATGCCATCGTCCTGCAAAGTGGCCTCGAAAGCATCATCACATACCCGAAATTCCAGTTGCACCGTTTGTGCTTTCGCGTACTTCAGTGCATTGGTCAGGGCCTCTTTAAAGATAAGTACAATCTGGCGACTCCAGCCCGACGGAAGTTTCAGGCTTTGCTGCCCTTCGCAGGGTTCAAAGTTGGCCAGAAATGCCACTCCGGTGTTTTCAAAGAGTTCATCTCCAAAATCTTTCAGATTAAAATAGACCTCCTGCACATTATCGTTTTTGGGATCAATTGCCCAGATAAAGTCGCGGGTGCCGTAGAAAAGGTTTTTAGAGGCCGTATCAATCTTGGTCAGCAGGGAGGCAATACCATTGGTCTGCGCTCCCAGTTTGCTCTGGATAATCTGGGAGAGCACCGAAATACTGGCTAGATTATTTCCCATTTCATCGTGAAAATCCTGGGCTACTTTCTCCCGTACTTTTTCAATTTCCTGGGTCAGCTTTACTTTATCGGTCACATCCCGGCTGGAGGAGATAAAATGCACCAGCTGTTGATTTTCATCAAGTATGGGTTTCAGAAAGGTTTCGTAATAATGGTACTTCCCGGATTTGATTTTAAAACGCAGCGTGGTGCCATCCAGCGAGCGTTGCCCGGTCACCTTCTGGCAAAACGCTTTGTAATGATCCAGGTCATCCGGGTGAAGAAAATCCAGGGAAGCTTTTCCCAGAAGGTCTTCCGGCTCATGTCCGGCAACCTCCCTGATCCGGGGCGATACGTAGGTATAGCGCATGTCCAGATCCTGCAGGGTAATAATATCCTGGGTATTTTCAGCCAGGAAACGATATTTCTCTTCGCTTCCCCGCAGGGCAAACTCAGCCCGTTTCCGCTGGTCTATATCGATCAGACTGCCGCTGAATCCGGTCACATTACCTTCTTCATCCCGCTCGGGTCGGGCAGATAGTTTTCCCCAAACCATAGTTCCATCTTTTTTTACCAACCGAAGCTCTTCTTCTATATAAGGAATTTTCCCTTCCTGTATCTCCTCCTGAATACGGGCTTGCCGGCCGCGCTCATCGGCATGCACTATTTCCACGAAATGACGCCCCAGGCTCTCCGCTACGGTGTAGCCGGTAAACTCCTTCCATTGGGGGTTCAGAAATGTAAAATGGCCTTTCAAATCTGTTTTAAAGATCATTTCCCGCAGGTTATTCACCAGCAGGCGGTACTCCCGCTCCTGCCGGGCCACTCGCTCCTGATGCTGCATACGTAGTTGCACTTCTTTCTCCAATTGACAGGTAGAAGCCTGCAATTCGTACGTCCGCTGAAGCACCCGCTCTTCCAGGTTATCGTTGAGATGCTGAATTTCCTGTGTACGCTTGCCTACTTCCTGCTCCAGCTCCCGTCTCCGGCTGCGCTCGTTACGTAGATTCCAAAGTGAATAAAGGCGTACCAGCACCGCAATAAGCGTGGCCAGCACCAGATAGAACCACCAGGTTTGCCAGAAAGGCGGAGCTACCTGAAAAGGAAATGTGAGCGGAGGACTCCACTGCCCCTGCACATTTTGCGCCCGCACCTGAAATTGATAATCTCCGGGGGGGATATTTGCATAAACGGCTTCTGTACGATCCGTAATTGGCGACCAGGCTTCGTCAAAGTTCCCGAGTTTAAACTGATATTTTACCTTATCCGCATTCTGCAGGCTTACCGCCCGATAGGAAAAAATCAGATGGTTCTGTTTGTGCGAAAGCTGGGGACTCACCGGAATCTGAAACCAGGATTTTACCGTATCCACATACTGGTTCCAGTCAACCGACTGATAATGAAGTTGTACTCCACTCAAATGGGGTATCATCGGTACCGTATTCGTTAAACTATTCGGCTTGAATTTGTAAGCCCCATCCACGGTACCAATCCAGATGCTACCGTCTTCTTCTACAAAAGTGGCATTGGAGTTAGCCTCCATACCCAGGAACCCATCCTGTTTTCCGTAGCTTAGCATCCGCTGCACCTGCCCCTGTTCATTCAGCATTAGCTGGAATACTCCCCGTTGGGTGCCCATCACCAGGCTGCCATCCCGGGCCAGCGCCATGGTGTACACCATACCCGGAGGCACATCCGAATGTTCATGTACCATAATCAGTTCCTCGGTTTGCAGGTTAAAACGGTACAGCAATCCATTGATGGTAGCAAACCACAGATTGCCGGCGCGATCTTCGATCATGGTCAGTACGTACTCGCTCTGCGCAGCGTTTGATCCCAGTAACGGCTTCACACTACCCTGGTCCAGCACATGGATACCTTCACTGGTGCCGAAGACCATCCGCTGGTCTTTTAACTGGAGAATCGTAGATACGGCCTGAGAAAAAGGTTCTCCATCCTGACCGGGCACCGACACAAATGTGCCGTCCTGATACCGGACCGGCCCTCGGGCCGTGCCGAACCACAGGGTGCCGCCCTGATCTTGATAGGCGGATAATATTTTTTTATTGGGCAGGGCATCAGGATAGATGTTGGTGAAGGCAGAGCCATCGTAGCGGATTAATCCGTAGACTGAGCCAAACCACAGATTCCCAAGGCTATCTTCCACGCTACAGTAAATAAATTCATTAGATAGGCCTTCATCCTGGCCATAATGATAAAACCGCTCACCATCGTAACGGTCTATTCCCCCGGAAATATGACTGAACCAGTAATCTCCCCGCTGGCCTTTGATGATGGAAAAAATTGACTTCTCGTACATTCCATGTTCGGTACGCAGGTAGGTAAAGGTCTCGCCCCGGAATTTGAACATGCCATCGTCGTAGGCCCCAAACCACAGGTTCCCCTCCCGATCCTCAAAAATGTCGCGCACCACCGAGCCATCCAGCCCGTAGCTATTGTGCTCTACGATTCCCTGATCAGGCATGAAATAAAAAATACCGTTTGAGGTAGCCGCCCACATCCGCCCGGTGCGGTCCTGTTCCAGGGCAAACACCATACCCTCCACCGGCCTGGTAAACTGGTACTTATGAAACTGCGAATCGCCCGGCTGGTAGGTGAAGATTCCCTGTTCTCCCATCAGCCACAGTTTACCGCCATTATCCTGATATAACCCATTAAAATTGGGGTGGTCCGGGTGGGTAATAGGTACAAACTCCCACTGGCTGCCATCAAACCTCAGCAAGTCGCCATCGTAGGTCGTGGCCCAGTAGGTGCCATCTTGGTTTTGTACCATTCCCGACAGGTACTTTTCCTGAAGGGTGTCGGGCACTGTCAGCAGCCGGGTTGTATCCCCATCCCAGAAGGCCAACTGACTATGCGGGAGCAGCAGCAGCAAGCGCCCGTCCGGGTGCTCAAAGATTTTACGTACCTCCAGGGATTTCCCCTTGTCGCTGGTGATTTTATGCTGGGTGAAGGAATGTCCGTTGTACAGTGTAAGACCATTGTAGGTACCAATGGCCAGACGATGATCGGAGGTTTCTAACAGATAGGTGATATAACTGCTGGACAGCCCGTCCTGCATGCCAAAATTCTGAAAGTTGCGTCCGTCAAAACGGCTTAGCCCTCCAGAAGTAGCCACCCAAAGGTAGCCAAACTGATCCTGAGCCAGGTGATTGACTGATGTCTGGGGCAAGCCGTCTTCAATAGTGTAATGGGCAAAACAGAAGTGCTGTGCTTCAGCATCTTCTCAGGCAAAAAGCAGGAGGAGGAGCATACAAAAGAGCAATATCCCAAAAGCAAAGTTATCAGCTATAAACATAAAGGTTATCAATCACTTGCAACCTTAAAGA
>JAVKCN010000055.1:0-54663 GCA_040222715.1 Cyclobacteriaceae bacterium | reverse complement strand
GGGGCAGAAGGTTTTGCGGGAGAAACTGTTAACATTGCGGTGAAGGTGGGTGCCGGATTTACGGATATTACGTCATTGTCTTTTTCATTAGGCTGGGATGTTGAATCAGCTACCTATGTGGGCGTTACTCCGAGCGATATATTTAAACTGGAAACCTCGTCTTTAAGATACGGTCAGTTGGGAGTGGGCTGGAGCAGTAGCACCAGGGGTGGAGAGTCCATACCCAAAGGCAAAACCCTGTTTACATTACAAATGAAACTGATCGGCGAGGAGGGCAGTAGCGGTATTGATTTTGCCACTTCCCCGATAGAGGAGTCTGCCACCAACGCTGGTGGGGAAACCCTCACCCTGTCTACCAAGGGCAGTCAGATCAAGATCAAGACCAAGGTAAACCAGGCCCCTACCGATCTCAGCCTGAGTAACACGACCATCGCCGAAAACAAACCTTCAGGTACCGAAGTGGGCAGCTTTACTACCACCGACCCGGACAACAGCGATGGGTTTACCTATGCGCTGGTATCAGGAGATGACAGTGATGGGAACGGGGCCTTTAAAATCGATGGCAATAAACTGGTTACCGACGCCTCATTTGATTATGAGGTTACTACTAAATACAGCATTCGGGTGCGCACCACCGACCCAGGAGGCAAATGGTTGGAGAAAGTTTTCGAGATTCAGGTAAGCGACGTGGACGATACCAACACCACTCTGGAATTGAAATTGGAAAATGCCGAAGGCTTTCAGGGAGAAACAGTCAACATCCCGGTCAAGGTTGGTGATGGCTTTGACAAAATCACTTCGTTATCCTTCTCACTGGGCTGGGATGTAGAAAGGGCTACCTTTGAGAGTATCACCCCGGAGAGTGATTTTAGCCTGGATAAATCGGGCCTTTTATATGGGCAAGTAGGTGTGATGTGGAGCAATGGAGGTGGACAGTCCATACCCAAAGGTAAAACCCTGTTTACTTTACAACTGAAACTGATCGGCGAAGAAGGCAGTAGCGGCATTGATTTTTCCAACGCACCAGTGGAGCTAAACGCTACCAAACTCGGTGGAGGCACCGTCACCCTGAATACCCAGGGTAGCCAGATCAAGATAAAAGCCAACCTCAACCAGGCACCCACTAATCTCAGTCTAAGCAAGAATACAGTAGCAGAAAATAAACCCCAAGGTACACTGGTAGGCAAATTCACCACCACCGACCCGGACAATAGTAATGGCTTTACCTACAGTCTGGTCTCAGGAGAGGGTAGTGGTGGAAATGGGGTATTTAAAATCGATGGTGATGAACTGGAAACTGATGCCACATTTGACTATGAGGCTACCTCAAAGTACAGCATCCGGGTACGCACTACCGACCCGGGTGGCGAATGGCTGGAGAAAGCCTTCGAGATTCAGGTAAGCGACGTGGACGAAGCAGATCCAAATAGCGTGCCTACTGATATTAAGATATCCGAAACCACGCTGGATGAGAACAATGAGGTTGGTGCGGAGATAGGGACGTTGAGTGCGGTGGATGCCGATGAAGATGATACCCACACTTTCAAGCTGGTAAGTGGAGATGGTAGCAGTGATAATAACTCATTTAAGATCAGTGGCGACAAATTAATTGCTTCAAAAGTATTTGATTATGAGGAGAAGCAAGAATATAACATTCGCATCGAGGCAGAAGATGATAAGGGTGGTAAATACCCCAAATCGTTTACCATCAAAATCAATGATGTGGATGAAAACACTAAACCTACCGACCTGAGCCTAAGCAAGAACACGGTGGAAGAAAACAAACCCTCGGGCACACTGGTAGGCAAGTTCACCACCACTGACCCGGACAACAGCGAAGGCTTTACCTACACTTTGGTGTCAGGAGAGGATAGTGGTGGGAATAGCGCATTTAAGATTAACGGCAACGAACTGGTGACTAATGCCATATTTGATTATGAGGAGACCGATACCTACAGCATCCGAGTGCGCACCACTGACCCAGGAGAGAAATGGCTGGAGAAAGTCTTCGAGATCAAGGTGAGCAACGTGGATGAAACTGAGCCTAATAATGCACCTACCAATATTCAGCTTTCCAAAACTACACTGGATGAAAACAATGAGGTTGGTACGGTGATAGGGACATTAAGTGCGGTGGATGCCGACGAAGGTGATACTCATACCTTTAAACTGGTAGGCGGAGATGGTAGTAGTGATAACAACTCATTTAACATCAGTGAGAACAAGTTGATCGCTTTGGAAATATTTGATTTTGAGGAGAAGGCAGAATATAAAATTCGCATTGAGGTAGAAGACAATAAGGAAGGCACCCACTCTCAGGCGTTTACAATCAAGATCAATGATGTAAATGAAAGCAGCAACAACAGCCCTACTGATATTGCACTGGATAACAACTCCGTAGAAGAAAACCAGCCTCAAAACACCCCGGTTGGAAGTTTTACCACCGCTGATGCTGATGCGGGAGACACGCATACCTATGCGCTGGTAGCCGGAACGGGCGACGAAGGCAATGCGTTCTTCCGTATTCAGGATAACCAGCTGTTGACTGCCACTAGCTTCGATTTTGAAACCAAGACCGATTACTCTATCCGGGTGGAGACGAAAGATGGGAGTGGGGGGCGCTTCGCTAAAACATTTACCATCACCATTGTCAACCAGTCAGATGCTGTGAATATTGCTCCTACCAACATTACCCTGAGCAACAATGCGATCGACGAAAATCAGCCAGTTAGCTCGCTCATTGGTAGTCTGCTGAGCGAAGATCCGGATAACGCCATTTTTACCTATTCACTGGTGCCGGGCGCTGGTAGTACGCATAATTATCTGTTCGATATTGTAGAAAACAAGCTGCGTACGGGGGCCAGCTTCGACTTTGAGACCCTGGGCCAGCTTAGCATCCGAATTCAAACCGACGATGGACGGGGCGGTGCCTTCAGCAAGCCATTTACTATACTGGTGAATGATGTTGATGATGCCCCCAACCTCATACCCACCGATATCCGACTGAGCGGTCTGACGGTAGAAGAAGATCAGCCTGCCGGAGCCCTGGTGGGTAGGTTTAGTGCCAGCGATCCGGATGTGGATGATGCTCATACTTTTCGACTGATAGCTGGGGAAATTGCCAACGATAACCGCTACTTCACCATCAACAATGACCAACTGCTTACAGATGAAGATTTTAATCCTGCATTGCAGGAGAGCTACATCATCCGGGTGCAAACCGATGATGGGCATGGAGGTACGTATGCAGAGTCTTTCGTGATTGGAGTGGTGGATGGTAGCGGTATTGGCCCCCTGGCCGTGGCCAATCCTATAGAAGACCAGCAAATTGCCGCTCTGCAAGCATTCAGCCTGGAAATTCCCGGTGATGTATTCCAGGGCACTTCCCTGAGCCTGACCGTTACCCTGCCTGATGGCTCGGCCCTGCCCGACTGGCTCACCTTTGATGCCAGCACCAATACGCTCAGCGGTACTCCGCCCGCCGGTAGTGAGTCTCTAACCCTTCAGGTTACGGCCACCAATCTGCAGGGCGACAGCGTGAGCGATGAGTTCATTCTGTCTATTGACGGGGTGACTGCCATTGGAGATGAGTTTAACCCGGTCATCCGGGTATACCCTGTACCTGCCGAACATACCCTGCTGATTGCAACGCAGGCATCGTCTCTGCAATCGTACCGACTGATGGATACCCAAGGTCACATAGTGGATGAGCAGACGGTCACTCCCCGAACCGGAAGCACTCTGCCTATAGATGTATCTTCCCTGGCGGGGGGAGTATACTTTCTGGAGTTACAGACTACCGAAGGTATGCAGCAGCGGCGCATACTGGTGCAGTAGACGAACGGGGCATTAGCAGAGCGCAATTTGGCAGTATTGTAATATTTCAGTAATTTGCCGCTGTTGAAAGTTGCCCGGCAGGCCATTGCCATCAGTTAACACCCTGATGGTTTACCTGTTTTTGTGGCATACCACCGCTTATTGCAGAGTTAAGGTTGTCTGATCGTTTTTTGTATGAACTTTTTCGGGTGCAATACTGAGTGCCCCAAATTTGTATATTTTTACTGTCTGACAAACATAGTACCTAACCTGCTTTATGAGACGCCTGATTTCTTTCGTGTTTTTCACAGCATTGGCTGTGCCTTTCCTGTCGTATAGCCAGACTCTTTTTACCCCCAAAACCACCCTACTGACCAAAAGTAATCAGCGTGACTTTGTATTGGCTGCCGACTTTGATAACGATGGTGATCAGGATGTGCTTACTTTCGAACCCGCTCCAGTCCCCGACGACTGCTGTGGAGGAGGTACTTATTATTTAGTTTATAATGATGGTGCGGGAAACTTCACAGACGAAGCCCGTATTTATACCGATGAAGTAGTTTGGGAAAATATCCGCACCGGTGACCTGGATGGTGATGGTCTTGAAGATATTATCATCTACCGGTTTGAAGATCAGGAAGTGCGTTGGTTGCGTAACAATGGCCCGCAGGAGTTTACCCTAAAAAGCGCATTACTGACTGACTACACTGGTGGTTCCTTTGAAATAGCTGATCTTACGGGTGATGGGCTGGACGATATCGTGTATGCTGATACCGAAGCGCAACTCTTTCTATTAGAAAACGAGGGCAGCGAAACCTTCTTGGAAACCGGGCCGATCGCCACCGGAAAACTGCTGCACATTGCCGATTTTGATGCCGACGAAAGACCCGACCTGTTTACATTGACTGACACTCAGGAGGGGGTTATCTGGCATCGGAATAATGGAGATGATACCTTTACACCTAATACTACGAGTATAGAGAATGAAATCCCGTTCTCCACTCCCAGCCTGCTGGTCGCTGATTTTTCCGGAGATGGCTCCAACGAACTGATTATCTCCTATGCAATAGCCGGAGACGACGGCATCGTGGCACCTAAACTTTATCAGTACAATGAAAGTGAGGAGTTTGTTTTACAAACCAGCCTTTCTGATCCCGAAGTATTTGAGCTTTCTCCTTCCAATATCATGGCCGAGGATATTGACCAGGATGGTGATCTGGATGTGTTGGCCGGCTTTCAATATGCGCTGGCTTTTTCGCGGATTCAGTCGGACTTTGACAAATTCGCCGGATGGTACGAGAACACCGGGAATCTTCAGTTTACTCCCCGCTTACTGGAGAACGCCCTCCTGGAAGGAGTATATGTTGACCTGAATAATGACCAGCGAAAGGATGCACTGTTCGATGTGCCGGGGGGATTGATCTGGCAGGAAAACCTGGGACAGGCTACCTTCGCTGCTGCCCGGTATCTGACAAATAATCGCTCGCTCTCCGCCTCTTTTTCGGACGAAGAAAAATCTAACATCAGCTTTGGGGATTTGAATCAGGATGGACTTCCTGAAGTAATAGTATCCGAAGGGATTAGCAATAAGGTGCAGTATTTTGCCAATGAAAACGGGGTGCTGGCAACCACCCCGGCACTACTTACCCTGAACACACTTAAGCCTACTGATGCTGCAGTCCTGGAAGCCTCAGGCGATCAGCTAAACGATTTGGTGGTAGTCGGTGGTGATGCCGTAGAGGGGCTGGGCATCTATCTTTATCCTAACCAAGGCGGCTTTCTGCTGGGAGAAAAAGACACTTTATATGCTAGGGTCTCGGATGCTGAACTGATTGTGGGAGATTTTAACGGGGATACTTATCTCGACATTGCCTTCAGTGATCGGGACCAAAGTGTGGATGGAGAAATTATCATGCTTAGCAATCAGGCCAATCAGACATTTGCGGTAGTAGAAACACAAATCGTCGGCACAATTAAAGCAGCATTCGATATGAATGGGGATGCCCAAACGGATATGGTTACCGAGGATGGTATTTATACCCAAACTTCAGAAGGAAGCTTTGAGCTTATTCGTGCCCTGGATTTTACTTTTACTGATATTGAGGATATTAATGGTGATGGTCTGTTTGACTTTTTATCCTTCTCTGCTGCTGAGGTAACTTTGTATCTGGCCAATGAGGATGGGTCCTATCAGGAACAAACTCTAACGTTCGGAGAAGATTATGATTTTACTATGATTCCCTGGGTATTGTTAGATGTAGACAACGATCAGGATAAAGATCTGGTATTCATTCGGGATACAGGCACCAACCGGGAACTGGCCTATCTTCTCAATATCAACAGCACCACCGCCTTTGGAGAATATACGGTGATTGACAGCTTTGACGATACGAATTTCCGATTGTTCAGCCACGACATCGATCAGGATACGGATACTGACCTGGTGGTGCTGACCGATACGGAGCTGGCCTGGTATCAGAGTAGTGCATATGAGGAAGAAGGGGAAATACCGGAAAACTCCGCACCCACCGTTGCGAATCCAATTGAGGATCAGCAGGCCGCAGTGAATGAGGAATTTAGCCTGACGATCGGTGAGGATGTGTTTGCGGATGCTGACGAAGGAGACACCCTTACCCTGAGTGTGGCCCTTTCTGATAGTACCGAACTGCCCGACTGGCTTACCTTTGATACCTCCAGCAACACCCTCAGCGGCACTCCTCCCAAAGCAGGTGTCTCCCTTACAATCCGGGTGACTGCTACCGATACGGCCATGGCCAGCGTGAGCGATGAGTTTACACTAACGGTGGATACTGGGGAAAACCCCATTACCAGCCTCGAAGAAGATATAGTTCGGGAAGTATGGGTATATCCGGTGCCGACATCGAGCATGCTCTTTCTGGAAAGCGAACAACCTGGGGCATCCCTGCAATCGTACCAGTTAACAGACATTCAGGGTAAAGTGCTGAAGCAACGGGCGCTGAGCCAAAACGGAACAAATAGCATTCGGATTGATGTGTCATCCCTGGTGAAAGGAATCTATCTGTTGGAAATTCAAACGCCGGAGAAAACCTATCAGCAACGAATACTCATTGAATAGAATAGTTTGGCATTGCTAGATCGGGGGTGTATCTTGCTCAATAGCCTAACCAATTTCACCGTATGAATCGGCGTACCTTCATCCAGCAAAGCGGCACAGCTACTGTGCTTGCCTGTTTACCCTTCTCCTTCCCTCACCGCCGTGCCCGCACGGATGTAGACGTTGTTGAAACCACCATTGCCGATTTACAGGCTGGCATGGAAGCCGGAGACTTTACGGCCCGCGATCTGGTTGAAACCTACCTCCGCCGTATTGAAGAGATTGATCAGGCGGGCCCCACGCTACGTTCAGTTATTGAGGTCAACCCGGAAGCACTGGCGATTGCCGACCGGCTGGATGAAGAACGCCAGCAGGGCAAGGTCCGGGGCCTGATGCACGGTATTCCGGTTATGGTCAAAGATAATATTGATACGGCGGATCAGATGCAAACCACCGCCGGATCGCTGGCATTGATGGGCTCTCCTCCGGCACAGGACGCGTTTCTGGTGCAACAGATGCGGGAAGCCGGAGTTGTATTACTGGGAAAAACCAATCTCAGCGAGTGGGCCAACTTCCGCTCATCGCGCTCGTCCAGCGGTTGGAGCGGACGGGGCGGTCAGGTACACAACCCTTATGTGATTGATCGGAACCCCTGCGGCTCCAGTTCAGGGTCAGGAGTGGCAGTGTCGGCCAATCTGTGTGCCATCGCCATCGGTACGGAAACCAATGGCTCCATCGTGTGCCCTTCCCAGGCCAATGGTATTGTGGGCATCAAACCCACGGTTGGGCTGGTCAGCCGTTCGGGCATTATCCCCATCTCCCATAGTCAGGACACAGCCGGACCTATGGCCCGCACGGTGACCGATGCTGCCATCCTGTTAGGTATACTGACGGGCAGCGACCCCCGCGATGCTGTTACGCAGGCAAGCCAGGGAAAAGCCCATCAGGACTACACCCAGTTTCTGGAGGCGGATGGTTTGAACGGTGCCCGGATCGGCGTGGGGCGCTCGTACTTTGGTTTTCACGAGGAAGTAGATGCTCAACTGGAAGAAGCCTTATCCGTGATGAAAGAACAGGGAGCGACCCTGGTAGAACTAGAGACCGTGATGCCGCAGAAGGAGTTGGATGGCGCAGGCTATCAGGTACTCCTCTATGAGTTTAAGCATGACCTAAACCAGTATCTGGCTGAGCGTAAGCATCCGTCGATACGGACGTTGGCAGATTTGATTCAGTACAATAAGGAACATGCGGGTGAAGAGATGCCTTACTTTCAGCAGGAAATCTTCGTCTCAGCCCAGGAAAAAAGTGGTCTGGGTGATGAAGCGTACCAGAAAGCCCTGGCCACCGTGCAACGCGTATCCCGGCAGGATGGGATTGATAAGATGATGACCGAGCACCAACTGGATGCCATCGTGGCCCCCTCGGGCAGTGCTGCCTGGCCCATTGATGTGGTGAATGGCGATCACTTCTTGGGAGGCAGTTCATCTCCGGCAGCGATGGCCGGATATCCGAATATCACTGTACCGGCAGGTTATGTGCATGGGTTACCCATTGGTCTCTCATTCTTTGCCTCAGCCTATCAGGAGCCCCAGCTGATTCGGATCGCTTATGCCTTTGAACAGGCTACGCAGCACCGTCGGGCTCCCGAATTTCTTACCGAGCTTCCTCCCCTCGCAGAAGAAAAATAGTACTTATTCTTTACCAGAGGTCGGTCACCAGACGGTTACCTGATTGGTCGCTAAGCTTACCCCATACTTTTCAGTTGCTCCTCAATCGCCTGAACGCGCGCTTCCGCATCCGCCTGCTTTTTTCGCTCCATGGTTACTACCTCTTTGGGAGCGTTTTCTACAAAGCGGGCATTGTTGAGTTTCTTGTTTACCGAGATTAAAAAACCCTGCTGATACTTGAGTTCTTTCTCTAACTTTTCCCGTTCAGCTTCCACGTCAATGGCATCTCCCAAAGGAATAAAGAAGGTGTCGGGTTTTCCCTGAGCAGTGGTAATGATAAAACTGTCCGCGCCCTCTACTTTCTCATTCGTAAATTCAATGGAACTCACATTTGCCAGTTTCTGAATGATACTGTCGAACTGATGGTAGACCTCGGGAGTATCACTTTTAATAAATAGCGGCAGGGCTTCTTTGGGCGAAATCTGTCGGCTGTTTCGGGTATTTCGGATGTTGCCCACCACATCAAATACTGCTTTACCTCCTTGTAGTAAGGTAGCATCTACCTGCGCTCTGTCTTTGCTGTCTTCAGCTTTGGGCCATTCGGCAACAATCACATAGTCATTATCATCCCGTTCCCTCAACTGATGCCATAGTTCTTCGGTGATGAAGGGCATGAATGGGTGTAGTACTTTGATCACTTTCTCAAAGAAGCCAATGGTGGCCTCATAGGTCATGCCATCGATGGGATCTCCGTAAGTGGGTTTGATCATTTCCAGGTACCAGGAGCAGAAATCATCTTTGGTGAGCTTGTACACCGTTTGCAGAGCATCGGAGATACGATACTTGGAAAAATGATCTTCCAGCTCAATCAGCGCCTGGTTAAAACGTGCCTCAAACCAGGCAATGGCTGTAGCATTGGTTTGTTCTGTTTTTTCAGTGTCTACCTGCCAGCTTTGCACCAGGCGAAATGCATTCCATATTTTATTGGCAAAATTGCGGCCCTGCTCGCACAGTTTGATATCAAACAGTAAATCGTTGCCGGCTGGGGAGCTGAATAGCATACCGGTGCGTACGCCGTCAGCTCCGTATTCCGTAATCAGTTTTAGCGGATCGGGGGAGTTGCCGAGTGATTTAGACATTTTCCGGCCCTGCGGATCACGGACGATGCCTGTGAAGTACACATCGCGGAAAGGTTTCTCCTGTCGGTATTCATAGCCGTACAGAATCATTCGGGCCACCCAGAAGAAAATAATCTCCGGGGCCGTCACCAGCACATTGGTTGGGTAGTAAAAGTCAATCTCCGGATTATCCGGGTGGCGGATGCCGTCAAAAACCGTGATTGGCCACAGGCCGGACGAGAACCAGGTATCCAGCACATCCTCATCCTGCTTCAAGTCATTCATTGTCAACCCGGTGTTTCCGGTTTTTTCTTTAGCCAGGGTTAGGGCCTCCTCCGAAGTTTCGGCTACCACTACTTCCCCATTGGGCAGATAATAAGCAGGAATGCGCTGTCCCCACCAGAGTTGGCGGGAGATGTTCCAGTTATGGATATTTTCCATCCAGATGCGGTACATGTTCTTGAACTTGGCCGGGTAGAACTGTACGTTGTCATTCAATACATTTTCCAGGGCAGGTGTCACCAGTTCATCCATGCGGACAAACCATTGCTTGGAGAGCCTGGGTTCTATCACCGCACTGGTACGTTCCGAGAAACCTACCTTATTCTGGTAATCTTCAATTTTGGCAATAAATCCTGCTTCTTCCAGTTTTTTTGCCATCTTTTTGCGAACCACGAAACGGTCTTCTCCCACAAAAAGCTGGGCTGCTTCACTCATGCTTCCGTCATCGGAAATCACATCGATGGTGTCTAACTGATGCTTTTGGCCCAGTTCGTAGTCGTTCACATCGTGGGCCGGAGTCACTTTCAGGCAGCCCGTTCCAAATTCCATGGTGACGTATTCATCCTCAATGATGGGGATGGAACGATTGATCAACGGCACAATCACCCGCTTGCCTTTTAAATGCTGATAGCGTTCATCATTCGGATTGATACAGACAGCGGTATCACCCAGAATGGTTTCGGGCCGTGTCGTCGCGATGGTGACGTGGCCTTCTTCTCCTTCAATCGCATAGTTGACATAGTACAGTTTAGACTGCACTTCACGGTGAAGTACTTCCTCGTCAGAAAGGGACGTTTTCGCCTCAGGGTCCCAGTTGATCATGCGGAACCCCTGGTAGATATGTCCTTTGTTGTAAAGATCCACAAACACTTTGATCACCGATTCGGTCATGTGATCTTCCATGGTGAAGCGCGTGCGCTCCCAGTCGCAGGAAGCACCTAATTTTTTAAGCTGTTCCAGGATAATGCCACCGTACTTTTCTTTCCACTCCCAGGCATATTTTAAGAACTCTTCTCTCGTCAGATCCCGTTTCTCAATCCCGCGTTCTTTCAGCATGGCCACCACTTTGGCTTCGGTGGCAATAGAGGCATGATCGTAGCCCGGCACCCAGCAAGCCTCTTTCCCCTCCATACGAGCCTTTCGGGTCAGCACATCCTGAATGGTATTATTCAGCATATGCCCCATGTGCAGGACCCCCGTCACGTTGGGCGGAGGAATAACAATGGTGTAGGCCTCTTTGTCAGGATGAGGTTCGGAATGGAAAAAATCTTTGTCCAGCCACTGCTGGTACCATTTGTCTTCTACCTCGCGGGGATTGTATTTAGTGGAAAGCGTCATTTTTCTGGTCTATCGTTATAACAAAATCGATATGTTCTCAACAAAAACAGCAGGAACGGCGCCTGCTTTCTAAAAAAGCAAAGATATAAACTTGTTGCTACAAAATGTGGTGTATCGCCTACAATGGTTAATTTCAATGATCAGTTCCTCAAGTCCGTTGAAAAAACGGAAAGCCACTGGTTTGGTGTTACCCGCAGTTTTGTGGCCATAGATGAATCGCTATTGGTATTCTTGTACCAGCCGTAACGGTTTAATATAAAACTAATATGCCTACTCAGATTTTTGTACAGACCTTATGCTCAGGCAGTAGCTTTGTCTGGCCAAAAAAAATAGCATTTTCATTATCTGATTTTGTTGGTATCTTTGGCTGAACTAACTGGAGAGACAATCTATGTCAGCCAAACAGCATAAGGTACTTGTAGTAGATGATGAGCCAGACATTCTGGATCTGTTGGAGTACAATCTTTCTAAAGAAGGATATAAGGTGAAAACCGCACTTGATGGAAGGAAGGCCGTGGAAATAGCAGCGAAATTTGTGCCTGACCTGATTCTGCTGGATATTATGATGCCCCACCAGGACGGGGTGGAAACCTGCCGGCAGTTGCGTGAGAACCCTGAGTTGTACAATACCTTTATCGTATTTTTGACGGCTCGTTCCGAAGAGTATTCAGAAGTGGCGGCCTTCGATACCGGAGCCGATGACTACATCACCAAGCCCATCAAGCCCCGGGCGCTCATGAGCCGGATCAGCGCCATGTTTCGTCGGGAGGATAAGAAACGGAAGAAAAGCAACAAAATCAGTATCAATGGCCTTTCTATTGATCGGGCCAGTTACACCGTGATTGTGAAAGATCAGCAGGTTAATTTACCCAAGAAAGAGTTTGAGTTACTGTATTATCTGGCGCAGAACCCGGACAAGGTGCACAGTCGGGATGAACTGTTGCAGAATATCTGGGGGTCCGATGTATACGTACTGGCACGCACGGTGGACGTTCATATCCGAAAAGTGCGGGAGAAGATCGGAAGCAATTTTATTGTGACGGTAAAAGGAGTTGGATACAAATTTGGCACGGACGAGTAAAGAGTAGATCTTATTTATGTTTTTTAGCTCAAAGGGAGTAGCACTGCTGTTGGGGAGTTCGATTGCGCTGGTGACTACCGCCTTTTTGTCACTGGTGGATGGGGTCTCGGGGCAGGCATTGCTGGTTTGTCTGGTACTCTCATTTTCCTCCTCCTACATTCTTATTCAGGTCACGTTGGATTTTCTGGTCTTTCGGGAAATCAATAAGATTTACGCAATGATCCATAAGCTGCGGCGCAAAGACCTGTCCTTTGTTGAGGAAAGCAAGCAGAAGCGATCGGTGAATCCGCTGCGTAGGATCAATCAGGAAATCTTCGACTATGCCGCCCACAAACAGAAGGAGATCAACGATCTTCGGAAGATGGAGGAGTTTCGTCGTGAGTTTGTAGCAAATGTCTCCCACGAGCTCAAAACTCCTATTTTCGCTGCGCAGGGATTTGTGCATACCCTGCTGGATGGAGCCGCTGAAAACGCGAAAATACGGAAGAAGTTTCTGAAGAAAGCCGCTCGTAGTCTGGACGGACTGGATTTACTGGTGCAGGACCTGCTTACCCTCTCGCAAATGGAAACCGGGGGAATCAAAATGCATTACGAGCATTTTAACCTGCAGGAAGCAGTTCGCGAGGTGTTTGAGCAATTAGAATCCGAAGCCGATAAAAAGGACATTACCCTTTCGCTTCAGAACCAGAACAAAGTAACTTATGTATATGCTGATCGCCAGCGGATTTATCAGGTATTGGTAAACCTGATTGGCAATGCCATTAAATACACTAAAAATGAAGGCAAAACCGTTACGGTATATTTTACCGATGCAGTGGAAGGGGTTACCATATTTGTGCAGGATGAAGGGAGAGGTATTCCGGCCAGTGATATTCACCGGATTTTTGAACGTTTTTACCGGGTAGAAAAAAGCCGGGCCCGCAACAAAGGAGGAACCGGATTGGGTCTTGCAATTGTTAAGCACATCGTGGAAGCGCACCAGTCGAAAGTACAGGTGAAAAGTAAAGTGGGCGAAGGCTCTACCTTTTCCTTTATGCTGCCGAGGGGAAAGAAAATTTCTACCTCATCGCTGGCCGAGCCAGAGACCGAAGAAACGGAAGAAGAAGAAGTAGAATAGGAGGAGCTAAAGCAGCGAGACCGGCGATCATACAAAATATATCAATTAATTTCACAGAGCACGTGAATTCGTGAGCCATGTCAAAAATTCAATTTAAAGATCTTATCCTATACGAGGATGAGGATTATATCATCATTAATAAGCCTTCGCACATTGCCACCCTGGAAGACCGGAATGACCCTTTCAGTATCATTGAGCTGGCCCGGGGCTATATGGCAGATGTGCAGGTGGGACACCGACTGGATAAAGAGACTACCGGAGCCCTGGCCCTGGCCAAGCATCCGGATGCCTATCGAGCGCTGGCATTGCAGTTTGAGCATCGAACCGTTAAAAAAGTATATCATGCGGTATGCGATGGTATCCATAATTTCCAGGAGATGTACATTGATCTTCCGATCTACTCAAATAGTCGGGGAACCGTACGCATCAGTCATCGGGAAGGAAAGCAGGCTCAGACGGTGGTCCACACCCTGGAAGCCTACAAACAACATACGCTGGTGCAATGTCAGCCTGTAACCGGCCGCACACATCAGATCCGCGTACACCTGGCCACCATGGATGCCCCGATTGTGGGCGACGAGCAGTACGGTGGGGCACCGCTTTATCTGTCTTCTATTAAACGTAATTATAATTTGAAGAAGGATACTGACGAACTTCCACTGATCAAACGGGTAGCGTTGCACGCCCGGGCGCTGGAAATCGAACTTTTAACCCATAATCGGGTTTGTATAGAGGCTCCGTATCCGAAGGATTTTGCTGTATTACTCAAGCAGTTAGCAAAAAATCGGTACTGAGTAAAATTAGTGAACGGGGAGGGTTGCTTTACAAGGAAATACTCCCTAATTTTGTGGCCTCTTTAACGAGAGGGGTCTATTACCTACTTAACAAATAGTAAATTGGATATTTTAAGTTACAAAACAAAAGCGGCCAGTAAATCGACCATCGAAAAGCAGTGGTATGTGGTTGATGCGGGACAAGCCCCGTTGGGCCGGGTGTGTAGCGAGGTAGCGCGTATCTTACGCGGTAAACACAAAACCAGCTTCACACCTCACGTAGACTGCGGAGACAATGTTATTGTCATTAATGCGGATGATCTGGTGCTGACCGGCAAAAAGATGGATCAGAAAGAATACATCCGACACACCGGTTTTCCGGGTGGGCAGCGAGTGTCTACCCCGCGGCAGGAGATGCGAAAATCTTCCACCCGTGTGATTGAATCAGCGGTACGAGGTATGTTGCCTAAGAATCGTTTAGGTCGTCAGGTTTTTAAAAACCTGTTTGTGTACGAAGGTACCGAACATCCTCACGAAGCACAGAAACCACAAACAGTAACATTGAAAAAGTAAATCATGGACATTACCAATACGATCGGAAGACGCAAGACTTCAGTAGCCAGACTGTACTTAAAGCCTGGCAATGGTACTATTACCGTTAACAAAAGCGAGCTTGCTAAATACTTTCCCTCAGAAATATTACAAACCATTGTGAAGCAGCCGCTTTCACTGGTAGAAGAAGAAGGTAGTTATGACCTCAACATTAATGTTGGTGGAGGTGGGCCCAAAGGACAAGCCGAGGCAATTCGTCTGGCAGTCTCCCGGGCACTGGTTAAATTGAATGAAGAACATCGTAGCCCTCTGAAACAGGAAGGGTTTCTTACGCGTGATCCCCGTATGGTGGAACGTAAGAAATACGGTCGCCGTAAGGCACGCCGAGCCTTCCAGTTCAGTAAACGATAATCTTTTTCTTACCTCTGAAAACTGACATTCATGGAAAAAATAGAATATAAAGACTTATTAGATGCCGGTGTCCATTTCGGGCACCTTACCCGTAAGTGGAATCCTAAAATTGCTCCTTATGTATTTATGGAGCGCAATGGTATCCACATCATCGATTTAAATAAAACCCTGGCTTCGTTGGATGAAGCCTCTCATGCGGTGAAAAACATTGTGCGATCTGGTCGTAAGATTATGTTTGTCGCCACCAAAAAGCAGGCACAAGAGGTTGTTTCCGAAGAAGCAAAGCGGCTTCGGATGCCTTACGTGACCAATCGCTGGCTGGGAGGTATGCTCACCAACTTCTCTACCATTCGTAAGTCACTGCGTAAACTTTCCTCTATTGATAAGATGATGAAGGAAGAAGCTTACCAGAACCTGGCGAAGCGAGAGCGTTTGATGATGACGCGGGAGAAAGAAAAGCTGGAGCGTATATTGGGCGGGATTGCTGACTTGTCTCGATTACCAGCGGCCTTGTTTGTGGTGGATATTAAGCGGGAGCACATTGCCGTTCGTGAAGCACACAAGCTAAACATTCCGGTGATTGCGATGGTAGATACCAATTCGGACCCTACGCAGGTTGAACACCCGATTCCGGCCAACGACGATGCTTTTAAATCTGTTTCAATCATTGTGAAGCATATCGGGAAAGCTATAGAAGAAGGCCTGATCGAGCGCAAGCAAAAGAAAGAAGAAGCAAAGCTGAAAGAAGAAGAAGCAAAAAAGCGAGAAGCTGACGAACAGGAAGAAGTGGAAAACAAGGAAGCAAATTCTTAAACCAAAGACCACTTTCTTTTCATATAGTATAAGAGGAACATTGATCGTTTTCAGCGCTTCACACGCGTATCGATCAATGTTCTTTTCATTTTTATAGATTATTCATTATTCACTAGAAATTCATACGACTATGGCAATTACTGCACAAGAAGTCAATAAACTTCGCCAGATGACCGGGGCCGGCATGATGGATTGCAAAAAGGCATTGGTGGAATCAGATGGCGATTTTGACAAAGCCATTGAAATACTAAGAAAAAAAGGACAGAAAGTATCCGCTTCTCGTTCCGACCGGGAAACCAGCGAGGGCGTTGTTTTTGTCAAAACCAGCGAAGATCAAAAGGAAGCGGTATTAATATCGCTGAATTGTGAAACCGACTTTGTGGCAAAAAACGAAGAGTTTTTAAACACAGGCGAGGCCGTGCTGGCGGTGGCATTTAAAGAAAAGCCCGCGTCTACCGAGGCATTGATGAAACTTCCATTGGGTGACCTGACCATCGAAGAAAAACTGACGGAACTGGTCGGGAAGATTGGTGAGAAAATTGATATCGGAGCTTACGAAGTAATGAGTGGAGAACTGGTAGTATCCTACATTCACGCCAACGGAAAGCTGGGAGTGCTGGTCGCCTTAGCAAATACCAACGAACAAGCCGTAGACGCCGGAAAAGATGTCGCCATGCAGATTGCCGCGATGAATCCGGTAGCCCTGGATGAAAGTGAAGTAGATCAGGCCACCATTGACCGGGAACTGGAAATTGGAAGAGAGCAAGCCCGCGCTGAAGGTAAGCCAGATAACATTCTGGAAAAGATTGCTCAGGGAAAACTGAACAAATTCTACAAAGATAACACCCTGGTCAATCAGGCTTTTGTGAAAGATCCCAGCATGAATGTTTCTAAATACCTGGACAGCGTGAACAAAGGCATGAAAGTGACGAAGTTCAAGCGTGTTTCAGTGAGTGGCTAACAGCCTACATTATCAAAAAAATACAGTGGAAAGCCCAGCCGCCTACGGTTGGGCTTTTTGTTGCTGAATAATCCGGTTTCCCACCGCAGGTTGTCGGATAAATTTTTATATTTACCTTCTAAAGTTTTCGGCAAAGTGCTCCTCTCGAGCTTTTTTTTCTAGTGCTTATTTTAAGTATGACTGTCCTATGAAATTTGTTGTCTCCTCTACCACGCTCCTAAAACAACTATCCGCCATTAATGGAGTAATTGCCTCCAACCCGGTGGTACCTATCCTGGAAAACTTTCTCTGCGAAATCCAACATGGAATGCTGAAGATTACCGCTTCGGATTTGCAGACCACGATTATGACGGAGCTGGATGTGGACGCTCAGGAAAGCGGCAGCATCGCTGTTCCAGCCAAAATACTCATAGAAACGCTGCGTAACCTGCCCGAGCAGCCCGTCACCTTCACCATTGATGAGGCCTCATACAATATTGAAATTCATTCGGAAAATGGACACTATCGCCTGTCTGGCGAAAATGCTACCGACTTTCCCAAAGTGCCGGCGGTAGAAGATGGCAATACTATTGAAGTACCCGCCGACGTATTAGCCCATGCAGTCAGTAATACCTTGTTTGCCACCAGCACCGACGAACTACGGCCAGCCATGACGGGTGTATACATTAACCTGAATGGAACGGGGAGCACCTTTGTGGCTACCGACGGGCACCGGCTCGTACGCTATCGGCGCACCGATGTATCGGGTGGTACTTCTAGTAAATCCTCCATCATCATTCCCCGCAAAGCATTGAACCTGCTGAAAACTGTGCTGCCTGCCGAAAATACGGCGGTAAGTATGCGCTATAATGCCTCAAATGCATTTTTCCAATTTGGCCATGTAGAGATGGTCTGCCGACTGATTGACGAGCGCTATCCTGATTACGAAAATGTCATTCCGCAGGACAATCAGAATGAAATGACGATTAACCGGCAGGATTTTCTCAGCTCGCTGAAGCGGATTGCTATTTATGCCAACAAAACCACCCATCAGGTGCGATTGAAGCTCGATGGCACCTCACTGCATGTTTCGGCTGAAGATCTGGATTTCTCTAATGAGGCGAACGAAACCCTGCCCTGTGAGCATGAAGGCGAGGATCTGGAGATTGGTTTCAACGCCCGCTTTCTGATTGAGATGCTCAATAATCTGGAATCAGAAGAAGTTACTTTTAAATTTTCTCAGCCTAACCGGGCCGGGCTTATTATTCCCAACGATAGTACTGAGAATGAGGAAGTGCTGATGTTGGTGATGCCCGTGATGCTTAGCAACTACGTGTAAATCATTTATATCAGGCCGTTCTGCGAGCAAAACCTAAAGCGTGACTGATACGCTCAACGGAGTTGTTGTGTCAGCAGGAGGCTGTTTCATATTTATAATATGTCATCTTCTACAACAACCGATTTAGGCAAACCCGTAGGCGTTACGCTGGACCGCTTTATCAAGAGCAACCAGGATGCTTTTTCCTACGCTACCGGAGAATTATCTCAGCTTTTGCGTGATATTGGTCTGGCTGCCAAAATTCTGAACCGGGAAATCAGCCGTTCCGGTCTGCTGGATCTGGAAGGAGCCTTTGGTGCGCAGAACGTACAGGGAGAATCTCAACAAAAACTGGACGTAGTTGCTAATATCCGATTTAAGCGAGCCCTGACCAACGGAGGCCAGGTTTGCGCTCTGGTAAGCGAGGAAGAACCGGAGCTAATCACCCTTAATCCGGATGCCAACTATCTGGTGGCCATGGACCCGCTGGACGGAAGCAGTAATATTGATGTGAATGTTTCTATCGGAACCATTTTCTCTATCTATCGGCGCAAAAGCAAAAAAGGAAGCCAGGTTACCGAAGAAGATGTGCTCCAATCTGGGAAAGATCAGGTAGCTGCCGGATACGTCCTCTACGGTTCATCTACCATGCTGGTATACACCACGGGCCGGGGGGTATATGGCTTTACGTATGGGCCTACGATCGGAGAATTTTTTCTGTCGCATCCAGGTATAAAAACTGCCACTGCTGGCATGGCCTACTCCATTAACGATGGGTACTGGAATGAATTTACACCCGAGCTTCAGTCATTTATACAAGCCTGTCGCACTGAGGGGTTGACTGGGCGATATATTGGCTCGCTGGTGGCCGATGTGCATCGTAACCTCCTCAAAGGAGGTATCTATCTATACCCGCCCATGCCAAAATATCCGAATGGTAAATTACGGCTGTTGTACGAAGCCAACGCCCTGGCCATGATTGTAGAGCAGGCCGGAGGAAAGGCAACCGACGGAAAGCAACGCATCCTGGATATTCCTCCCCACGAGTTCCACCAACGCACTCCGCTCATCATCGGATCAGCCAATCTGGTTGACCTGTACCACGAAATGGTTCCGTAGCCTCTTTCGGGGGATTGTGGTCTGGCTTCTTCAGGAGAGACTAACTATCCATACAAACCCTAACGTTGTCATTTGATTTTCCGCAGGGAGATGGGCAGACCTGATTAATTTTCAGGAATCGCATATCCCCACTCTGCTGCTTTTTGCACCTGACTCTCTTAAATCGCTATTTTTCGGTTTCTCGCCAGAATATTCCAGGCACCAGTAATCTTGCCTTCTTCCACGGTGCTGGCTGCCTCGTAAAGTGCGCAGGTTGGGCATACGTGGATGGGCATTCCGTACAATACATCCCCGATCTTCCAGCCATGTCCAGCATCGGCTTCTAATACCAGGTGTTCTTCACTTTGCCCGACTGCTTTGAGTTCCGGGGCATTCAGAAAGTAGACCCGACGGGTGAGGGGATTTTCTGCCGCAATCGCTTTATGGCCCAGATCCAGGCAGATCCGGCTTTCATTCGGTAGGGAAATGACCCGGGTAATGACCAGCGCGGCGGATAGAAACGGTTGGTCGGGCAACATGTCCTGATATCCTTTATCCCAGTAGACAAAAGTACCCGGGCTGCATTCCACTTCTTTTCGCCGGGCATGGAGCGGAAAGGTGGGCGAACCTCCGGCGATGATTCGGGGTTGGGGGAGGTCTTTTTGTACTAGTGTTTCAGATAACTGCACTACCTTGGCAAAGGCTTCATCACAAAGCTGGGTACGTTTTTCCAGGTCTTGCACGTGGATGTGACCGTCGTAGGCATGCAGCCCTTCTACCCGGATTCCCGGCAGCTGGGTGCAGTACTCGTATAGTTGAGCGGCTTTTTCATCCGGAGCAATACCGGTGCGGTTCATACCTACATTCAGGTCAATGAATACCGGAATAGTCATCTCCTGCTGCTGTGCAATCTCGGAAATGTGGAGAGCAGCGTCCGGGTGGTCCGTCAGGCAGGAAAATGTAGTGTCGGTGTATTGTTTGATCACCTGGATGAAGCGTAACAACTTAGGGCCTACGGGCTGGTAGGCGAGCAGAACGTCTGGTGCCTGGCAACTGCCCAGCATTTCGGCCTCGGCAATGGTCGCGCATTTAAATTTTTGAATACCCGCCTCCATCATGAGTAGGGTTGCCTCCCTGGTTTTATGCGTTTTCACATGAGGCCGCAAGCGAGCAGGATCGTCGATCATACTCTTTAAAATCTGAATATTTTCTTTCACCCGTTCGGGATAGACGACCAGCGCCGGGGAATCCAGTTCGTCCACGTTGTCGATGGTATACCAGGGTTGCGTAGTAATTTTATCTTTCGTCATGATTGCGGACTGTTTTGTTTAGACGTATGTATGAGTTGTAATAGCTTTTCACGGATTACGTTTTCAGCTTTTTCCTCCAGACAGGAGGATCGACATCGCCAGGTTTCGTACCCACCCTTCTCCAGTTCGTGGGCCGGGGGAACATAACCTGCGCATCCGTTAGCCAAAGTGATGGTAAAATAATGAGAAATACCTGCTTTTTCCTTAAGCGCCAGGCCTGTTTCAGAAAAAAACTCCCCGCCCAAAGCTCCAATGATTCCATCGCCAATCTTTAGCGCCTGAACGGGAAAGGGCAAAGTATCGGGGTACTCATTGAGCATGATCTGTTCTCGGGCGTACAGGGCTAGCATTCCCTGGCCCTCAATGGAAAAGTTTTTAAAGTCAGTTGCCACCACCACTTCCTTCGCAGCTTCCAGCTCCTCGGTAGTAGGCTTCCGCAAATTTACCGGGATGGTCGCATATTGTGCGCTGATCTGAGGGGCATCCTGCCACTCGATAGTTGTGAGCGAGCGCGCCACTTTTTTAGCAATGTCACTGCCAATCTGTTGGCTTTTGGCAAAATGCGCTTTTGGATGCTGGTCGGGATGCAAGAAGTCCCAGATGTTGATCTCCCCGCTGGTGCCGTTGCTCATCATTCCCACAAAATGATTGCCTGCTGCTAACTGATTTTTCAGGTTTTTGGCAAATTCTCCGAAATAGTCAGCGGAGATGGTGCCATTTTCCCAGTCGCCTACGTAGTGCAGGGAGTAATTGGCCAGCAGGCTGATCCAGTTTCCATCAGTACCTTGTACGGCTAAATAGCTTACTTCTGAATCCGGCTGTGTGGTAGGCCTTTCAATCAGATGTTCGATACCAAACGGATTGGTTTTCACCTGCTCTTTTTCCCCCGTCACCGGACTGAGCGGAGTATATGCTTCTTTCATCTTATACCGGCGGCACAATACATATTCCGGGACGTCTACCGATCCGAACCCTACTTTGGCTGGTTGCAGACGGTGATGGGCGTCCACCACGGACTGCACAAGTAAGCCGGGAAGTTTTTGCCGGAAAGGTAAATCTGCCGGAGATAGTAACAAACTCATGACGGACCCGGCGGCATGGGTATGGGTACTGGAGATAAGTATGTACTCAGCTGGAATGCCGGTTTGTTGATGGATAGCCTGCTTTACTGAATCCAGTAGTTCTTTGTCCATGGCGCAGATGTCTACGACCACAATAGCCACCGTTGTATCGCCGCTTTGCAGCACCAGAGCCTTAGCATACAGCGGGTCGTGGATGTAGCGGGCATAGTGCATTACATGATCCCCATTGATAATGGTCCCCAACGGGGGGGTAATATCTACCTGAGCGGCTCCTGCGTATAAGCTGGGTTGTTGCATTATTTTTTATTTCCAGGCGTTTCGTAAGAATCGTAACCAGTTAGCGTGAAAAATATTCTCAATATCCTGCGGAGTATAACCCCGGCGAGTGAGAATATCCTGATATTTCTGCAAATCAGCAATAGAGTTCATATCCCAGGGCGACTGCTCGGTGCCGAAGATACCATCCAGATCACTACCAATGGCCACGTGCTGGCTGTTCCCGGCTATCTGGCAGATATGATCCCAGTGATCGACCAAGTTTTCCAGGCGAACGTTTAATTGCCAGGGGTCCGACACTGTATCGATGAACCGGATATCCATGGCCCAGCAATCCAGCATACCTCCGATGACGGCTCCCCGTTCAATCAACAGTTTGATTTGCTCGTCGGTCAGTTGTCGCTGGGTGGGCACAATCTTCCGTACATTGTGGTGGCTGGCCCAAACCGGTCCCTGATAGATGTCCATCGCCTGGGTAAACCCTTCATCGGTCAGGTGAGTCACATCCAGGATCAGGTTGAGGGGGTTCATTTCTTTGAGCAGTGCTGCTCCCAGGGAAGTCAGAGAGCCTTCTTTTTTGGTGCCCGGAGCATAGCGACCGGGGCCGAAATGGGATAACCCCAGGGCCCGCAAGCCATAGTCGTAGGCCCGGTGCAGGTACGAAATGTCCACCAGCGAATCAGCCCCTTCCAGATTAAGAAGGTAACCGATGGGTTTGGTTTCATCAGCAATCTCAGGATCATCCCATAGTGCCAGGTGGGCTTCCAATTGTGTAAGATTGGTGATTTGCACCATCTCTCCCAGGGCCTCCATTTCCCGGTACCAGGCCAGTTGAGCCTGCGTCATGGCCCAGGCCTGCTGGGGAGAATGCCAGCCCGGGAGGGCACTGCCCGGAGGGGTGTATCGAGCAAGCTGGGTGGCTACTACCAGGCCGATTCGCCCTTTTCGTAGTTCGGGAAGGCAAACCGTTCCTTTACCCCGGTCGGGCTTGTCGCGCATGTGCATTTCCCGCTCCCGTATCTCATGCAAAGGACGAGATAAATCCCGGTTCCATTCCAGGGCGTTCATGGCCAGGTCCAGATGGGCATCAACAATAAAGGGGCGTGTCATATACCGGTGGTTTTACGGGTTTTTGATACGGGTTCTTCTTCCAGATATTTAAAGGGGTACTTTTCGATGATTTCCTGAATCTGGTAACTAAACTTCTGGAACAGGGACTGCCAGCGCTCAACTTCGCCTTCCTCATACGTAAAAAAACCTTGCCCATGTTTCATCCCGGCATGCCCTTTTTCAATCATTTCATCAAAAAAATCAGGAACTTCGCGGTCCTGGGATAAGTCCGGGTTTAAATCCTGCATGACCATTCCGTAAATATAGGAGCCCATCAGGTCCATGTAGCGAAAATTACCGGCAAAAGGAAAATAATAACCCGGGTCATTCCGACAGGCCCGGTCAATATCCTGGGGAGTAACATACCCCTCCTTAATCAGATAAAAAGCTTCCCGCAGCATGGCACACATCATCCGACTGCGTATGCCCAGACCATTGGTAAGCACATACGGGTCTTTTTGCCAGTCCTCTTTGGCTCGGACATAGAATTCTTTCGTACAGGCTTCAGAGGTATGCTCATTGGTAATTATCTCCAGAAAGTAGGTGGTATGCACCGGTTCTACCCAATTAGCTCCTAGTATTCTTTCTTTGTGCTGAGCCTCTTGCTGTAAGGTGTGCAGGGGAATACTTTCGGTATTAATAGTAATAATGGCATCCAGCGGGAGCCATTTTTCTATTTCCCGAAGGATGTCTTTCTTTTCCGCCAGATCTTCACGGGTGAGAGTGATGACCAGTTTTTCATCCAGGGGGACGCTCAGTTGGGTAATTATTTTAAAGTCAGGCTGATTTGAAATGTTGCTCGAAGGATGGCCGTACAGGTCATCCCAGTGAGTCTTTATTTTCTTCATCGCCACCGCCTCTTCCCTGGTATAGAGAGTTACCGGGTGACCTGCCCGCAGCAGGCAGATCACCAGGCTGAAGGTTAGTGAGCTACTTCCAATCACCAGTATCGGTTCGTTGGTACTTCCAATATTATTCATGCAGGTAGCTGTTTGGTATGCAGATCCGTAGCCGTCGCCATCATCTTATACTTCTTTTAGTACTTCATGAGCGGTCTCAATAGCCATATCAATATCCGCACTGGTATGGGCCGCACTAATGTACCATAAGCCCCGCCCGATTACTCGAACTCCACGATCGTGCATGCCCGTGATAAATTTACGGAGTTTGATACGATCATACGAAAAGGTGTCCCGGTAATCGGTGACCTTATCCACATCAGTAAAACCGGCATGCAGCATGGGGCCTAACCCTTGCACCAGCAGGTTTTGCTTCGTTTCGGCCGCTGCCTGCCGCAGGCCTTCCATGAGTTGCAGCCCATATTGATAAATACGCTGGTGGGGTTGTTCTTTTTCCAGTACGTTCAGGGTGGCCAGGGCAGCGGCCACCGTCGGGTTATTGGCATTCATGGTGCCGGCATGAATGACTTTTCCTTCTTCAATCAGCTTCATCCATGCTTCTTTTCCTACAATGGCACTGATCGGATAACCGCTCCCGATGGCTTTGGCAAAAATGGATAAATCCGGGGTTATCCCAAAGTACTGCTGGGCTCCCCCCAAAGCCACCCGGAACCCGGTGATGACCTCATCAAAAATCAAGGTGATGTCGTACTGGTCGCAGAGTGCGCGAAGGCCCTCGAGGAACCCTTCTTCGGGTAAGATACAGCCATTATTGCACATAATAGGCTCTGTTATGATGGCCGCAATTTCATGATGACGATGTTTCAGCGTCTTTTCTACAAGCGCCAGGTCATTCCAGGGCAACACGATTGATTCTTCCTGCGCTTGGGGCGGCAACCCTTCGGTCCAGGGGTGCACATTCGGACTTTCGCGACTTCCTAATGCTTCCAGCGAGGGAGTGGATATACCCCAGCATACATTATCGAGCCAGCCATGGTAGTGGCCTTCAAAGCGGAGGAATTTCTCTTTCCCGGTTTTTGCTCTGGCTACCCGGAAGGCGGTATGTACAGCCTCCGAACCATCCAGGCAAAAGCGCATGAGCTCAGCGGAGGGTATTAGTTGTTGGAGCTTTTCAGCTAATTCAATTTCCCGGATGTGCTGACCTGCAAAGAGCTGGCCGGTTTCGGAATATTCGTGAACGGCCTGCAATACCGCCGGATGAGAATGCCCCAGTAGTAACGGTCCTTGGCTCAGGGTGAAATCCAGGTATTCGTTACCGTCCGCATCATAGATTCGGCTGCCCTGGGCATGAGTATAAAATAAGGCATGCGGGTGGTTGTATTTTCTAAACTCAGAAGAAACTCCGCTTGCTAATACTCTCTGGGCTCGCTGAAGAAGTTTTCTCGATTGTTCATACCTGTTATTTTCCATAAATGAAAGCTGTCAGTCTTCGGGAGTTGTATTTGTTTTTTTAGCAATGTCGGCCGGATATTCTTTTGCCAGATTATAAATGTCCACGTTAAAAGACGCGAAGGCTTCATCCCACCGGTTTGCTGCTTCGCGGGTATAAGGGTAGAGACCCTGGGCCGTTTGTGTGCCTCTTGCCTGTTGGTCGATGAGCTGCTGCATCAGGGGTGGTACATCTTCGCGATTACTAAGTTTGGGAAAAATATTTCTGAAGATCGTCGGATAATCCTCTAAGCCCTCAAAATCCATCCGCCGGAATAGTCCCATGAACGTGATCCAGGAACCTGCGTCATAGCGGAACGCTTTATCGGCATCTTCCAGGCTGGTATCTCCGTTTTCGATCAGGGTGAGGGCCTCCCGATAAACCGCGTACATCAGGCGGTTGGTGACAAACCCCCGGATATCTTTTCGCAACAGCGTCGGTTCTTTTCCCCAATGGTGAGCCAGTGCAAAAGCCCGTTCGGCATACGGCATGGCGGTTTGCTCCCCGCAGGTAATTTCCAGAAACCTAGATAAGTACGCGGGTTCTCCCCAATGTATGCCCAGAAAGCGCTTAGGGTGTTGGACATGCTTTTGCAGCATGCTAATCGGAATAGCCGATGTGTTACTGGCGATGATCGCCTCTACCGCCACTTCCTTCACTATTTTCTGATAGACCGTCGCTTTGATCTCCAGTTTTTCAATCACGCATTCCAGCACCAGACTACAGTCATTCAACTGGGCATAATCTTCCGTAATGGTTAACTGGGAAAGGTAGCTTTCGATTGGCCGGGAGAGCAGGCTGGAAGCCTGACAATGCTCTATTTGCTGCTGAAGATGATCATGAGCGCGGGCCATATCTTCAGGAAGCGGGGCAATGGCTTTCACTGGGTGCCCGGCCAGTAGAAAGGTGGTCACAATACTGGTGCCCATCAATCCCAGGCCTACTACTCCAATGGTTATTTTGCTGGTATCAATTGTATCGGACATACCAATCAGGAGGGAATTTTAGCAATACAGTCAATTTCTACTTTGATATCCTCGCCCAGTACCGACTGCACTGTGGTTCGGGCAGGTTTGATGCCCGGGAAATACTGGCCATATACTTCATTGAATCGATCAAAATCAGCAATGTCCGCCAAATGCACTGTGCATTTTACCACATCTTCCATAGTAGCTCCGCTGGCCTCTACGATGGATTGTATATTACGCAGGGTTAAATGAGTTTCTTCTTCGATGGTGCCCAGCACAAAAGCTGATGTTTTGAAATCGACGGCAGCTTGTCCACTGACATACAGTGTGCCATCTATGATCACGCCATCAGAATAAGCCCCGGTCACAAAATCCGGACTTCGCTCGGGGTGAATTACTTTTGTTTTACGCATCGTTAGCAGGATAAAGGTTGTAATTAAGCATCCTATTTGCATTGGCAAAAATAAAGATCGGTAACCAAACGCTGTTACTTTTGTCTATATTTATGCGGACTAAGGATAAGATGAAGTAAAGACAGAGCCTACAAAACCGCTAGCTTCATATGTAGTATAGGGTAGGGTTTTCCCATGCCATCCAATGCGGAACGGTTGAAAGTTTTAAATCCCAGGTGCTCGTAAAATCCCACCGCCTGCTCATTGTCTTCATTCACGTCTACCTCGTTCACGTGCATCCTTTCAATAGCATGGGCGGCCAGGGCTTTTCCGATACCTTTTCCCCGCGCATCCGGATGAATGAATAACATTTCTATTTTTCTCTCGGCCACTCCCATAAACCCCAAGATACGTTGCCCCTCATCTCTGATGCAACACAATGTCACTGCATCGAGGTACTCCTGCAAGATCAGGGGTTTAAAAAGTAGAATATCCGCTTCCTTCAGAAAGTGATGCGTGGCCCGGACGGACGCTTCCCAAACATCCACTACATCAGGGTACTCTGATTTGTGAATGCTATCTATACTGTAGTGCATGGCCAAAGTAGTTTAAATGCATTACCGTATCTTGCCGCCAGAGCAGAGAAACGGCCTGGGCGAGGTTGGCATATGCAGGGTTTTATTCTATAATAATCTGTTGTTCAAAAGGGGTAAAGCCGGTCAGGTAGACGCTTTGGGCCTCCAGTTTGGGCAGGGCTCCTCGAAGTTGGGTCCACTGGTGCTCCGCCCTTCCCGGACCGAAGCGTATCTGATGCTTACCGTCCTGCACGGTTCCGTGGCCTTCTTTCAGTAGAAAGACTCCCTCCTCTTCCTCCAGAGGGATTACTCCTTTCAACTGGCTCCCCTCACGAAAGGCGAGTTCCAGCGCCACCGGCACCCGGTCAGTCCCCATCACGGTGATGTCTAACTGAAAACCGCGGCTCGTTTCCCGAATGCGCACCTCGGAAAGGAGCTTTTGTACCTCACTCTGGGGGCGGTTTTCCTTCGGCATTTTCTCCCAGTCGCCATTGGGTGGTAGAGAATCTGTAGGGTAAGGTTGGTAGTAAGGTCCCTCCAGCCACTGCCGAAGTACAAAATCCTCTCCTTCGCGTTCCAAAGTTTCCCCCTCAAACTGCCCTTTCCCGAAAAAAGCGGAAGCCAGTCGGATGCCTTCCAGGGCGGCATTGCCTTTGAAGAAGGTGAAGAAGTTGGTGTTTTTGGCCAGAATGGTGGCATCTCGTTCCCCCCGGCGAATTCGTACCAGATCGGAACCGGTGAATACTTTGCAATAGTCGGTGGGCAGTGCAGCCGGTGGCGAGAGAGGGTTTTTGAGTTCGGGGTCTTCCAGAAAGTAAGCCAGCATATAACTCAGTCTTTCACTGTCCTGCTCTTCCAGGAAACGGACCATGGCCGCAAACTGCGGTTGCTGATCGTGTTGGGCCAAATAGCGGTAGGGATAATAGTACAGATACATCGTTCCCTTTTGGTACTGGTCCTGCCGACCGGAGCCTTCCGTCACTCCTTCTCCGTTGGCATGCAGGTAGTAGAGGCTCATCTCCAGGTTCCTTCGTACCGGTACCAGCAGTTCTGGTTTGTCCAGTAGTCGGGCCACGGTAATCAGGGCACGGTCGACGGTAGGGCTGTAGATCAGCGTGCTTTGTTCGGTATACTGCCCGTCTTCGTCTATGTCTATCTGTTCGTTGAGCCAGGCATGCACCCGTGCTTCATAGAGAGGATTGGGAAAGAGGTGATGCACTCGGGCCAGGGCCATACACACCACCCAGCGGTGGTTCGGAGTATGCACTCCACCCACACTCAGGGCTTTGCCGGCATTCTCCAGATAGGTTTTCAGGTTGGCGCGCAGGGAGAGGGTGTCCGGCGAATCATCCTGTGCCAGCAGGGTATAGACCAGACTTACTGGTTCTACCGAGAAGGCCAGGTCAGGAGTAGAGTGGAAGTTGGTAGTATGCAGATCAATGGTGCCATCCGGGTGCTGGGCTTTTAAGAGGTATTGACTAGCATGCAGCATGGAGGGCAACAAAGCCTTATCTCGATAGTACTGAGATGTCTCGGTAACAAAACCGCAGCTGAGTCGCTGAAGAAAACCTCCCGTACTCTGGGGGTTATGAATACCGTGACTGTTTTTTACTCCACCGAACCAGGGATGTTGGGCATCGGTTTCCTGCTCTTCCAAACGCTGCGCAATGGCATCGTCATTGGTTTTGATAAAGAGTGCCAGTAGTTTGTCCAGGTCGGAAGGTGGCGTTTGTCCCAGGGCGGTAAAGTGCTGGCCCGCCAGGGGGAAAAGGCAGGCAGTAGTCCCCAGGTGGTGCAGGAAGATTCTTCGTTTCATGTGTAGATCAGGTGGTTGTTGGCTGGTAGTGTATTCGTAAAGGGCAAAATAGCCAAACCCCGCCTGCTTCGCAAGTCACAAACAAGTAGTATTCTGCAAATAGATTGAATGGATCAGGATAAAGGTCAGTGCAGGTATTCCGTCCTCTCCCAGGATCTCAGATGAAGCGGTATCTTTTCTTTAAAGTATGCCAGATTCGGTCCCTCGCGGTGAATAGTAACGCGGTGTTTTTCGTATCCAAAAATAGGATAAGACCCCAGCTCCTGAGGAGCCGGTTCTCCCTGGATGAAAAGGGGAATACCATGCTCTTTGGCAAAATGCATGGCCCGGGGAAGGTCGGTAATAGATCCGGCTGGATCACCGCTGATGTTGCAACTGGTACAGAGAGGAGCATTGTAATTATGATAATCCCACAGGGCGTCAGGGGCCGCCGTGGCAAACGAGCGCTCCATTGCTTTGAATAACGCAGCGTAGATGCCATCCAGCAATAGTCCCTGATGGGTGCCGTTCAGCACAGTGGTGGACTGAAAATGATGATTCCGGAATTGTACTCGGATGAAGGTGCCGGTCATTTTCACAAAGTCCTCCGGCTGGGTGAATGCTTCGGGGAGTGATTCCGGAAGGGCCTGGGCGATGAACTTGGGTAAGGAACCAATGGCGGTGCCGTAGTTCTTTCCGGGTAATCGGTGCTTGGTTTGGTTGAGTTGGGCGGCTCCCTTTGTCGTAGGGGCGGCCATCAGCACAAAAACGGTTGGCAATTGCACAATGATGGGGCGTTGCTGAATGGCTTCCAGAGCCAGCTCAAAGGTGTCGGGGTGGTGAATGTCGATGATTTTCATAGTTGAGGGATTTTTGGGTAGACCCGGGGCAAGTGCAATAATGTTCCGGCTTGTTGAATCGTGGGCTGGATGTGCAACTTGGTTAGTAGATCGAATACCGTAGCCGTGGCCGCACTCAGTACGGGCAGGCCAAACCGCTGCTCGGCTTCTTCAATGACGGGCAGAGAGGGCATTTGCACGCAGGCTGAAATAATCAGGGCATCGGAAGTGGAAAAATCCATGCGGGAGGCGATAGACAGCAGGTTTTTGGGGTCTAACCGACCCACCTTCACATTGTCGGTCACCTCCAGCGAGTGGGTCTGAAGCACCTGCATTCCTTCTTCCTCCAGCGTTGTGGCTACCACTTCGGTCAACGCCCTTTTATAAGGGGTAATCATGGAAATATTTCTGGCTTGCAGGGATTTAAGCGCTTCCACCAATGCTCCGGCACTGGTAACGACCTGGGGAACCTGGGGCTGTCGGCGGGCGCGCATCGACAATCGCTGGTACATTTCATTCATACAGGCCTTACCACCGCACATTACCGCAACCAGACAGGCATACATAATGGCGTCGACCTCGGCATCGCCGAGTTGATCTACGGCGGCTTCGGCAGCATGATTCATTTGCTGAAGGGCTTCCTGGGTCACTTGTTTCAGCCGGATTCGGGAGGCATGGAAGGTAAACCGATCGCCAGAGTGAGCTGCCTGGGACTGCAACAGCGCCGGGATTTCCGTTTCCATGGTGGTGTTGGAGCTTGGCACAATCATGCCGATCCGGAAGGAGCGGGGTTGGGTTGTCGTTTTCATGGGAAAATGGGGTTCATGGTCTTACAAAGCACACGTATTACGTCCCAAATACCGTGATGGTGTTAGTTAGTGTGCCGCAATCGCTACTTTGTCAGCAAAGGCCATGAAAATATTTGCCGCTTCTTTTGGAAAGGCGCTATTGCATAGATTTAGGCGACTTATTGATCTTGCGGGTGACGGGCCTGCTGTAGTTTTTGCAGGATGATCTTTTTTTCGTTCTCTGTTTCCACCAATGCTAAGGCGGTGGTCAGGTGTTCCCTCTGCTTTTGTGCGTCCAGTGGCTGGTAGAGTTCGGCCAGGAGAAGATGAAACAGGTGGTTGTTTTTAAGATTGATCTTCAGGGCTTCTTTGATGGCTGCTGCGTGTCCGTTGGCTTTTGCCAGGGCGTAGGTGCGGTTCAGTGCCGCTACGGGGGAATACTCTAGCTGAAGCAGACGGTTGTACATTTGTAAAATATTTTCCCACTTCTCCCGGGTATCTACGGGTTGCGTATGCCAATAGGCAATAACCGCCTCTAAGTGATACCTGGTGATATGCGCGCCCTGACCAGACTGATGGAGGTAGTATTCTCCCTTTCTGATAAGCGCATAGTCCCAGTCGGCTCTGTTTTGTTCGAGATACAGAATTTGCTCGCCGCGTTCGTTTTCCCGGGCCTCGAAGCGGGACGCGTGGAAGCAGCACAAGGCCATGAGGGCGTTGGTTTCAGGCTGGCAGGTTGCCTCGGCATTGAGTAGCAGGAGGATCAGGCGCATGGCCTCAAGGCAAAGTTCTTTCCGAATACGTTTTTCGTTAGCGCTGGAATAGTACCCCTCATTGAAGAGCAGGTACAGAATGCGCAGCACATTGTCCAGTCGGTGGGGTAATGCTTCGGGGGGCGGCAAAAGCAGTTGCACCTGGTGCTGGCGTAGCTGGGCTTTGGCCCGCTGTATTCTTTTCTGAATGGTTTCTTTGTTGCTCAGAAAAGCATGGGCAATTTCAGTGACCCCGAAGCCGCATAAGATTTTTAATGCCAGGGCGATCTGGGCTTCTCTGGAAAGCAGCGGGTGGCACACCGCAAACAGCATGCTGAGCTGACTGTCCTGAATATTGTGGTCAGAGAGGTCAATGTCCAGGGGTTGGGTGATGGTTTCCTGCTGCTCAACTTCCGCTTTTACTTTCTTCCGGAAGGTGTCTTCCCGCCTGAAGCTGTCCAGGGCTTTGTTCCTGGCCACTTTATACAGCCACGCGCTGGGGTTGTCCGGTGTGCCCTTCAGCCCCCAGGTTTCGGTGGCCAGCAGAAACGTTTCGCTGACAATGTCTTCGGCCCACTGAATATTGGGCAGGCCAAAGGTCTTGCATAGCACGGAAACAATCTTACTGAATTCCGAGCGAAAGAGGTGAGGGATGAGCTGCTGATGGGGCATGAAACATGAAAGGAGAAGTAAGTAAGGGTCTGCCTGTAGGGAAGCAGACCCTACGGAAATAATTACATATCAAACACCATCACATCTCTGACTTCCACGGTGCCGCCCGAAGAAGCCAGGGTGGGGCAACCTTCGGAGAGCTGCACGGCTTCATCCAGGGTGTCGGCTTTCACAATGATATAGCCTCCCACAATTTCTTTTACTTCGGCGTAGGGGCCATCGGTGATCATTGCATCCGCATGTACGGTTTTGCCCTCGAAGCCCAGGGCGTTGGTACTGACAAATTTCCCCTGGGCCGCAATGCCGCCGATCCAGTCCTGCCACTGTTTTACCATGGCCTGCATTTGTTCCGGCGAAGGTTGGGGAGCTTCGTTGCGTTCGTTCCGAAAAATCATCATAAATTCTTTCATACAAATAATGGTTTAATGAGTACACCCCTATGACGATCGGGTTTCGCTAAACCGGACACAGTGGACAACTAATATGTCTTTTTTTTTCTGACTGTGGTGAGAAATGCGTTTATGTCTTGTTTATTTTCTCAATCCCCTGCCGGGGTCAGCTTATTCCTGTTCATCCCAGTAACCATGATTGTAAGTGTTGTTTTACTTTTCAAGTAGCTTTATCGGATGGCTGGGTGGGAAGTAAAATGAATTTACCCTTCAATGGTTATTAATTTTCCGAATAAGGCATAGCCTAACGTCAGGTTTATTGACATCCCTTTCAGTTCATTAAAATTTCCGGATGTTGCATATATTCTTGCCCGTATATTGTGTTCCGCTTTTTCACGAAAATTACCGAAAAAAGGAGGAGGGGTCAACCGGATTGCCTTCCTGAACTTGAAATTATAATTTACCCCATAGATAAGGCCGTAATCAACGATTCTATGGTCTTCAAAGTCTTCTCCACCACTAGCTGCGGAGAATTCCAGAATACCAAAACCCATAAATGGGGTGAGTTTATGTTTCGCATTATCCAAAATAGTTTGTCCGAGACTTATATCAAGAATCGCAACCCGGGTTTTTATGTCTGCTGGCCAGATAAGCTCATCTTCTGTAAAGGTCGATGTCACTTTGTTACCCGCTAAAGTAGCATTCAGGAATAATATGGTGTTTTTAAATGCGATGTCAAATCCATAAACAACATTAAATGTTGGAGTAAAATGATCTGCTAATGTACGTGTGAAAGTACCTGAGCCAAAGCCCACATTGAATCCATATCCAAAGCGTCGGTCAGTTATAGCCGGTATCAGTTCATAAGGCGTTGCTTCCAACTCCTTTTCCATTCTATTTTCCCAGCTCTCTAGTGCTGCTATGTCAGTTCCCAGATTAGTTTCTTCCTGAAACCGTCTTATTTCATAGTTACAGGCTTCGTATAGGGTCCTGAATTTTTCTTCAGCCATGTAAATATTCTCAATGCGATGCAACGTTTTCTGAAGACGTCGTCTGTGTAACTCTAAAATATTGAATAGAACCTGGTTATATCGGAGTAGTGCTTCTGTTTTATATGCCGCCTTAACCCAGGAGAGGTTTGGTTTGATAGAATTTTTTGTTTGGAAGACCAACAGCGTTGTATCGTTGACCTTCTTCTTGGTGGTAGAATAACTCAGTTGATAGTTCAGTTCTGAAGCATTGGAGCTAGAGAAAAATGGTTCTCCCTGAAAGTCGTCCCAGGTGAGTTTTCCGGTTTCCCAAAGCCGCTCAGATGTTTGTCCGAAAGATTGGTTCCCGGCGATAATCAAAACTAAAAGCAGTACCTGTTTCATAAGTATTGTGTCTGTCCGTACGTGCGCATGCTTCCTGCTTCTTCCCCGCGCCATTTATCCACTGCTCCCAGACAGATGCACACCATGATGGATGGTTTAACTTGGTCAATCGGAAGCAAGGGAGCAAAATTTGGTCTTAACGAGATGGGGCGGGCCGGACGTTCGGCGGACGGGTTGTACCTTTTCCGGGATTTGCTAAGAAATACCCGGTTACTCTTCTGTCGGGAGGTGGTGCGGAATGGGAAATCTGGTTATTTTGTCATCTCAGGAGCAGTGCGGAACGGTTAATCGGGACGGGGCAAGGAGTGATTACTGTAGTGGAAGGGTTGGGTCAGGCTGCCCAGGTGCTCCGCACGGTTTCTTTACGTTTGTGCAAGGCTGCGTAAGCGTTCCGCACCGTTCCTTAACGGTTGTGCAGCGCTGCACAAGTACTCCGCACCGGTGATCTCCCAATGGGTAACTTAAATCAAGGGTTCCTCTACCGTGTTTTTCAATGGTTTTTGCTAAATCACAAAATATTCTTTGGTTCTGGATAGAGAGGTAAGGTTTTTAATCAGAAAAACAGGCTGCATGAACCTCAAACAGCCTATCAAGTCCTCCGCTTACCTCCTCCCGCCTTGCTTTTCAGCTCTCCCGCTTCCGGCTATTCCTGCTTTTTTCCCCGCTTATAGCGGATCGTTTCAGCTACATCGCCGGATGGGTCGTAGTAGATCCAGTTGCCGTGCTTTTTACCCTTGCGCCATTCCCCTTCCCATTTCAATTCCCCATTGGGGTAGTACTGGTTGCGGCCCAGGAAGGTGATGTCATCGTCCAGGCCGGGCACATTCAGGGGGTGCAGCCTTTCTTCGGAGGCCACTTCCAGCTTCATGGCTTTGCCACTGCTCATATCTTCCAGCACCAGGGTATCGGCCTGTATCTGAAATACTCCGCGAGAGAGTTCCTGGCTGGTGACCGCCTCGCTTTGTTTATTATACTGCATTACAAACAGCGTATAGTTGTTCGGAGGGCTCAGGTTCAGGCTGATCTGCTCTTCGGGAATGATGTAGGTGCCGTAGAGGGTATCCGCTGAAATGGCGGGTGCCGACCACCCGCCTAGAAAACAACAAAAGACCAACCAACTCATTAATTCACCGTAACTTTGTAGGCCACTATGCGGTGGTCGTTAAAGGTGGGAACCAATAGCAGGTTGAGATGGGGGATGTACCCAATGTCGGCCGAATTGATCTCCTGATCTTTGGTATCCAGCAGTTTCTGGGTCTGGTGGTTTTCAGCATCCACGTAGTGTACTTCACCTGACCAGGTAGACACAATATAGTTACCATCCTGTGTCTTGATGATACCGTCGGCACTGGGAATGTCCTCCAGCCAGGCTTCTTCTACCTGCATGCTATCCAGGCCAATGGGGGCCAGAAAACCACCTTCGGCTGAGGCCAGCAACATGCGGTCATCTTCGGCCAGCAGTCCGTTGGGCCGTTGCAGGCTGGAGCCTTCCATCCAGGTACTTACCTGCCCGTTTTCCAGCAGGTGTATCTTGTCGGTTTCTGAGTCAGATACGTATACCTGTCCGTTGTCGTTCACGGTAATATCATTGAGAAAGACTGCGCCCTCAATTGGGTATTTGTTGGCAATCTCTCCGCTTTCAATATCAATCTCGGTGATCTCATCCAGATCGGCCACATACAATTTACCGTCAGACACGCCCAGGCCTTTGGGGTCATTCAGTCCCTCTACCCACTTCAGCACTTCCACGGCACCGTCGGGAGCCAGGATGCTGATGAAGCCGTCACCATCTTTGTTATCGGCGTTGAACGTGCCAATGTTGGCGACGAAGATCATGTCCGTTTCTTCATCATAGAGGACGGATTCGGGCGTGCGCATGACCGTATCGGTGGCCCAGGCTTCTTCAATGGACACATTCATGCTCTGAGAGGCGGCATCGGATTGCATGGGATCCTGTTCGGCTTCTTCGGTTTGGTTGCCGGAACCACCGCAAGCGGCTATGAACAGCGCCAGGCTAAAAAACAATAGATATTTCATGGTAAAAAGGTTAGGTATATGTTTGGTAAGTTATAAAGCTTTTCAGCCGTTCGCAAACAACCACCGACCTTTCGGTGACAGCAGAAACCCCGGTGGGCTGAATAGGTCATTTTCCGGCTATAACACGGCATTTATAACCGCCGGATTGGCATTGAACGCCTCGTATTTTTGAGATATTTTAAATAAACAGCCCTGTTTATTGTATTCTGCACCCTCAGCGCCTATCTTTGCTGAAATTTTACTAAGTATACTCACAACGTTTATGTTAAGACCCACAACCCGGATAAGGCAGGTGCTGGTGCTCTGTTTGGTAGTTTGCTGCCTGGCCGTTCCTGCTGCCCTTGCCCAATCTCAAACCTTTACAATCTCCGGCACGATCACCGATCAGTTTGAAGATCCGTTGATCGGAGCCACTATTCGCCTGGAAGGGCGTTCCATTGGCACCATTACCGACCTTGATGGCGGTTATACATTACAGTTTTCGGGAGAACCCGGTACCTACGGACTGGTCTTCAGCTTTGTTGGATATGCCAGCACAACCCAATCGGTAACCCTATCTGCTTCCGAGTCTTCCATAACGCTAAACCAGACTCTGGAAACCGATTTAATCGGCCTGAGCGAAGTGGTGGTGACCGGAACTTCCGTAGCGACCAGCAAGAAGCAACTGGGAAATGCCATCTCCACCGTCTCCGGGCAGGAACTGGCCCAGACTGGCGCTCAATCGGTAGACCAGGCCCTGGCCGGTAAGATATCCGGAGCACTGATCCAGCAGAATACCGGAAACCCCGCCGGAGGAATCTCTATCCGCCTGCGCGGAGTCAGCACGCTGGCCGGTTCATCTGACCCGCTATACATTGTAGACGGTGTCATTGTGAATAATAGCTCGGCCGAACTGGTAGATATTGGTGGGGCAAGCCAAAACCGGCTGTCAGATATCAACCCCAACGACATTGAGCGCATTGAGGTGATCAAAGGAGCCGCTGCAGCCGCCATCTACGGATCGCGGGCGAACAACGGAGTGGTACAGATATTCACCAAACGAGGTGCCCAGGGCAAACCCCGGGTGACGGTGAGTACAACGCTGCGGGTGAATGAGCTGCGGAAAAAGATTGGCTTCAACCAGGCACCCTTCGCTTTCACAGAGCCTACTAATTTAAGCAGTACCGAGACCAGAGAAGTAACCCGCTACGACTACCAGGATGATATCTTCCGTACCGGCTACGGCACCGATAGCTACGTGAGCGTATCGGGCGGAAATGCCGATACCCGTTACTTTGTATCCGGTTCGTACTTCCTCAATCAGGGCATCGTAGAAAACTCAGATTATAAACGTTACAGTGCTCGTGCCCGGATAGATCAGTCTCTGAACGACTGGGCCTCGCTTTCATTCGGAGCCAATTACTCCCTGAGCAACACCAATGACGTACCAAACGGAGGGATCGCCGCTGCTTACGGAGCCCTCACCGGCTTCAGCTTCTCCGATAACGTAACTGACCCCCGGCCCGATCCAGCCACGGGGCTGTACCCCAATACCAACGCCAACGCCAACCACCTGGAGGTGATCAACGAATACAAGTTCGCCAACGAAACCAACCGTTTCATTGGTGACATGCAGTTGAACATGACGCCCATTGAAGGACTGGGCATTGATTATGTGTTGGGAGTAGATACCTATTCGTCTACCGGAACGGCCTTTATTCCCGAACCCAACACTTCTAACTCCTACCCCAACGGGTTTTCCCGCCGGTCCGACCGGAGCTTTTTCCAGATGAACAACGATCTGACCATCCGCTACCAGTTTGATATTTCGGATGCGGTTGCTTCCACTACGGTGTTGGGAGGAACAGTACAGTATGAAAAGGTACAATCCATTGCGCTGGAAAGCACCGACCTGCCGCCTTTCGTACAGACCGCTTCCGCCGGAACGGCCAGTGCCCGGGGCGACGTCCGGGGAGAGACGGTAGTGCAGGGCGCTTTCCTGCAGCAGACCTTCAACATTCAGGAGAAACTCTTCTTGACCGGAGCCATTCGGGTAGATGCTTCTTCGCTCTTTGCCGAAGGAGAGCGTACCCAGTTTTATCCTAAAGTCAGCGGTTCGTACGTGGTATCGGAAGAAAACTTCTTTCAGAACTCTTCGCTGGGGTCGGTATTCAGCCTGCTCAAGTTCCGCAGCTCCTACGGGGAAGCGGGTAACCTGACCGGCATCGGCACCTACGAACGCTTTACCAACCTAAGCCCGGTCAGCGTGGCCGGATTGACGGGTTTATTGCCTTCCTCGCAGCGAGGCACATTGGGCGTACGGCCCGAGCGACAGAAAGAGTTTGAAGTAGGTACGGACTTCGCCTTGTTTAACAATCGTTTAGGGTTTGAATTTACTTACTATACCAAACAGGTAGAAGATCTGCTGCTCAACCGTACCCTGTCTCCCACTACGGGCTTTACCAATACCCGACAGAATGTGGGCACGCTGGACAACCAGGGTATTGAACTGCTGGTGCGGGGAGTACCAATCCAACAAGAAGACCTCACCTGGTCAGTAACGGGAACGTTTAGCCGCAACCGCAATGAGGTAAATGGTATTGAGGAAGATTTTATCCTGCTGGATGGCTCTTTCGGCCAATCGGCCGTGCTAAACGGTGAGCCTATCGGAGTATTTTACACTACTTACCTGGCCCGCAACGCGGACGGTTCTCCATTGCTGAATGCTAATGGACTGCCTCAGCAAGACAGAGTAGACCGGGATGCCAATGGACAGCCTACCGGCACCTTGGCAGAGAAAGTAATCGGAGATCCGAACCCGTCTTACATCTGGTCCCTTATTAATGAAGTGGAGTACCGCAACTTCACCTTCCGCTTACAGTTGGATGCCATTCAGGGATACAATGTGTTTAACTTCACCAACCGTCTGCTTTCTTTCTATCCTTTTGGGGGTGGTGAACTATACGAGCAGGAGCTGCGGGGCGAAGTGCCCAAAGGCTACAATGCGGCTACCTTCAGTGCCTTTGACCGCCATATTGAAGACGGATCGTTTGTAAAGGTGCGGGAGCTGTCGGCTACCTACCGGGTGCAACCGGCTTTTATGGGCAACGCCAGCCTGCAAATCAGCCTGATTGGGCGTAACCTGCTCTCGTTTGATAGTTACTCCGGCTGGGACCCGGAGACCAATGCCGCCGGGCAGAGCAACACTACCCGAGGGTTCGACTTCAACGAGGTGCCCATTCCCCGGACGTATTCATTAGGTATTTCGGCAACATTTTAAGATAAGAACATGATACGCAAAACATATATTACTTATTTCCTGACCGCACTCCTGCTGTGGGTTTCTAGTTGCAGCATGGATATTCCGAACCCCAATCAGGCCACGGACGAAGAAGCCCTCAGCAGCCAGCAGGGGCTTATCGCCCTCTCGGTAGGGATGCGGGTGAACTATTCCACCGACGCTCTGAGCCGCATTATCATCACGCCGGGGGTTACCTCCCGCGAATTGGGCGCTTATACCACCTTTGTGAACTATCTGAACCTGGAAGAAGGGGGCGATGCCATCCAGAACGATAACTCCTGGACCAGCGGACTGTGGTCGCGACTGTACCGGGTGGTAGGGTTGGCCGAATCTATTCTGGAAAACAATACTTCCGAGGTAGTACCCGACGCGGGTATCCGGGCCGGACTGAGTGCCCATGCGCTCTTTTTCAAAGCCGCTGCCCTGGGCCATATCATCCAGGCTTTCGAGGAAGCCCCTATTACTACCATGGAAGATGGACAGGCGGCTTTTATGGACCGGGCCGCGGTGCTGGCTGAGGTTATTCGTTTGCTGGAGGACGCCCAGCAGCAACTGAGTGCCAATCCGCCGACCGACGCCTTTTATCAGCAAATCGGCACCACGCTGGATTTGCCCAACATGATTCAGGCTTTCCTGAGCCGCTATTACCTGCAAGCCGGTGACTATCAGTCAGCGATTGATGCGGCAGATGCGGTGGACATGAGCGCTGTTTCGGAGTTCCCTTACGAGTCTGAGCAGCCGAACCCCATCTGGTCGCTGACGGTAAACAGCAATGACTTCCGTCCACTGGATAATTTCGGGTTGGAGGCCAGCCAACTGCCCGCCGGAGATGGACGCCTTGCTTTCTTTTTAGTGCCTGCCGATACATTCTCAGCGGCGCTGCAATTGCCCGTGGAAGATTTACAGGGGTATTTCTCGGAACAAACGTCTTCTCTGCCGATCTACCTGCCGGGAGAAGTGCTGCTGAACAAAGCCGAGGCCCAGGCCCGCCTGGATCAACTGCCCGCCGCCGTGACTACGCTGAACCAGGTACGCACCAAGACGGATGACCCTTTCGGAGTAAACGCGGCGCTTCCTCCGTACGCCGGCGCTGTTACGCAACCGGCTATTCTGGAGGATATCTATATCAACCGGGCGCTGGAGCTATTCATGACCGGGCTGCGCCTGGAGGATAGTCGACGGTTCGGTCGCCCCGGTCCCGATGCCAGTGATCCCAGCCGTACCCGCAACTTCTATCCCTATCCGGATACGGAGCGGGCCAATAATCCCAATACGCCCGGCGATCCGGCAGTCTGAGCGACATATCCGCTTCAGAACATCATCAAAAAACAAAAACCCCGGGAGTCTATTCCGGGGTTTTTTTATAGAAAAAAGCTGAGTAGGAAAGTATGGTGTGACTACTTTTTTTGTTTAATAAAACGACAAGGGGTTTTTTGCCGGAACATGGGTTACTTTTACGCCGGGAACCTTTCCCTTAAGCCACTCGGCCATAAATTCCGAACCCGGCTCCTCGCTATCAATATGGCCCATCACCACCAGCGACAGCTTTTGACCTTTAATTCGGGCATCTCTTACATACTCGGCGGTTTCCCATTCCGATATTTCTCCGCAGATCAATACATCCGGTTTTTCTTTACTAACCATCTCGATCTGCCTTTTCCCCCCGGAGGCCCCGGGCATCAACAGTACTTTCTCGCAGGATTGCGATAGATCGCCGATGTAGCGGACCGTATCGATCCCCAGGCTTTTTTTTATGTGGTCAATCAGAGATTCTAAGCTGGTAGCCGGAATCTGATAGCGGTTACGTTCTTTAGGGTTGTAATAATCTTCCCAACCCAGTTGCTTAACCACTCCGGTTTGCACTCCATCCGGGAAATAGGTATGGATGTAATCATGATTTCTCCATACCGCCATATTATTTTTCTTCAGGAGCTCTGCTTTATACTGATACACCTCATCATTTTTCAGCCAATCCGTATCATCCAAATGATTGTAGTAGGTGGGTTCGTGGGCAATGATAAAATTTGCCTGCCGGTCAATGGCTTGCTGGATAACATCCAGGGTGGCGAACATGGAGGTGACGATGCCCGTCACTTCAATATCCCGATTGCCCGCCTTCAGCGTATCGACGGTTTGTTTGAACGGTCCTTCCGGAACTTCAGCAATAAAAAGATCCATGATATCACCCACTGTCATAGAAGCATTAGTCGTGAAAGGCGTGTTTGCCATACTTGCGAGTGGGGAAGAAAGTAGCACGGCAGCCCCGGTTACTTTCCCCAGGTCAGTCATAAACTTTCTTCTCTCAAGGCTTTGATTGAATAGCGGTAGGTTGTTTCTTGGTTTCATATTTCTTCATGTTATAGTTTCGGATGTACCTGAAAATATAGGGTCAATGCCTATCTTTTCATAATCCACTCGAAAGGAATATCTTTTCCACGTACCTACCGGATGGTTATTGGGTTGCACCAAGACAGGATATAACAGCATTTCATTCGCTTCCAATATACTCACACCACTCGCTTTCAGGCAGGTAATCCGGGCCGCCCTGGCCGATGGGTGAGCCGTCGGGTGGACTTAATGGGTCGGGTAATGCCATTTCTTCAGGGTTGTTCTCAAACTGGGTGATCTGCCGAGACAGAAACGCAATATGCGCCTGCTGGTTTTCATCCCGCATATCGGCCCGACCAGACATCAGCAGCTTGATATCGGCTATGCGCAAGGTGGCAATGGCCCGGGCCTGTCCAGAGGCGTTCTCGTTGCTGGCCAGTTTGATCAGGTGGTTGAGCACCAGGCGTTCTACCAGGCGTTGAAGTTCCCCTTCGTAGCCCTGTGATCGAGGTGCCTGAAAAGTTTTGTCAATCAGTTCCCTTGTCAGGTCGGTAAAGCCGGGGATTCCGTTCTCGCGGGCAGCGTAGTCAATCATGCGGGTGGCCCGCTCGTGGTTGAGCATGAGGCCCAGTGTAAAATCTGCGGCAGATTCGGCAGCGGTAATGGGGTCAAAGGTAATGCCGGTACGGGATTTGAAGAGCTCCCGGTCATTTTCATCAAACCCCAGCGGATAGGGAGGAAGCAGGTCCAGCACAGCTTTCGGGATGACCAATGCTTCGGGGCTAAGTGTAGTTAACAGGGCCTCGATGGCTTCCCGCTGCTTACGGCCATCGACAATTTTAAGGATTTCCTGCTTATCACCCCGCACCGCGTAAGTGTAATTTAACCCACCAACAATCTTGGATACGGCTTCTATCTGGTAGCGATGAAACAGGTAAATGGGAACCAGGGCTTCTTCCAGCGTGGCCATAGGCTGGCCAAAGGGGACTTTTTTCTCAGAGAAATTTTCCAGCGCTATTTTTCGCACTTCCATCGCGTGTTCCAGGGCATCCACCGCATCTTTACCATTGTCCCACAGATGGGCGTAGGGGTGCGCGCCACTTACCGCCCGGGCATCGCGGTCGGCAATAAAAAGCAACCCATCGTCAATGGATTCTTCCAGAATCTCATTCAGCGCTTCCTTTTCATCGGTACCTTCAGGAAAATCCCGGTAGCCATAGGTAATAGCAACTTTATCCCAGGCGCCAATACCATAGTCGTAAGCCTCGGACAGGTTCAGGTTGCCATTGCTGATGTTAACTTTTGGGTGCGGATAATCCATGACTGAGGCCCGGTCGTTCACCGATGAGGTATAATTGTGCACCAGCCCCAGTGTATGTCCCACTTCGTGAGCGGCCAGCTGTCGCAAGCGTTGCAGCGACATTTTCATCATCTCCTCAGAAACCTGCTCGCCTTCTTCATATTCGGCGACCAGCCCCGAGGCAATCAGGAAATCCTGTCGCACCCGCAGGGAGCCCAGCGTGACTTTCCCTTTGATGATCTCTCCGGTACGCGGATCATAGATGCTGCCACCGTAAGACCAGCCCCGGGTAGAGCGGTGTACCCATTGTACCAGATTGTACCGAATGTCCATCGGGTCGGCATCTTCGGGTAGTGGTTTTACCTGAAAGGCATTGCGGTAGCCAGCGGCCTCGTAGGCCTCATTCCACCAGCGCATGCCGTCCATCAAGGCGGAACGGATGGGCTCGGGAGCGCCGGGGTCCATGTAGTAGATGATGGGTTCTACTGCTTCGCTCATTTCGGCAGATGGGTCTTTCTTTTTAAGTCGATGCCGTCGGATAAAGCGCTGGGTGATGGGCTGATCGACCGGCGTGGCGTAGTCCATATACTGCATTGACAAGTAGCCGGAGCGGGGATCAAAGGCGCGGGGCTTGTAGTTATTATCGGGCAGTTCTACGAATGAGTGGTGCTGGCGTACGGTTACGGCGTTGCGGTCGGGAGAGACCGAGCGCAGGTAGGCTCCGGCATCTTTCCCGGTGAAGGTCAGCATTACTTCTATTTCGGTGTTTTTGGGGAAATTCTTGCTGCGGGGCAGGTACACCGCGCTGCGGGAATCGTCTACACTGAAGTTGCCCTGCTTGCTGTTTTTAATCATATCGCTGATGCCGTACGCATCACTGAGCACAAATTTGGTCAGGTCAATCAGCACCCGCTCGTCTTCTTCGGCGGCAACGGTGAATCCATACGTTACTGATTCGGCAAAAGATTCAGCGACCGCCTGCTGCTCATTTTCATCATCGGACACGGCCCGATAATCCTGATTAGCTTCCACCATCAGCACTTTGTTGCCGATCCGCCGGAACGTTACCAGTTGAGGCCGACCCAATCGTCCCCGATCCAAACCAATGTCGTTGGAACCAGCTCCGGCGGCCAGAGTGGTATAGTAGAGAAATTCGGTGTCTAACTTGTCTACTTCCAGGTATATTTTGCCCTCGGAAGCATCCCAATAGAAGGGAAAATAACCATCGGACTTTTCCATGTCTTTGGTTTTCTCCGAAATGGTGTCGATGGAAAAAGCCGGATGCAGGAAACAAAGAAATGCAATGCAATGGGGTAAAAATCGCGTCATAAGTATAGGGTAGATTCGTTGTGAGAAACTTTTTACATTTTTTTGACCAGGGCGACTCAACCTTTGGCCTACTTTGTGTGTCTAAGATAAAGAAAGAAAAGTAAACTTTTCAGAGAGAACTACGCCAAGGACTATGAAGAAATTTTACATAATCGGAATGTTGGTCATAATTCTTTTGCCATTATTGGCAAATGCCACACATATATTTGGTGCTGAGATAGCTGTCACGGTAGCATCTCATCAATCTAATATTGAAGATATTACTTTCATAAGATATGAATACTCGGATCTGGGTGCAGGACTCGAAGTGGAAAGTGCTCAGGCTTTTTTTACACTGGAGGAAACACGCCTAGAAGATTCAATACCGCGCTTGCGTACTACCGAGGCTATGCTCTCTACGGGAGAGGAAGAAGAAAAACCGAAAGTACAACTGTACCCGAACCCAACGCAGGGAGATTTTACCCTGGACATCAGTGACGATATCTGGCTGGGAGCCAATGCCAGTATTCACAACATCATTGGCCAGGAAATGGATCAGCGAACAGTGACTTTGGGCGAAAATGCCTACAATATTACTGATTATCAGCAGGGCATCTACTTTCTGACTTTGCAGCAAGGCGAACTCCAAAATGTAATTCGCTTTGTGAAACGTTAGTTAGCAGGCTCACCTCTCCAAAAACATAGTTTTTCATCTTTTAACATTCTTTGCTTTTCTGAAATGCTGAGCTAGTTATCGCCTTTCACGCAGCGCATAATAGCGAGCTTCAGGCATAATAACGAGGTTATGGGATCGTTTTGAAAAGGCGGGGGAAGCACTGTGAAGTACTAATTTTTATCCTACATCGCTATGGCTGCACGCTTGTTCTTCCTGACAGGTTGTTTATCGTTTCTTCACGTCTCTTCTCTATTTGCGACACACATCCGGGCGGGCGAAATTACAGCCGAATTGCTTTCCTGCCAGGGATACACCTACCGTTTCACAATCACTGGTTACGAAGATACGGAGTCAGGAGTCTTGTTTGGTGAGGGAGGAACGCTGAGCTTCGGGTACGGGAACGAGGAAATTACCGTCACTTCTGAAGATTTTGATCGGCAGTATACGACGATCGGTAACGAGGAGGTGCGGATTACCCAATTTGTCATTGAGCACACGTTCCCGGCTGGAGGTACTTACGTGGTGAGTTATCGGGAGGAAAATCGCAATGCGGAGATCCTGAATATGGCGGAATCGAGGGAAACTGCTTTTTATATAGAAACCCAACTGGTCATTGACCCGCTGTTTTGCAACAACACCCCCATCCTGGATAGCCCTCCGGTGGATGGAGCGGTGATCGGACGCACCTTCACCCATAACCCCAGTGCCTACGATCCAGACGGAGACAGCCTGGCTTACCACCTGGTTATTCCCAAGCAAGACCGGGATCTTGAAGTGTATGATTATACCTACCCTGATGTGTATGATCTTACCCGGGGCACCAATCCCGAACCGCTGCGGCAGGATGGTTCTACACCGGTGACCATGACCCTGGATTCAATCACCGGGTTGTTAACCTGGGATGCGCCGGGTAATCTGGGAGAGTATAATATTGCCTTCATTGTGGAAGAGTGGCGGCAGGTAGGTGGGGAGTGGTATCGCCTGGGCTACGTGACCCGGGATATGCAGATTATCGTAGAAGATGGAGTGAATCAACCGCCCCTGGTTGAGGTTCCATCGGATACCTGCGTAGTTGCGGGAACAACTCTCGCCCTGCCCATCTCAGCCACTGACCCGGATGGGAATGAGGTGTTCTTTCAGGGCTTTGGTGAAGTATTCAACTTACCGGGAGCCTCAGCGGTAATTACTCCCGACTCCACCGTGAAGATACCAACCCCCGCCGAAGCGATCTTCAACTGGACACCTCAGTGTGAGCAAATCCGCCTGGGCGCGTATCAGGTCAATATTAAAGTGACGGATGTGCCTTCGGTACGTCCACCCCTGGTCACCTATGACCTCTGGAATATTCAGGTAGTGGGGCCACCGGTAGAAGATGTTGAAGCTGCGTTGCAGGGGGAAGATGTATTACTACGCTGGAATGACTATGCCTGCGCGGCTACGGCCGAATCGGTACAGATCTACCGCCGCATTGGAGCGTATCCCTTGCCCAATGATGCCTGCCTGACCGGGTTACCGCCGGAAGCAGGTTATACGCTGGTTACCTCACTTTCGCCTGAGCTGGTGAGTTTTCAGGATGGTGCCTCTTCTGAACCTCTGCTGCCAGGAGTGACCTATTGCTATCGTCTGGTTGCGACCTTTCCCGATGGTAGCCAAAGCATTGCCTCCGATGAGGTTTGTGTGACCACTCCCTCGGTGGCCCCTTATATCACCCATGTGGATACTGAGGTTACGGGTACTGCCGATGGAGAGATCATTGTACGCTGGACAGAACCCCTGGGAGTGGATATTGACCAGTATCCATCACCCTACTCCTATACTTTACTGAGAAGCGAAGGCAGTTCATCTGCTTTTACCCCGATTGCGGAACAACTTACTTCCAACACCTTTGAAGATCGCGGTTTGAATACCGAAGCGGAAACATATTATTACCGGGTTGTTGGTTTTGATGGAGAAGGTCAGGTAATGGACACCTCGGCGGCAGCCTCCTCGGTACGGCTAACTGCGGCGGCTCAGTCCGGGCAAATCCAGGTCAGCTGGCAGGCCAGTGTTCCCTGGAATAACCAAAGTACGGATTATCCCTATCACTATATTTTTCGGGGCGAGTCTGGTGAAACACCAAACCTGCTGGATAGCGTACTGGTCACTACGGATGGTTTTCTCTATACCGATACGCAGGTGGACATGTCGGATGGAGATAAGATAACGTATTGCTATCAGGTGACCACGCAGGGGCGTTACGATGCGTCTTTGCCCATTGAGGCACCGCTGCTTAATCGTTCGCAAACAGTGTGTATTGCTCCCTACGATACCATTCCCCCCTGCCCGGTAGCCTCAGTTGCCCTGGCAGGAGAAAGCCAGGATTGTGACGCGCTACTATCCGGTAAGCCCTGTGATTATGAAGGATGGACCAATACCCTCACCTGGCAGATTAACCCCGAAGCCTGCTCGCCGGATGTGGCGGGAGTTAACGTATACTTTGCTTCTTCGGATACGCTGGGGTTGGAGGAATACCAGCTGATTGCCGAGCAGGTGACGGAGAATTCTTTTATAGACGGTCCATTACCATTGCTATCCGGTTGCTATCGGGTGCGGGTGGTCGATCAGTCCGGGAACGAAAGCGAGTGGTCGGAGCCGGTTTGTCAGGATAACTGCCCGTATTTTGCGCTGCCCAATATTTTTACACCCAACGAAGACGGATTCAATGAGTATTTTGAAGCCTTAAAAGAACCCTTCTGTCCCCGCTTCGTCCGGAGGGTGCAACTGACCGTCTACAACCGCTGGGGCAAGGAAGTCTATTTTTACGATAGTGAAGCGCAACAGGCACGGGAAACCAGCCTAAGCCGATTCTGGGATGGCCGTACCAGCACCGGAAAGAAAGTATCAGGCGGTGTTTATTACTATCAGGCGAATGTAGACTTCTATGAACTTCAGCCCGAACCGCACATCTACAAAGGGTGGGTACAGGTGATGTACGAGCAACCGGGAACGGATACGGAGTAAGAGCCAAGGTGAATGATTTGAATTGGCTATCCTATCAAGTACCCGCGAGGGAATCAGAAGTAATCTGATAAAAAAACGGGTATGCCCGCAACCTAATCCCGGTGGATTTGGTATTTTTCCTGCATGAAGTGGTTATTCCTTTTTTTAAGCTTGTTCTCTTTTTCTGTGACAGTCCCCGCCCAATTTCTTCCTGTGCCTTTGGCTGCGTATGAATCGCACGAAAAGTACCGTGAACCAACCATTACCCATCGTCGTTTCAAGCATCGCGACATAGAACCGCTGTTGCTTGCCCTACGAGACCATCCGGCATTTCAGGTCACCCGGTTAGGCGAGTCTATTGAGGGACGAGCGATTTATGATGTTTCTTTTGGCCGTGGTGAAACGACTGTTTTGCTCTGGTCGCAAATGCACGGAGACGAAACCACCGCCACCATGGCCGGCCTGGATCTATTCAACTTTTTCGCGCAAAGCGATGAATTGGACCCGTTGCGAAAACAAATCCTGGATCATCTTAACATTCACTTTGTGCCAATGCTTAATCCCGATGGAGCCGAGCAGTTCCAGCGGCGCAATGCTATTGACATGGATTTGAACCGGGATGCACTGCGACGTCAGTCACCGGAGTCACAGATTCTGAAACATCTTCGCGATAGCCTGCAAGCAGACTTTGGCTTTAATCTGCACGACCAGAGCACCTACTATACAGCTGGAGTCAACGCACATCCAGCCACCATTTCTTTTCTGGCACCGGCCTACAATTACGAAAAAGAGGTGAATGATGTGCGTAAGCGCGCTTTACAACTGGTAGTGCTGCTCAACAATGCCATCCAGGACTTTATTCCGCAGCAGGTAGCTTGCTATAACGATGATTTTGAGCCGAGGGCGTTTGGAGACAATATGCAGAAATGGGGCAGCAGTACCGTACTCATTGAGTCCGGTGGTTATACGGATGACCCGGAAAAACAGCAAATCAGGAAAATCAATTATGTGCTGTTGCTTACAGGCCTGCACGCCATTGCTGAAAAGAATTACCAAAAAGCTCCGGTCGAGGCTTATCACGAAATTCCCGAAAATGAGCGATACCTCTACGATCTGGTGGTTCGGAATGTGCAACGGGAAAAGAACGGGCAGTATTATACCGTTGATGTGGGCATCAATCGGGAAGATATAGATTTTGATGATCATCAGCAGTATTACTACCTCAGTAGCATACAAGACATTGGCGATCTGTCTACCTACTACGGATACCAGGAATTCAACGCTCGAGCCATGGTAGCTGTACCGGGTAAGGTCTATGAGAAAACCCTAAAAGACATAGAGGCCGTTGCTGCACTAGATGCCAAACAGCTACTTAGGCAAGGATATACCACCGTGCGGGTGAGACGGTTAAATCAGGGGAGGGAATTGCGTGCTTCTCTACTACTGGATGTAATTACCCGAACGGCCGATTATGATAATGCACTGTTACTGGGTAACCGTCCTAATTTTATTCTGAAAAAGGGAAACAAAGCCTTATATGCAGTAGTAAATGGGGTTTTGATTGAACTTTAGCCATATAAGTTGTCTGATTTTATGTATATTGCATTTATTTTGGCTTGAAAAACGTGGTGTGAACTGGCTATTGATTCGGTATGCATATTACTATTAAAGAAACGAAGGGTATCAAGAAAAAAGACATCCTGGCACTCTATGAGGCCAATGAATGGTCTTCTGCCCAAAAGCCCGATGCACTTTACAATGCACTGGTAAATTCTGATACGTTGGTGTCTGCCTGGGATGGTGACCTATTGGTGGGGATTGGCAATGCCATCACCGATGGGTACCTGGTAGTGTATTACCCCCATCTGCTGGTACTTCCCAATTACCAGGGGCAGGGTATTGGTAAAAGAATCATGGAAGAATTCACCAAAAAATACGTCGGTTTCCACCAACAAATCCTCGTAGCCGATGGCCGGTCCATTGAGTTTTACCAGCAGTGCGGTTTCGAGCCGGCGGGTAACACCCAGGCCATGTGGATTTACCAGGGGGATGATCATTAAGCTACGGTTAACGACCGTGGGAATCGAGATATTCCCACGGTGTTACTTTCTCCTCTTAGTTAGCCATGACCGTTACTCGCTGAAATACATCCACTCCGATGCCATTCGGGTCTTTTAATACAAAGTGCCGGTCGCCCCAGACTTCAGCCTTTATCTCCGTCAGGATGGGAGCATCCGTTGGTAGCAGGCGGGCATATTCTGCATCTACATCTTCCACTTCTAATGCCAGCCAGGCTCCCTGGGTATAGGTCGGTTGAAACAAAGGATGTTGATCATTTTGCTGGGGTAGCATAAAGGCCAGCTCATACGGTCCTTTTTTTAACATCACAAACCATTCATTCTCAAAGATGGCTTCAAAGCCGAAGTACTGGGTGTAAAAGGCTTTGCTCTCGGCTAATTTTTCGGTGACAAATCCGGTGTGTAAGATCATAACATCAAAATTTTTGGTGATGCTACTAACATACCATCCGGTTGTGACAACCTTATGTCAGGAGGGTTGAGGAAATTGATAGTGCTCTTGTAATTCAGCAAGTAATCGCTGCATGGTTTGATGAAGTTGCGGAGGATGTAGAAGGGTCACTTTGTTGCCAAACATCAGCAACCAACGGGAAAAATAGCCCATGTGCGACACCATGAACCAATGCTCCATTCCCTCATCAGCAGGTTCTTCGCGAATAAAGCCGTGGTGATATCGTTCCTGCTGAATATGCGGCAGCATTGAGGGGTGAAAGCGCACTCGGGCAAGGGTGGCATCCGTCATCTGGGTTTGCTGGTTCAGGTACTGCTCCAGCGTGAGCCGGTCACGTAGGTGATAGCGCTGCTCAGTGATCTGTAATTTGCTCATCCGGTCCAGTCGGAAATCCCGGTAGTCCTGGCGTAGCTGGCAGTAGGCAATGATATGCCAGGCACTTCCATAGTGTACCATACCAACCGGCTCAATGCCCCGTCGGGTAAACTGCCCGCTACCGGGAGAGAAATAGTCCATTTCCAGCACTTTACGACTTATTAAAGCCTGTTGTACCTGTTCCAGATGCACTTCGATTGGCTCGGTGGCCTTAGCGATAGGCGACAGAATTGTCATTTTACTTTGCAGATCATCCAGCATCTCCTGCTGCTCCCCTTTTAAGACCGACTTAATCTTAAACAGGGCACTTTCGTGATGTTCTCGTACCGAAGCATCAGTCATGGTTCCGACCAATTTACCCGCGACAAATAGTGCGCGAGCTTCCTGGGGAGTGAAATGCACCGGAGGTAAACGGTACCCATCAGCTAAAAAGTAACCTACCCCGGCCTCCGAGCCAATGGGCACTCCGGCTTCTTCTAATGCGCGAATATCCCGATAGACGGTTCGCAAACTGATGCTGAAACGGTCGGCGATTGATTGGGCACGGGTAATTCGCTGGCTTTGCAGGTGGATGAGGATAGCGGTTAATCGGTCAATACGGTTCATGACAAAAGTTAGGTAGATGCATAAAAAGCAGGAAAATATGACGTTTGTACTATCGCTGTAATAACGAGCGGGTTAAATTAATATGCTACCCTTAATTTTATATTTCTATTATGTTGGGAATATAGAGGCGATGAGTTGATAATGCATAATGTAAAATTATATCAATACTTTTTCAGTGCGCAACGTTTTACTTTACGACGGTTTGTGCAGGGAGGGTTCTGGTTTGGCCTTTGTTTTCCGGCTGGAGCCATTATCCTGGATATAATTCTTCATGACTTTCCTCTGAATTTTGCCTCGGTCATACGGGTGCATCAGGTAAATCCGATTCATTATGTGGTAGATACGGCTCCCTGGGTATTGTCGACAACTGCCTACCTCATTGGGTGGATGGTGCAATGCAAAGAAGAGCACATCCGGCAACACATTGTGGAAAGTGAAACGAAGTTCTATAATATCTTACAACACAATCCGGATGCCCTTTTTCTGGTGCGAGTCAGTGATTTTAAGATAGAGCAATATAACCACATGGCACTACAGCTATGTGATATAGATGACCCGAATAACCTGCTCGACCACGCAACCGGGTTTTTCAACAATCTGAACCAATCATTATCTATTTTAGAAAAGCTGCAGCAGGAAGGAGACACCTTTTCCTCAGAGATGCATTGTGCCACCCCCAAAGGGCGAGAATTTTGGGGGCAAGTGTCGGTTCATGTGTTCACTTTGAAAGCACAAAGCTACCAGTTAATTCGAGTGGCAGATATTTCTCCGGCAAAACAGCGGGAACTGGAATTGCAAGAAATCAAATGTGAATTGGAGCAATACAGCGAAGAACTTCAGTCGGCCAATGAGGAGGTTACGGCCATTAATAATAATCTGGAGCAAATGGTTGAGGAGCGCACAGCGCTTTTACAGGTGCGCAACCAGCAATTGACTGAATATGCCTTCCTGAATGCCCACAAAATAAGGGGGCCCTTAACCCGGGTGTTGGGGGCTGCTTACGCGCTTGAGCATGTGGAGGATGAAAGTCAAAAACAACAACTGATTCAGCATGTGGTCCAATCGGCCAAAGAGTTAGATCATGTCATTCACAGGATAGCAAAAGCGATTACGGTTATTGAGGACGAAAAAGATGCATATCCGGTTAATCTTTTTAAAGAAGGTTTTATAGAAGAGTGAAAGGTCAAACATTTAGGGGCATCTTCTTACAATCATTCCAGTCCGTTTTAATTATTTTCAACATTCACCCAAAGGTTAGGTAGCTTTGCTACTGGATGCACTATGACGGACCTTTCGGGTCATCTTCGTACACAATACACCCGGCATTTTCAGGATGATCCTGTACCCAGGCCTCCTGAGGAATTTTTCGTAAAGTGTATACACTCCAGAAATCGCCTGCCGCAGTAAACGTAAAAACCACTCCAAACAGCATCAACCACCCATGCCCGATCACCAAAGCTACGGTATAAGGAATGATGCCCAGGAGGACCCCCGGAAGCAGTGATCCGATAACGTATGGCGATTTTCGCATCGGCTCTTTACTGTGGGCGTAAGGTGTCAGCGATTTCCATTGCATGCCGTAACGCATATCATCCCAACGCAGCTTTGCCGCATATTTCCACCCCAGGCCATGCAGCCCTTCGTGCAGGATAATGCCCAGCAGCAGGGTTGGGATAAAATTGATAAGTTTAAAAAACTGGTTAAAACCGCTGGTTACACTGTGCCACCCCCAAACCAGAGCATACGGAACCAGCAGCAGACCGCTCACCAGTAGAAATGGGATTGCCAGTAGGTGCATGCGGGCCATAGGAATGGATAAATCTTTCATGCATTGGTTTGTTTAGCTTTCGGAAAATTGCGGAAGCAGTTAGAGTTTGTTTGGGTTTATCCCTATCGTTGCGCCGATTTTACGAGCACCGTATTTCCATGTGAATACAATATATTTTATGTAAAAACTGCCCATCCTGTAATAAATTACTTCCTGAATGCAACCCATTGGGTATATGATCCTATTGAAGCAGGAATTTACACGTATGATTTCGCAGTACCAGGGCATCCTTCACAAAGTGTGCCGGATCTACCGGGATACCCCCGAAGACCGGGAAGACCTCTTTCAGGAAATGGTCTTCCAACTTTGGAAAGCCTACCCTTCTTACCGGAAAGAGGCCAAAGTAACAACCTGGATGTATAAGATTGTGCTTAGTACGGCGGTGGCTAAATATCGTAAAAAGCGGCTTGCTACAACGTCTATCTCTTCTACAGAGATTGCAGTAGCCGAATCTGCCGACCATCCCGAGAGGGAGCGATTGTACCGGGCCATCAGTACCCTGAGCGAAGCCGAGAAAGCCATCGTCACCCTTTATCTGGATGATTACAGTTACGAAGAAATTGCCGAGATGCTGGGCGTGACTACCAATTACGTAGGAGTTCGGCTCCATCGGATCAAAGAAAAATTAATTCACCTGTTAAACCCCCGTACCCATGAGCCTCGATGAATTAAAATCTGAATGGCAGCGAAACCCTGCCCACAAAAGTGAAGCCGACATTCAACAATCCGTCGCCAAACAAACTGCTTCTGTTTTTTCAAGAACCAAACGGAAGGTATTGATTGAAACCGCAGCATTTCTGCTGCTGATCCTGGTATTTATGACCGGACTGGACCCGGAACGCAACGAAGGATGGGTCAATGCCTTACTGCTGTTCGTTGTGGGTCTGGGCATTATGAATAACTTTTGGCTGTACCACAGCCTGTTGGTCAACCCCCAGAGCAGCGATCTTATAACTTCCTTATATAAAGCCAGGACAAAGCTGTGGCAGCAAATTATGTTTGCCAGTATTTTCTCAGCCCTGTTCTTTGGTAGCGTGTTTTTGTTTTTCTTCTTACGCATTCCGCTTACTCCCGAAAAAGCAGGTTTGTTATTACTACTTCTGACCGTAAGCATTGGCACACGTACCGGAGTAGAGGTTTGGCGATGGCGAAATCACATCCGACAGCTTGACCAAAGTTTGGCGGAGTTAACCCATTAAGGTGCTTTCCATACTACGGTACAAATGGATAAGTGAGGCACAAGAGCTTGTTGTTTATGTGCGAACAATAACGACAAGTATGTACACTCACTTATTGAACGAATTTAAGAAAATAGCTTTGGATTGGAAAACCTCACAGCTCAAGAAT
>JAVKCN010000054.1:0-8451 GCA_040222715.1 Cyclobacteriaceae bacterium | reverse complement strand
CATTTTATAGTAAAAGTTACCGATAAAGGCGAGCCACCATTATCCAGATATAAAAGGGTAATAGTAACCATCATACCTCAATAACATTATCACACGACCTGGATCAGGCTTGGCTCGTGATATCTTTTCTTATATTCCCGGGGAGTGCAATTATTTATTTTCAGAAAAGTGGCATTGAAACGACTGATAGAATTAAAGCCACACTCGAAAGCAATCTCGGTAATACTTTTGCAAGAAGTAGTCAGTTCCCGCTGCGCATACGCTATTCTCTCTCCGGTGATGTACTCGCTTAACGTGGTGCCAAATGTTTTTTTAAATAATGCATTAGCATAATCCGGATGAAACCCAACCGCTTTCCCTATATCCGAGACTTTAATAGGGTTTTTATGATTTTGAGCAATATAGATGGCAATCTTTTCAACCTGGCTTATTTCATTGGAATTAATATCCTGTGGTTCCCGCTGATTGATGGTGAGGTTGTTTATCGCCATCCTGCTTAAACGGGCACGCATCTCAAGGATGATCACCTCCTGATGATTTTTTTTAGTAATGTCGGTTATCCAATTATTTAAGAGGTATTCATCGTACAAACTTGATGCTTCTGATTCATCCTGTAAAATCTCTCCTTTAAGAATTTTATCTACAAATGATACCGGAAGCTTCCATTCTAAAAACTGAGAAAATGGAATGGTACATACAAAATAAGGCGCCGAACCTTCATTTTGCACAATCTGATGAGGAATAAGCCCCCAGAAAATGGTTAGCTTTTTAGGGGGAATGGCTATCTTTCTTCCCTGAAGAAGATAGGTGATGGTGCCTTCGGTAAAATAATTTAATTCGATTTCATTGTGCCGGTCTGACTTCTTCATCAAACAGGGAGTCCACAATTCGCACGTTAACCCGTAAGGTTTGAAATCTGTCCGACTTTCATCGTAGGTATTTAAAATATCGGAATTCAATAGGTTTAATTATTTTTTCAGGTAGTTATATTACTAATACGAAGCTAAATTTACGTGATCTGAATATTTTTTAAAAACTTGGCATATATCTGTAAAAGTCTGAAATTGATATGCTTGTTTGTGTTTAACTTTAACAAAGCCATGTATAGATTTGGTTTTATTTTTTCGCTCTGCCTTTGTTCACTGCCTTTGTTTTCCCAAAAGGCAGTACTTGAGAAACCTCGCATTCTTATCAGTACCGATATCGGAGGAACGGATCCTGATGATTTTCAGTCCATGATACATTTATTGATGTACGCCGATCTTTTGCAGATAGAAGGTTTAATATCATCTCCGTTTGGCGAGGGGCGAAAAAAAGATATCGTGGATATGATTGATCTCTACGAAAAAGATTTCAGCAAATTGAAGGAACACTCCCCTGATTTTCCGGACCCCGACACTCTCCGAGAAATTTGTAAACAAGGTGGAATTGATGCGGCACCGTACCAGGGTTTTAATACGGCTACCGAAGGTTCGGACTGGATCATCAAATGTGCCAAAAAGCCCGGTGAACAACCTTTATGGGTGCTGGTTTGGGGCGGTTTGGAAGATCTGGCGCAAGCTCTGCACGATGCCCCGGAAATCAAGGAAAAGATAAGGGTCTATTGGATTGGAGGCCCTAACAAAAAATGGAGTGTGAATGCCTATGCCTATATCTCCGAAAACCATCCCGACCTTTGGATGATCGAAGCCAATGCCACGTACCGAGGCTGGTTTATGGATTTGGAATCACCGGATGACATCAAAGGAAATTTATACTACCAAAACTATATTCAGCAGCGAGGTGCCATGGGCCAGGCTTTTAAAAACTACTACGACGGTGAGATTAAAATGGGTGATACTCCATCGCTCGCCTATGTCATGCATGGCAATCCGGATGAACCAACGGGCGAAAGTTGGGGAGGAAGTTTCACCCCCATCAAGCGCAGTGCACGTACCGTATTTGAGGGTAATAGTACCACCAAGGATACGGTGGCCGCTTATGCCGTATTGGAGTGGATATTTAAAGGGCCTGAGTCGGCTATTCCTCAGGATTCAAGCTGCTTTACCCTACAGGTGAACAATCAGAGTTGGCCCGGTTACTACCTCGGTAATGGCCAGTATGGCGTACGTTATTCCTCTAAAAAACCGGAGACGTCTGCTTATCGGATTACCAGTAAAATTCCCGAGTTAGATGCGCAGTCCGGTCAATACGTTAGCATTACTCCCTGGCCGGGGAAGGCTAAACCGGATGATTATATACTGGGCGCTAACTGGTATAGTGACCGGCCAGAACCACAACTGTTTTTACAGGAGCAACAAGGAGCCAAAACGGTATCCAAGTATCGAGCGGCCTTTCTACTGGACTGGGCCAAACGATGGGAATGGCTTGAATAATAATAGAATACAACAACCATGAAAATTATTGCACTTATTTTATTCGTAGGAATTACCTTGACGTTCACCGTTTGTTCTGCCCAGCATGAACAAGATGCCTCGGCGGATTATCTCGGTAAAAGATGGAAAGAGGTGGCTACCGAAATGCCCGCTGAATGGTATGGTTCAGACCAGGCAAAATCAGTCGCCGAAAATGTCTTGATGAGTCAAAAAGAGATTGGCGGATGGGAGAAAAACAAACCTTATCATCATACCTTCTCGGAAGCGGAAAAAGAACATTATATCAATGACAAAGCTGAAGTTGGCGCCACCTTTGACAACGACGCTACCATCACCGAATTAAGATTCCTGGCCAAGGTGTATGCGGCTAATAAGGATGAGCGTTACAAGCAGGCTTTCGGGAAGGGACTTCATTATATTTTTGCGGCCCAGTATGAAAATGGCGGATGGCCCCAGTTCTTTCCGGTACGCCAGGGAAGTGTGGCCTATTCTGGTCATATCACCTATAATGATGATGCCATGGTCAATATCATGGAGTTTCTCAAGGAGATTATTTCAAAAAACGAGGCATATGCTTCACTACAAATAAGCGAGGATACCCGGCAAAAAGCGCAGGCAGCATTCGATAAAGGAGTACAATGCATGCTTGATACCCAGATCATCGTCGATGGCGAGCCTACGGTCTGGTGTGCCCAGCATGATTCGGTGACCCTTGCTCCAGCCAAAGCCCGCAGCTACGAACTTCCTTCATTTAGTGGATCAGAATCAGTCGGTATCGTCCTGTTGCTTATGGATATGGCGTATCCATCGGAAGAGGTTATTGCGGCCGTGAATGGCGCAGTACAATGGTTTGAAAATAATAGTCTAGAGGGCATAAAAATAGAAAAGGAAACGCGGGAAGACGGAAAGAAAAACAGCATTGTGGTTGCAGATAAAAACGCACCTCCCTTGTGGGGGCGTTTCTATGATTTAGAAACCAGTGAAGTCTTTTTCTGTAGTCGGGATGGCATCAAAAGAAAGACGCTGGCTGAAATAAGCGACGAGCGTCGTAATGGGTATAGCTGGTACACCAACGCCCCGGAAAAAGTGCTAAGGCAATATCCGGTATGGCAGAAAAAGTTCGGTGAGAAAGAATAACCGATACAAGTATTAAAAAAGTATCACTTGAAATCAACTGACCTAATGCAGTTCATCATCTCCCGGCAGGCATGATCCGGTTAAGGGTTTCATTCTTACTTTTTAAAGGCAGTAGTCTGCCAATTTACTGGAAAATAACTGTTCTTTTCAATTTTTTTTATAGGTTGAGTCTCAGTGATACTATAAAGGGGATAAACGCGGGGCATCCCATGCATATGTGCGCTATTCTGATGATATACGCCATATAGATTAAGGTCTAAGACTCCTATTCAACTGTCTATCGTTTTATTGAAAAAAATGGAATCAGAAATAACACTTCAAATCATTCTAATCAAACCAACGCCAGATGTAATGTTTGGCCTGCAAAAAGGATCTGGTAGCAATTACGAAACAGTTCAAAAACAAATTCCCACATCGAACGATTTATCTTTTAATTTTACGGTTAAAGTTAAAGGCGACAAATCAGGAGGCCATCTTCCCAAATTTTCAGGCAGTTTTGTTCAAGGCCCCGCAACCAATCAGTTTGTATATATTGATATTGGCACATATGCTGGCCAATCTGATACAATTTGGTCGAGACGGCTTAAAATACCATTAACAGGTATTACATGGAAAGACATTGATACATTAACCAGCAATTCAATGTTGCAGACTAGTGTTGCTGGAACTGGTAAAGATGGCGGTCCAAACTGCGCAACCGTAAAACCCTTCGGGGGGTGGCATCTTAGACATTAATAGTCAGCATTGAACCAGTGAACGACGTATAACAGTCGCTAAAGTTGGAAATGCCAAAGTGCTTCTAGCAAATTTCAGTGCAATTCGGCTGCCGATCTACGCCTTCTGCTCGCTTCTGTTTCCTTCAGTGATTTTTGCGGTTCTGGATTTTACCTTTCAGGACGCAGCAGTTTTTTGAGACTTTTGTGCGTGTGGCGCAGGTCATTTTAGTGTCATTAACAAAGTGTGGGCATACGCACTAAACATCATCCTGGTCATCAGTTGCTGTGCGTTCGATATTCTCTGAATTTTTGGAATTTGACGGGACAGGACCAAACTCCGAGAATACAGGCTGCGATCACACTTATCTGTCAGATTATCAGGAAATTACCAGGCAACAAAAATGGGGCAAATCCAAAAACAATAGATTTGTTTCAAGCTGTGAAAGCGCTGATACAATTTTTAAAGAACGGGGTAACTTTTTTTTACTAAACAATTGTCATTAATTGTAGCATTTGTATCAAATGACAGGGCGACCTACTCATTCCTAACCACTGAAAGAACTAACCATGATGGCCAAGAAACAGCCCGAACCACCCGCCAGGGTGGCAGATTCATTCCCAACGCATGAAATCACCGAACCAAACGCACTTATTACCCGACGTGAAATGCTGGGAATGGCCGGAGCAGCCGGTTTGACGGTTTTGATGGGCTCCGCCGCCAGTGCTGTTCCGCAGCAAGCACCAGAAAAAGTGCGTATCGCTTGTCTTACCACGTACTGGGCGGCCACCCGATCACACGCCGACTGGATTTTTGCCAAGCTGCTGGACGGTTATTGGTGGCAGGGCGCCTACAAACCTTCGCGGGTGGAGGTAGTGTCCGTTTATATCCATCAGCTTGAAGAAAGCCAGCTCGGGCAGAAAATATGCAAAGCGAAGGGCATTCCAATCTTTAATACCGTGGGTGAAGCCGTCACCCTTGGCGGTGAGGAACTGGCGGTGGACGGTGTGGTCATCGTCGGAGAACATGGGAACTACCCAACCGATCTGAAGGGGCACTGGCTCTTGCCTCGTTGGTGGATCTATAATCAGGTGATCGAGGTTTTCGAGCGGAGCAAGCGTTCGGTACCGATCTTTAATGACAAGCACCTGTCCTACAACTGGGATGATGCCAAGTGGATGTTTGACAAATCCCGGGAGTTGAACTTTCCGCTCACCGGCGGCTCATCCATCCCCGTCTACTACCGCAAGCCCGCGGAAGAACTTCCTAACGATACTCCCATCAAGCATTCGGTGGTGTTGGCGGGCACCGGAGATGAGGGCGCAATTTTTCATGCGATAGATGTCCTTCAGGCCTTTGTAGAACGTCGCAAGGGCGGGGAAACCGGGGTACGGTCGGTACAGTCCATCCGCGGACCGGAGACCTGGAAGTGGGTAGAAAGAAATCCCTGGGCCAGCAAGCTGGTGGATGCTGTGGCGAAACGTTTTGAACTGCAACCGGGACATTTTCAGCAGAACCCCAATACCAACATGTGTGTGGTGGAATATAACGATGGAACAATGGCGGCGGTCATCGGTGCTCGGGATGTAGGGTGGACTTATGCCGGTGAAATTGAAGGGCATAACGAACCGACAATCATCTCGATGCTGGAGTGGCCCGGCCCTTTTGACCAGTACCATGCCTCCAATGCCCAGCCGCACTGGATTACCGAGATGATGGTCACCCAAAAAGAACCTTTCAACGCCGAGCGGCTGCTGCTGTCCACCGGCATTGTCAACCACTACATGGAATCCAACTGGGACAATGGGCAATATTCTCCCGTCGGTCGCCGCATTGAAACACCGGTCCTGAATATGACTTACCGCCCCACCCGGGGAGCGCAATTCAATACGGGAGAGCGACCACCGAGCCGCCCGTATATCCGAGGTTTTGATCAATAGCGCCAGAACCGAGGTTGATTATATGAATTTAGTACTAATAAACGAATGAAACGACGAGATCTCATCAAGCGCCTAACCATGCTTCCGTTGGCAGGAAGCGTTTTACCCATAGAACCTCTGTTATCCGCTCCAGTGGCGGGAAACGGGATATTTTCGCCCCTTCAGCAAAAGCCGATGCCTGAATTGCATCGCCAGGCATTGGTGATGGACGGGCATACCCATGTCATGTCCCGCGAGCTGCTGATGGGAACGGATATCGGCCAGCGGTATTCGGATGGAACCGTTGACCTCCCCCGAGCCAAGGAAGGCGGCGTGGATGCGATGTTCTTCTCGGTGTATACGCCTGAGCACTATTATCCGGGAAGGCTGGAAACCAAAAACACCTTTCGGGTGGTGGAGCTGGCACTGGACCAGATCGAGAATAATAGCGACATGATCGAGCTGGCACTCAACGCTTCTGATATCGAGCGTATCAATCAGAAAGGCAAAATGGCGGCTTTCCTGGATCTGGAAGGTGGCTATGACCTGGATGGCGACCTCAATCTGCTTCGGGCACTGCATCGCTTAGGACTACGCTCTATGCAACTAACCGCCCACAATACGACCAACGCGTTTATCGATACCTGCAATGATGTTAGCCGTTGGGATGGTATCAACGATCTGGGGAAAAAGGTCATTGCCGAAATGAACAGGCTGGGCATGGTCATCAATGTGGCCCATGCATCCAATGAGGCTATTCTTCAATCCGCCGAGGCCAGTGAACATCCGGTGATCTATAGTCACGGTGGATTTTACGGTATTGTACCGCATCCGCGCTGTATTACCGACGAAGCGGCCAAAGCAGTAGCAGCCAAAGGCGGGGTCATCGGCATTCACTTCGGCAGCCTCTTTAACAACCCCAAATACTTTTCCTGGCAGCAGAAAGCACAGAACGAGACGACTCCCGCCTCCGTACAGCTATCGGCCAAAACCCTGGAAGAGGTAGACCAGGAATTTGCCAAAGAGGTTCCGCTCAACTTCAAAGGCACTATTCCTGATGAGTATTGGATGCACGTCGATCAACTGGCAAAGGTCATCGACTATGGAGTAAATTTAGTAGGGGAGGACCACATGGCGATCGGTTCCGATCTGGATGGTGGCCCGGAGCTGCCCCGCGAAATTAAAGACATCAGTGACTTTCCCCAGATCACCATCGCGATGCAAAAGCTGGGTTACAGCGACGAGCGAATCAAAAAAATCCTCGGTTTAAACTGGCTCCGGGTAATCCGGCAGGTAACGGAGGGGTAATGACCAGATGTTCTTTTCAAAAATTTTTAATAAGTTGATCCTCTGTGATCAGAATAATAAATAGAATGCCTCTAAGTGTTCCATCAATTTACCGATGGGTCATTCACAACAAAGGCCGTGGATAGGAAAAAACTCGGTGATACTATAAGGGAGATAGCCGCGGGGCGTCCCACGCATATATGTGCTATCCGTATGTTATGTGCAAAGCAAAAAAACACACAAAATATGAAGAAGCTATTGTTAGCTCAAATGACACTTTTCTGTTCAATAGTATCTTTTGCCCAAGAGAAAGAATACACCAATAAGGAAGACAGGTTTGCAATCAATTACTATCCGAACTGGGAAGTTGTAGAAAAGAAGTACAATACCTTGTCTCTGTTTGCCCCACCAGAAGGGCCAAACGACAAACAGGCTGAAACATTGGGCATCGACATACATGACTCACAGGGCATGTCTCTCGACGAATATTATCAGACATTTGTAACTTATGGTGGTCTTGAAGAACTAAGTAGTTATGAGAAATTGAGTGAAGGGGAAGAAACGATTAATGGATTGAAAAGTAAATGGTTTGAGTGTAAGTATAAAGATCGCGGAATTTTTGTAACTAACTTAATATACCTGATAGCCAAGGGTGATAAGATATTTATGCTAACAAGCTTTTCTTCTACCGAGAAGTATCCTAAATATAAGGATAACTTTCTAGGTATGATCAAATCTTTTGAAGCAATGTGAACTCAGTATATAACATCGCGTTCTATTAATAAAACAAGCTTTCTAGTATAATTTTTTTAAGAAAGAGCCATAGAGGTCCCGTCCAAATTCTGCATTGGAAATTTTGCACTGGTTGGACCTGCTTTCGCAAGAGTTTGCTACCGCAAACGAGTTGGTAAAAGCAGCAAATGCCCGCATTTCCTGCTTTCACCAACTGCTGTTAGTCACCTATCTACCCTATGATAACTGTAACTTTACGTAGGGAGTATCTCTTCGGATCACGGCAA